>NZ_LCWM02000053.1 GCF_002077075.2 Thermoproteus sp. CP80 | reverse complement strand
ACCAGCGGTCCGGCTGCGGGAAGTCCGGCGCCCCCTCGTACATCACCTGGGTGAGGCCCATGGCGAACGGGCCGAAGGCCACGTACCAGGCGCCGGTGCCCCAGCCTATGTCGCCAGTACACCAGTAGACCTCGTCGTCCCTCACGGCGAATACCTGCTTCATGTCGGCGTATATGGACACTGCGAAGCCGCCCGTGTCGTGGACTATGCCCTTGGGCTTGCCGGTGGTGCCCGAGGTGTACAGTATATGCGACATATCCTCGCTCCTCACGGGCAGAGGCTCCACGTAGGCGTTCTGCTTCACGCCCCTCAAGGAGTCCTCCCAGAACCAGTCCCTCCCCTCGGTCATCGGCACGTCGTTAAGGCCGAGCCTCCTCACGACGAAGACGGCCTCGGCCCCAGGGGCCTTCTCTAGGGCCTTGTCCACCACCTCCTTGAGTCTGACTACCTTCCCCCTCCTCCAGAAGCCGTCGGCGGTGATGACAGCCCTCGGCTTGAAGTCGGCCAGCCTATCGGCCAGCGCGTCGGCGGAGAAGCCGGAGAATATGGTCGTGTGCACAGCCCCTATGCGCCAGATGGCGAGTATCGCTATCAGCACCTCCGGCACCATGGGCATGTACAGCGTCACGCGGTCGCCCTTCTTTATGCCGAAGTTGCAGTGGAGCATGCACGCCGCTCTGTTCACCTCTCTCCATAGGTCGTAGTAGGTGAGCTTCCTCCGGTCCGTGGGGTATCCGGCCTGGTCCACCGGCTCCCCCTCCCATATCAAGGCCAGCTTGTTCTTGCGCCAGGTCTTGACGTGCCTATCCACGGCGAGGTAGGACAGGTTGAGCTCGCCCCCCACAAACCACTTATAGAACGGCGGATTAGAGGCGTCGAGGACCCTATCCCAAGGCCTAAACCACTCGAGCTCCCTAGCTATAGAGGCCCAGAACTCCTCTAAATTCTCGATAGATCTTTTGTGGTACTCCCAATAGGTCTTAACGTCTATAGTTCGCGAACGCCATTTATCGTTATATACATATTCATCGAACGGCAGATTTTTTTCTTCGAGCGACATGAGAAGGATAGATTGATCCTGCCTTATAAATATTTCTTCAAAAATATGTCAACTTACGTATATTGAAAATTAAGCAATACCTATATTAATTATCAGGATGATCTATATATATTAAAGATTTTTAATGTTTGTAGCTTCCAATTACCTTATAAAAAGTTTATTATAAATATCTAATTATCTATGGTTATTATTTTCGGACAATAAATATTCGGGCATCTATACTTCCGGTTTCGATACGCATCGACGCCGCTCATCGCGTCGATCAGCGCTATAGGCTTCGACCCTAGAGCGTGCATACTCCACCTCCTCGGGCGGAGGGCGGCGGGCTGGAACGCCGGCTCAGGGAAATCGTCCCCCTCCGGCAGGACGGAAGACATCAGTCGTGTTGAGACTCCTCCGCCTTAGCGCCCCCTACGACGGCCTCAACGTATTTCCTCCTCTCCTTTTCGTACTGGTCCGCCGGGAAGGACTTCACCTTCGCCAGGATTTTCGGAAGCGCCGTGTACTCCATCTCCTCGGGCGGAAGGCGGTGGGGCTGGAACGGCCCCATGCGCCGTATATAGTCGGCGATCTGCGCGGCCACCTGCCTCACGTAGTCGAAGGCGGGGTCGTCGAAGAGATCCACGCCGCCTTCCAGATAGCCGTCGTGCAGCTGGAAGCCCAAGGCGCCCACTTTCGGCGGCCCGTCGAACCTAGTCATCTTCGCGCCTATCGCGATCCTCCTCTCCGGATCCACCGAGGTGAACCGCGCGGGCATGAGGGGCCCGGCGTGGCTGCCGCGCATCCATCCGTGCACCAGATGGGGATGGGCGAAGGCCTCCAGTATTTCGCCCACGGCGGGGAGCCCGGACTGGGCTCTGACGAGCATCACAGGGTCGTCCTTTCCGACGTAGCGCCCGGCTATCAGCGAGAGCCTCTCCACGCTGTTTGCGGCGGCCGGAATGCCGTCGGCCTTTCTGAAGACCTTGCGGACTATGTAGCGGCCGGTTGTGCCTATCAAGCCGAGGAGGGAGTAGGCCTCCTCGGGCGTCTTCAGGAGGTAGACCTTGTGCTCCACGACGTCCAGCACCTCGAAGATGAAGCCCTCGTGCATGGAGGGGTCTATCACCAGGCCCGCCGTGGTGAAGGGATCGGCGAACATCTTGTACAGCGGGAGGTTGAAGGCGCCTGGCTCCGTCTTGTCCGCGGCGAAGGCTATCACGGGCTCGCTCGGCCTCTCGTCGAACTCCATCTCGGCCACCTGGGGCCCCAGCCCGCGGATGTTGCCGGAAAAGGCGTCCTTCAGCAGATCCTGCCCGGCGCCGTAGAGCTTCAACTTCTTGGCGACCTGCTCCGTGACCTCGCGGAACAGCTCCCACGCGAGGCCGTGGATGTCCGGGCTGTCTTCTCCCTTCGTGTGGGTCATCAGAAGGGAGATGTCGTCGCCGACGTTGTAGACGAAGTAGTCTATTATGAGTCCCTTTCTCTGGGCCTCTCTAAGCTTGGCGGCGGCGTACTCGAGCATCTTGGGATGGACCTGTGCGTGGCCGGGCCAGCCGCCGACGTCGGCCTTTATGATCGATACGGTTATCCTCATGGCATCCGGCTCTTACCGTTATAAAAATTTTAGTGATATATCGTAGTATACTCACGTTATGGCAAGTTTGAGATGATACGGGTAGGTGTACACCAGCAGACTAAATGCGCTATGCCAACGCCCTAGAGGCGAGGACGCCTAGGCAGGGGGCTGGAGGGGCCGCCATGGGCCACGTGCGGCGAGGTGTGCAACGAGGGGCCCGCCGAGCTCGGCGTAGGCCGGTGGCTGGAGCCGCTACTTACGTCTTTGTTCATAGAACTGATATATATTTTACTTTCCATAAAATATGGCCTAATTATATCGAAATATATATTGCTTAAATACCAGGATCCATTTACATATATCAATATATATTTAGGTGGAATAAAGTTTTTAAAGAAAAACGTAAAGATATCCGTGGAGCTGGACTACTACGAGATCACCGGCAGATATGACGACGTCGTCAGGTTCTACTCGGCGGTAAGCGAGGAGAGCAGATATCTCCGTTTCCTGGCGGCCGTGAGGGATCCGGCAGTCATATATAGCCACATGTGGTCCTGCGGAGGGAGGACCTTCCTGGTCTTGGAGGGCCGGAGGCCGCTGGCGCTAGTCGACGTGGTTCCCTGCTATGGGGAGGCAGAGGCCGGCATCGTGGTCGTCGACAGCCTACAGGGGAAGGGATACGGGACGAGGATCGCCGAGATATTCGCCGAGGTTCTGCCCCGGCTGGGCTTCACCTCCGTCAAGGCCGAGATCTATAGGGAGAACCTAAGGGCCTTGTCCATAGCGAGGAGGCTGGGCGCCTCGGTGGACTGCAGAGGCGTTATATGCACTGTGAGGCTCGACTTGAGGCAGAGGGCCCTCAGGGGCCTCGCGGCCCTGCGGATCGCCGCTACGCCTTGAAGACGTCGCCAAGCTCCTTCACCAGCTCGGGCACCTTCGCCCTCATCTTCTCCCTAGCCTCGTCGTAGAAGTTACGGCCTGTGGAGTCTATCATGACCGTCAACGGCCCGAAGTCCTCGACCTCAAGCACCCACATGGCCTCAGCCATCCCGAGGTCGAGCCAATGGACGTCGAGGACCTTCCTTATGGCGCGTGCGGCCAGGACTCCGGCGCCGCCGGTAAATATGGCGTAGGCCGCCTTATGCCTCCTCATGGCCTCGGCCGTCCTCCTCCCCATCCCGCCCTTCCCTATTATCAGCTTGACGCCCAGCTTCTCGATCACGTCGGCCTCGAACGCCTCCATCCTGGCGGAGGTCGTCGGACCCATGGCGATTATCCTCCAGCCGTCCCCCTCCCTCTTCGCCACAGGACCTGCGTGGTAGATCACGCCGCCCCTCAGATCGACGGGCAACGGCCTCCCCTCCCTCAAGAGCTCAAGCATTCTTGCATGCGCCGCGTCGCGGGCGCTCACCAAGACGCCGGAGACGTACAGCGTATCGCCGACCCTCAGCCCCTCCACGTCCTCGTCCCTCAACGGGGTGCTCAGCCTATACGTCGCCATATATCTACAGTCGAGGGAGAATTTACGTTTTTCTGTCGCGTCCAGCCTAAAAAAGCCTAGACCGGCCGTTTCAGCAATCTTTTTCTACTCCAACACCGTAGAGGTCATGAGTCTTGAAGAGGTCGTGTTGAAGGCGGCTAAGGAGGCCATCATTAAGGCCAGCATATCCCCGGCCCTCGACGTCGTGGGCTCGCTCAGGAGGGCTCAAGGCTCAGAGTCCTCCGAGGCGGCGAAGATCCAGCTGGAGGCCATCCTGAAGAACATAGAGCTAGCGACGGCGACCACCTCCGCGGTGTGTCAAGACACAGGCGTCCCCACCTTCTTCGTGAAGCTGGGCGACGGGTTCCCCATAAGGAGCAAGGCCCTGTCCATACTCACAGAGGCGGTGAGGCAGGTCACCAAGGAGCTGCCGCTGAGGCCCAACACCGCCGATCCGTTCACCGAGAGGAACCCAGGCGACAACACGGGGCTCGGCGTCCCGGTGTTCGACGTAGAGCTCTTCGACGGCGACTACCTCCAGTTCACGTACGTGCCTAA
>NZ_LCWM02000052.1 GCF_002077075.2 Thermoproteus sp. CP80 | reverse complement strand
ATAAAAATAGTGCCCATACTCGACGGCGCCCCTCCCTGCTATAGGGCCAAGGCCTTCGTCGAGGTGGTTAGGGCGGACCTGGAGAGGGCGTCCCGCATAATAAAGCTCGAGTGACGGGCTACCTTATCACGTGGGTCGTCTCGAAGGTCCTGACGATCCAGGGCCGGCCTTGGACGTAGGTGCGGACCTCCACGTAGGGCGCCAGCCCCGACGTGGCTATCTTCCTGCCGAGCACCTCGTCAACCTGGAATATGCCGGTTTCCGAGTCCATATAGACGTAGATCGCCAGGGGCCGCTCCTTGCCCCTGCCCACGTAGACGCGCCTTATGGCCAGGGCCGAGAGGGCGTGGATGTCGTTCTTCCCGATCTCGTAGGGCATCCTGGCCCTTCCCTCGGCCATGTCGGTGCCGTCGGCTATCTTGGCGACCGCCCCCTCGAAGGTTAGGCAGGTATACGCCTCGTCGTGGCAGAACACTATATGCATCACCTCCTGCTTCAGCATGTACATCTTCTTGGTGGGGCCGTATATCGGCTCCAAGACCTTGCCCACCACCCTATCGGCGATCATGGCCGAGTATATGGGGTGGTGCGTCCTGTGGACGCTGTTGCCTATGTCGTGGAGGTACGCCCCTATGAGCGTCACCGCCAGCGAGTCCTCGACGTCGCCCACCCCGTCCTTGACCACGCTCGGCTTGAAGCCGCCCTCGTAGAGGACCTTATATATCGCCATGGCGCTCCCCGCAACTATCCTCGAGTGGACGGGGCCGTGGTCGTTGTAGTACAGACGCTTGACGGTGAAGACGTTGGACATCTCGAGGTAGGCCTCTATCTCCTCGTCGGTCGTCAAGATCTCCCACGTCTTGACCACCTTGTCGTGTTTCGGCATAACCTCGTCTATTAGCTTAACGCCCACTTCGTACAAAGGCTCCAGCGCCTCCACTGGCGTCCAGATTCGGCTATTTAAATACTTCCGTGAGCAAAGTTTTTATTACTGGGGCGGCCGAAGGATATGCTTGACGCCTTATCGCTCTTCGCCGTGCTGGCCCTAACCAGCTTAGCGGCCGGCTTCATGGGCTCCTTGACCGGCCTCGGCGGCGCCACGTTCCTCGTACCCATATACGTGCTCTTCCTCGGGATCCCCATACGGTACGCAGCGGGCGCCAGCTTGATCTCGACCATAGCCACGTCGAGCGGCGCCGCGTCGGCGTACGTCCGCGACAGGGTGACCAACGTACGTATAGGCATATCGCTGGAGATAGCCACCACCAGCGGCTCCATCGTGGGCTCGCTTACGGCCGCTTGGGTCTACGCCCACAATCTGCAACACGTTATATATATCGTGTTCGCCATAGTGTTGCTGGGCTCCATATACACGCAGATAACCAGGTCGAGGTACGAGCTGCCGAAGCCTATGCCGCCCGATAGGTGGACCAAGTGGCTCCAGCTATACGGGCGCTACTACGACCCCGCGCTGGGCAGAGAGGTGGACTACCACGGAGTGAGGTGGTGGCTCGGCGAGCTCATAATGTTCGTCGCAGGCGTCGTATCGGGCCTTCTCGGCATCGGCAGCGGGGCGCTGAAGGTGTTGGGCATGGACTGGGCCATGAACCTCCCCATGAAGGTGTCGACGACCACGAGCAACTTCATGATAGGCGTCACGGCGGCGACCGGCAGCTCCATATATTGGTTCTTCGGCTATATACAGCCCTTCTTCGCGGCCGCGACGGCTATAGGCGTCCTCGCCGGCTCCTTCGTCGGCAGCAAGGTCCTCCTGAGGCTTAGAAACGTCACCATACGCTACATCCTTATGGCCATATTGGCCATATTGGGCGTGCAGATGCTCCTAAGAGGGCTCGGCCTCTATCCTTGATATGGACCTCGAGGACGTTATCGGCTACACCCTGAGGATCGGCGTAATAACAAGCGTAGCGCTGATAGCGGCGGGCGTCGTGCTCCTCGTCGTGAGGCCGCCCGCGCCCCACGTGTTGCAACAGCTGTCCGATCCCCATTCCCTGATCAATACGTCGTTGATAAGCCCAGCCCAGGTCCTCTCAGGAAGCGCCGAGCTCAACGGAATAGATGTGATCCTGCTGGGCTTGATCGTTTTGATAGCAACCCCCGTCTTGACGCTTGCCACAGGTATGGTGCAGTTCATAAGGGAGCGGAATCGTATATATGTAATCATCACTTCCATTGTACTATTTAATTTGTTTTTCGCTATATTTATAATACCAATTCTCATTAAATGAATGTCTTGAGGAAAAAACTTCACGTAGATATCTTGCTTCATCTCAAGAGGGCCGGGGTCGACTACGGCAAGTCCATATCGAGGGCGCTCGACGCGCCTCTCGCCTCGGTGCTCGCCGCGCTGGAGGAGCTGGAGGCCGCGGGCCTCGTGGAGCGCGTCGGCGGCCGCGTCCTCAAGAGGGATAAGGCCAGGATGAAGACGGCGCACGAGGTGAGGAAACACCACGTCTACTACAGGCTGTCGAGGACCGGCGAGCTGTTGCTCAGATGTTTAAGGGCGCGGGGGCCCGCGGCGTATCTAGAGGCCATGACCGGCGAGGAGAAAAAGGCACTGGTTGATGCGTGTAGGGGGGCCGGATCGGCGCATCGGGCTTTGGTCGACATGGGGCTTGTCGACGGCGACGGGACGCCGACCGAGCTCGGCAGAAGCGTCGCGTCCCTTCTGGATCCCTCCTGCGCCGGACGGCGTTAGCCGGAGGCTGCGCCCTCCGCGGCCGGCCGAAGCCGCGGCGCGACGCCCCGCCCCGGAGCTGGATCCCGTGCCGGAGGCCTCAGACTTAAAAATCGGTTCGGGAAGTGCTACATGACGTCTGTGCTGTGGGTATTGTTCGACGGAGGGGGCGATAGGCCTAGGAACGGCGCCACGCCCTTCTTTACCGCGCTGAAGCCCGTCATAGACAGGCTGGCCTCTCTGGGCTCCTGCGGCGTTATGGACCCCATATCGCCCGGCGTGAGGCCGGGTTCCGACACGTCGCATCTGGCCCTCTTCGGGTACGATCCCTATAGGTACTACACGGGCAGGGGGGCCTTCGAGGCGCTTGGCGCCGGCCTGGAGCTGAGGCCGGGCGACGTCGCGTTTAGGACGAATCTGGCCACGGTCGACGCCAGAGGCGTCGTTGTGGACAGAAGGGCCGGGAGGTACGTGGCGCCTGAGGAGGCCAGGGAGGTCGAGGCGGCCATGGCGAAGATAGGGGAGGAGGTGGAGCGGAGGTTCGGGGTGGCCGCCATCTACAGATCCACCGTGGAGCATAGGGGGGTCTTGGTGCTGAGGGGCGCGGTGTCCCACAGGGTGTCCGACACGGATCCCCACAAGACCGGAGAGCCCCTGAGGCGCTCGCAGCCGCTGGACGACAGCAAGGAGGCGAAGGCCGCCGCCGAGGTGGTGAACTACATATCGGAGGCCTTTACGGCGTACTCGAAGGACCTCGAGGCCAACAGGAGGAGGGCGGCCAGGGGCGAGCCGTTGATAAACGCCGTGTTGGTGAGAGGCGGCGGCTACATGCCGACCGTGGAGCCGTTGCGGCAGAGGTACAACGTCAAGGGCGCCGCCATAGCCGGCGTGGCCCTTATAAGGGGGGTGGCCAAGGCCGTGGGCATGGATCTCTACAGCGCCGAGGGCCTAGGCGGCACCAAATTCGACAAGTTCGAGGAGGCCGTGAAGCTGGCCGTCGAGCTCCTCAAGAGGTACGACCTGGTTTTTCTCCACGTCAAGGGGACGGACAGCGCGAGCCACGACGGGGATTTCAGGGGCAAGGTCGACGTAATCGAGAGGCTGGACGCCGCCTTGAGGCCCTACGAGGCCGTGCTGGAGGAGAACTATGTGGTCGTCACCTCGGACCACGCGACACCCATTTCGGTGAGGGAACACACGGGGGAGCCGGTCCCCATACTGCTCTACGGCCCCGACGTGGTGAGGGACGACGTGGACAAGTTCAGCGAGCTGACCTGCTGGCGCGGCGCATTGGGCAGAATCAGGGGCATGGACGTCATGCCGACCATAGCGAGCTACCTAGGCCTCTCCGAGAAATTCGGCGAGTGAGGGCCTCCGTCGCTCCAGGCCGGCGCCCTCGGCCGGCCCGCCTCGCTGGGGGTCCGCGCCGCCGGAGCTCATGCCTACTGACATGGCGTTGCCCACGTGAGGTCTCCCTAGGCGGGCTGAGGGCCCTGGCGAGGTGGTTATGCGGCTCGGCCGCGGGCGGGCCTTTCATACAGCCACGCTGACGCGCGGCGGTCCGGCCCGTATACATCCTCGCGGAGGTATTAATTTTTAGAGGTCGGCCAGCGTCCTCGCCATGATGTAGGCATCTTCGCCGTCGCTGTAGTAGCGCGGTATCCGGCCCGCTATCTCGTAGCCGAGCTTCTTGTAGAGAGATATGGCGGGCGTGTTGCTGACCCTGACCTCGAGGAATACCTCCTCGGCCTCGTAGAACTTCTTCATGGCCTTCATGCCCCTTATCATCATGTTGGTGGCTATCCCGAGCCTCCTCGCGTGGGGGAGGACGCCGATGGAGACCACGTGCCCCTTGTGGGCCGCCTTGCCCTTGTTTATATAGCTCCAGCCGTACTCCACCCTATTCATCATATATCCGACGAGCTCCCCTCCCATCTCGGCCACTATGAAGGCCTTCGGGAAGGACATGTGGTGCTCCACGAAGAACCACTCGGGGTAGTTCTCGGGCAGGACGCGTCTGTTTATAGAGACCACCGAGCTCAGGTCGGCCATCCTGAACTCCCGCAGGACGTACCTCCGCCCGTCCTTGGCCGCGAACTCCTGGGGCCCCTCGAGGAGTATCTCCATCTGGAGAGCCGTAGGGAACGTTTTTAAGCAAACCGCCGGGCCGCCCGGCGCCGTCTAGGGAGTGGGCCTCTTGAAGCCCGGCGGAGGGGTCCACCCGGCCGCCTTGGAGGCCAGGGAGGATAGATATCTGTATATTCCCCTTTCGCCGCTTTTCCTGGC
>NZ_LCWM02000051.1 GCF_002077075.2 Thermoproteus sp. CP80 | reverse complement strand
GCCACGTGCCACCAAGCCGCTATGGGCACGAAGACCCCCGTGGCGCCGCCCACATACACCCTGACCGTAGGCTTGTGGATCCCGCCGGCGCCCTCGGCGAGGTACTCCCCCTTCATGTGGACGCCGTCGAAGGCGTCCGGCGCGCTGCCGATCACCACGCAGTCTATGTCCTTAAGCGTGAGGCCGGCCTCGTCGAGGGCCTGCTTGGCGGCGAGCCACGCCAGCTCCTGCGGAGTCTCGAGCATTCTACTCCTGAACAACGTCAGCCCGGCGCCGACCACGGCGACGCGGTGTTTGAAGTTGAGGTTGCGCCCCGTCATAGCCTCAACACCGTCACGGCGCTCGTCGTGGTGGGGACGCCCCTCCAGCTGTGCACGACGGCTACGTCGGCTCTGTCCACCTCGGCCTTTATCTCGCTCCTCATGACGCCCACCGCGTAGCTGAGCCTCGCCAGCCCGTGGACCTCCAACGGCACTCCCTCCGCCAGCGCCCCGCCGCTGAGATTCACCGGGAGCCTTCCGCCGGGGCAGAAGGCGCCGTCGGCCAGCAGATCCTTGGCGGCGCCCTTCGGGGCGAGCCTCAAGGCCTCTATATGCTGTAGCTCCTTGAAGCTGTATCTGTTGTCCACCTCGGCGAACCCCACCTCCTTGGCGGGATCGGCGATTTTGGCCTGCGCGTAGGCCCCGTCGGCCGCCTCCCTGGCGTGGACAGGGAAGGACCAGTCGTGGAGCTCCAGCGTGGATATCTCGGTGGACCACCAAGCTCCGTCGACCCAGACAGGCGCGTCCGTGTAGTCTCTGATAACTCTCTCGGAGGCCAGCACGACCACCACGGCGGCGTCGACGAACCTAGCTATATCGGCCTCCCTTAGGGGGTCCGCCACGACCGGGGTGGAGTTCCTCCGCCTGTCCAGGGACGCGTAGACGGCTCTGGGGTTCCTCAGGCCGGCTTCATGCGCCTTCTCCACGACGGCGTCCAGGTGGTCCTCGGAGACTCCGTACTTCGACATGTAGGATCTGGCCTCCAGGGCAGCTACGGCGTGCACGTTCTCGAGGCCCAGCGGCCTAACCGAAATGGGGTCGGTTGCGGTGAACATGACGTCGTTGAGCGTCGCTATGTCCGAGGGCTTTCCATGGGACTCGACGACCACCACGTCGAAGAGGCCGGACTTGATCATCATGCTGGCCTGCCCGACGCACTGAAGCCCGTCGCCGGCTACCGTGTAGACGGGCTTCATGGCCCCGCCGAGCTGATCCGGCGCGAACTCATCGGCTATGGATATCCCCTCCCAGAAGTCCTCCTGACAGGATATAAACGCATCGACGTCTCTCCGCGGGTCTAGGCCGCCGGCGTCCTCGTAGGCTCTCTGGGCCGCCTTGAACACCATCTCTCTGAACGAGTAGTCGACGATCTCGGGCTGGAAGCCGAACCAGCCCACGCCGGCTATCCCTACCCTCATGTATTTTCGTGATATATCCTTTATTTAACAATTGCAGTGCAGTTTGATTTAGACGATTATAAAGCCCTTTTTATCTCATCAATCGCATCTGGGTTTTCCAGAGCCGAGAGGTCGCCGGGGCTTCTGCCCAGATAGACCGCTCTGATCACCCTCCTCATTATCTTGGCGTTGCGGGTCTTGGGCAACATCCTCACGAACTTTATGTCCTCCACGGCCCCGAAGGCCTTGCCGAGCTCCCTCTCCGTCAGCTCTATGAGCTCGCGCCTCAACTGCTCGCTCGGCTCGTGGCCTGGCTTGAGGACTACAAAGCATATGGGGACCTCCCCCTTGACCTCATGGGGGACGCCGATGCACGCCGACTCGGCCACCGCTGGATGTGCGTTGAGCACCGTCTCTATCTCGGCGGGGCCAAGCCGCTTGCCGGCTACCTTGATTGTGTCGTCGGCCCTGCCCAGTATGTAGAAGAAGCCCTCTCCGTCCACAGCGGCGGCGTCTCCGTGGGCCCATACGCCGGGCCACTTGCTCCAGTAGGTCTCCAGATAGCGCTGGGGGTCGCGCCAGAACCCTCTGGTCATGCCGGGCCAGACGGAGAGCACTACCAGCTCCCCCTCCACGCCCGGAGGCGCCGGCCTGCCGTCCTCTGCGAAGACGGCGGCCTTGGTGCCTATGCTGGCCCCGTTGAAGGAGCTCGGCTTTATCTCCCTCACGACGTAGCAGCCCAATATGCCGCCCGAGACCTCCGTCCCCCCCGAGTAGTTGATGATGGGGATGCGCCCCCTGCCCATGTTGTGCAACCAAAGCCAGCTCTCCAGGTCGATCGGCTCGCCGGTGTTGCCGAAGGCCTTCAGCCCATCCAGCTGGCCCGGCTCTGCGACGGCGCCTAGACTTCGGAGATGCCTCGTGAGGGTGGCCGCCAGACCCAGCGCCTTGACTCCGAACCTCTCGACGAAGCGCCAGAGCCTGTCCTTGGGGAAGTCGGGGGCCCCCTCGAAGAAGGCCATGGAGCCCCTCAGCAGATATGCCGCGAACACCATCCACGGCCCCATCATCCAGCCCATGTCGGTCACCCAACTCAAGGTATCTCCCCTCCCAACATCGAAGTGGAAGTAGACGTCGGCGGCCGCCTTTATGGGGAATCCGTCGTGGGTGTGGACGGTGCCCTTGGGCTTGCCGGTGGTGCCCGAAGTATAAATTATCATTACGGGGTCCTCCGAGTCGCCCATCTCCACGCTATCGCCGCCGGTCCTGAAGACCTCCGAGAGCGGGGTGTAGCCGCTGGGCCTGCCCGACCGCTCCTGGACGACCACCTGCCTGACGGAGCCCGCGAGGCCGGCCCTGAGCTCCGACAACATGTCCACCTCCTTGCCGCGGCGGTAGGAGACGTCCGACGCGAAGACGAACTTGGCCTCGCTGTCCTCGAGCCTTACCCGTATGGCCTCCTTCCCGAAGCCGCTGAAGAGGGGCACTATCACGCCGCCGGCTCTTATGGCGCCGAGCATGACGGGCACTATCTCGGGGACCATGGGCATATAGATCGCCACGCGGTCCCCCCTCTCCAGGCCGTTGCGCCTCAGCCAGCTCGCCACGGCTCTAGCCCTATAGATGACCTCGGAGTAGCTCCACACGACCGCCGAGCCGTCCTCCCCCTCCCACTTCACCAGAGGCTCCGCCGAGTCCGCCAGCTGGTCGGCTATGTTGATGCGCCCGCCGACGAACCACCTAGGCCACTGGACGCCGCGCGACAGGTCCAAAACTCTTACATAGTCCTCATACCACCTCAAGTTCAGAACCTCTCTGTCGAAGGAGCGCCAAAATTCCTCCGGTCTGTCCTGCGTAAATGAAACGAATTCGGCGAGGGTCTTAAATCCATGGCTCGACATATATCTAGCTACATTTGATTCTTCTAGGTGTTCTCTTTCAGGTCTCCAAACCTGCATTAGCTAATATTTGAACTAATTATATAAATTTTCACATACTACGTTGCCCGACGGGGAAGGCGCCCGTCCCTCGGCCGGACCAACGGGCGGACCACCGGCGAGGGGGCCGGCAGAGCGGCGCGAGGCTACTCTATGCTTCTCCATGCATCCAGAAGGCTCTGCGGGCATCTGGTCGACCTCAGCCTCCCGCCGTCGTTCTCGACGCAGACGGCCACTATATAGCCCGAGGCCGACAGAACCCCCTCGGTCTCGTTGTAGACCTCGAAGCCGTACTTCACGGCCTTCTCCTTCAGCTCCAGAGGCCTCAGAACTACTCTGACCTCGTCGCCCCTTCTGAGAGGCGACTTGAAGACGGCATGCGCCTCGACCCTGGGCATGCGGCCGTGCGCGTCCAGCACACCCCTAGATCTGTAGAGCTCCTCCTCGGCGTGCTCCACCAACGAGAAGAACTCGGAAAAATGGACAATCCCCGCCGCGTCCGTTTGCGACCAATATATATGGAACCTCGCCTCGAAGGGCATTAAGGCGTTTCTTGCCCAGCTATTTCTTTCTTCATCTCCTCGAAGGCTCTCTTGACCTCCTCCACCGACGTCTCGTCCTCCAGCGTGGTCACATCCCCTATCTGACCGCCGACCGTTATGGCCCTCAACACGCGCCTCATTATCTTGCCGGAGCGGGTCTTGGGGAGCTTCGTGACGAAGTATATCTGGCCGGGCTCCGCTATGGGGCCCACCGTGTTGCGTATGTGCTGGCGGAGCTCCTTCCTCAGCTCGTCGGTCCCGGCGACGCCTTGCTTCAGCACGACGAACGCCATGGGCACCTCTCCCTTTATTGGGTCCGGTATGCCTATCACGGCGGCCTCCGCCACCGTCGGGTGGGATATGAGGGCCGACTCCAGCTCGTAGGTGCCCAGGCGGTGGCCGGCCACCTTTATCACCTCGTCAGCCCTCCCCAACACCCATATGTAGCCGTCCCTGTCCTTGATCGCGTAATCCCCGGCGTAGAACACGCCCGGGAACCTGCTCCAAAACGTCTTGACATACCGCTCGGGATCGCCGTATATTCCGTGCAACATGCCGGGCCAAGGCCTTCTGATGACGAGATATCCGCGGACGCCCGGCGGAGTCGGGTTGCCCTTCTCGTCTACGACGTCTATATCGTAGCCGGGCCTCGGCGGGCCGTTGGCGCCGGGCTTCATTGGAAGCAGGTAGAAGCCAGGGGCTATGTCGAGCGGCACCGCGCCCGTCTCCGTCATGCCCCACGTGGAGCCGACGAATATCTTCTCGTTGCCGAGAACTCTGTACATCCACCAGAAGGCCTCGGGGTTCTGGGGCTCGCCCACGGTGAATATAGCCCTCAGGGTCGACAGGTCGTGCTTCCTAGGCCACTCCTCGCCGTAGCGCATGAACATGCGCATCGCGGTCGGCGACGAGAAGAACACGTTGACGCCGTAGCGCTCTATTATGGCCCACCAGCGGTCCGGCTGCGGGAAGTCCGGCGCCCCCTCGTACATCACCTGGGTGAGGCCCATGGCGAACGGGCCGAAGGCCACGTACCAGGCGCCGGTGCCCCAGCCTATGTCGCCAGTACACCAGTA
>NZ_LCWM02000050.1 GCF_002077075.2 Thermoproteus sp. CP80 | reverse complement strand
CGGCAGAATCGAGAGCTCCGCCCGCCGAGGCCCGCGGGCATCAAACGCGCCGAGATCGGTTGCGCCGAGGGCGTTATGACGGCCACATGGAGCCGGCCGTGAGCCTAGGGGAAATGGCCCTGGATGGGCCGGAGTGGCCGGCATCCCGACTCAATAAGTCTTATCTCGGCTCTCCATAAAGCTGGGTATGGCCGCGTTGTGGCGGTCTTGGCGGACCGCGTCTTCGTCCTGGCGCTTAACAACGACAGCAGACATGTGGAATCGGCCAATGTCCGGTCGGACCGCGCCGACGATAGCCGGAAGAGCCCGGTGGAGGCGCCGTGAGGCATAAGAGCGACCTTTCTAGCTAGGTCGAGGACTTTTACAATAATAATCAATTATTCATTAAAAAGATTACAATAAGCGAAAAAACTATTCTTTTGATCTGTTGATGAAAAACTAGAGTATATCGAGAAATTGCTTTAACTTAATCATATAATTTTAAATTTAATAAAGCTAAATATAATTTTTTATATTATAATAATTATTTTTATATTGACGATATCAGTATAAATCTTTATAACAAGCCGTTGAGGACCACTAGCCCTGTACTATTTCAAAAATTTGACAAAATGCTTAAAAATAGAAAATACGGTTTAATCCATGCCAAACGGACAAGATCCCCAATATCTGAAGGACATGAGGACGATGCACGTCACGGCGTGGCTTCTGTTGCTCCTCTCCCTCGCCATGCTTTTCGGCGGCGTCTACATGCAGGCGGCGCTCCACCAGACCAAGGCCCCGTTGTTGTTGGGCCTAGTGGCCGCCCTCCCGTTGGCCATACCCCTAGAGCTGTGGAACTTCTCAGACCCAGACACGCTCTTCAGAGTGATGGCGTTGCAGGACAGGTTCTTGATAGCGTGTTTCGGCTTCGCCATAGGGCTAGGCGCGATACTCCTGTACGGCCTTAACCTCTTCACCGCGCCGAACTTCGGCCTAAAGGCCTTCTTCGTGGGCGGCGTGGTGTTAGGCGGCCTCATATTCGGCATAGGCGTGGGGTTGGCCGGCTACTTCCCGGGCACTGTATGGATAGCTCTAGGACAGGGAAGGAGGGACGCGCTGTACGCGGTAGCCGGGGGCTTGCTGGGCGCCTTCACCTGGTCCGTCATATTCGGCTGGGTCAAGCCATATCTCTGGGACGCTTTCAACTTCGGGGCCATAACTTGGCCGCAGCTGTTCGGGATACCCTTCAACGATAAGATCGCCATGTTCATAAGCGCTCTGATATTCGGAACCATCATGTTCCTAGTATTCCTATTCCTGCCGCGCTTCCCCAAGCAACCGGTCAGACAGGCCTGTGGATTCCACCTAGCCGGGAGAGGGACCACCGTGAGGAACGAGGACGTGATAAGGGAGGAGGCCGCGAAGTATCCCAGGCAGAACAAATACTTGCTGGAGTTGATAAATGAGAGCAGCATCAGGAACTCCAGATACGTCGTAGTGTTGGGCCTCGCCTTCACCGTAGAGGCCGTGGCCGTGATAATATTACACCAGATCTTCGGCGAGTCCACCACCTATTCCTGGATAGGGGCTCAGCTGTCCTATTTAGTGAACCCCTATTGGGCGGCCTCCAACCCCTACTTCCAGCTATTCGGCGGAATGCATATAGTCAACGGAGTGCCGGTGAATAAGCCGTTCAGCGAAATAGGCTGGGAGCCGATAACCGACCTCAGCACCTTCCTCGGCGGGCTGATATCGTCGATATTCATCTCCAGGAGGTTCATGGGGTTCAAGAAGCAGATACCCAGAGTCTGGGCCCACAGATTCGGCGAGTCGGAGGCCAGGAGATTCCTCGGCTCGTTCTTCGGCGCGTTCTTGGTGCTGTTCGGCGCCAGGATGGCGAACGGGTGCGCGAGCGGCCACATACTCAGCGGCAATCTGCAGATGGCGGTATCCAGCTTCGTCTTCATGCTCGCCGTCATGGCAGGAAGCGCAATAACTCTGAGATACGTAATGAAGCTAAGGATAAACTCCTGGGGCTACGCCGAATAAGTAACCCCTTCCCGTCCTTTTTATACCCCCTTTTCCCTATCTATTCGATGAGGAGAGCCGCCGCCGGGATTTGAACCCGGGACCTCCGCCGGCTACCGGCTACGGGTCTCCGAGCGCGTGCCCGCGATCTGCAGCCCGCCGCTATACCGGGCTTAGCTACGGCGGCTGTGTATGTCACGCCATAAGTTTATTAATTTTGCTCCGAATTGGGCGTGTACGTCGCTGTGGCTTTCTACTCGCCCGTCCACGGCGAGGAGTACGTCGAGAGGAGGTTTAGAGACGCCGCGCGCCATCTCCCGGAGGTCTTAGGCCCATTCAAGTCAGCAGACGAGGCTCCCGAGGTTAGGGCCAAGGCCCTGCTTGCCGTCACGCTTACCGGGGGCACCGGCGTCGCCGTGGCCGAATACGCCAGACGTCTAGGCGTCAGGTCGGTGGTGACGTTGGGCTTCCCGGAGCACAACAGCGCTGCGTCTTCCCTATCGGCCAGGTCCTATCTAGAGGCCGAGGGGGTTAGGGTTTGGCCTGTGCACTGCGCGCCTGGGGAGGACTGCGGCGAGGTGGCGGCCAGGGCTAGGGGGATCGCCAGGGCCGTCGCGCTCTTGACGGAGCCCAGGGTTCTGTTAATAGGTCGACGCACGGCCCAGGCGGATAGATTCTCGGCGAAGTTCGGCGGCGTCGTGGACGTCATGGACCTTGACAAATTCGCCGAGGTGGTGGAGGGCTCCGAGCCTGACCCCGAGTTTATATCCGTTTTCGGCGTCGAGGAGGCGGCCAAGATATACGCCGCGTTTAAATCCCTCGGCGGCTCCACCGAACTCTTCCGGCTGTCGTCGGCGCAGTCCGACCGGGCGCTGGTCGATTCCACATGTCGGCTGTCGTCGGTTCCACACCACGTATCGGCTAAACTCGTCATCGATTCTATTGGCTAACGCGCAGAGATGCCGATTTCGAGGAAACGGTAAGAGTTGGAAGGGAAAAAGGGGATGTCTTTTTAGGATCTTTTCGGCGAGTTCCCTCTGCCTCGGCGTGCCGTTCTTGGCCTTCTCGGCGAGATAAAGCGCTATGGCCCTCCTGACGGCCTCGTCCCCCTCCGCCAGCCTCAAGAGATCGGCCGTGGCTATATACACGACGTAGTTGGGGCCGGACCTCACGACGTTAGGCTTAAGCCCGGCCGACTCAAGCCTCCTGGCAGCGGCGAGCGCCCTCCCTACATCGCGGGTGAAGTATTCGGCAAGGAGTGAGCCGCCCCTGCCGCCCACCAGCTCGAGATGCATCACGACGTCCGCCACGACCACGGCGCCTCTCCTCTGTCCGTCTTCAGCATATGAGAACTGCTCCGTAGGGATTTCGCCGTTTTGCCCGAACGCCTCCCTGAGGACGTCTATGCTCCTCTTCTTCGCCTTCAGCTTGAAGGCGGCCCTGAAGCCGTCGTCTGTGGCCAGCTTCACGTCGATCCACTTGTGGGCCTTCAGAAGATCGAGCAACACGCCGTATGCGCCGGCCGACTCCCCAAGCCTCTCGAACGCCTCCTTGCCAGTGGCGACGAGAGCCTCTCTTGTGCTTTTGCTCGAACCCAACCTCCAGGGCTCCTTGGTTGCAATAACAAGCTCGTAATCGCTACTTAATACATCCCTCCGTTTAGCATCACCATCTCCCAACCACATTGTTAGCAGGGGCGCCCACTCCCCGCGCCTGAGGTGGCTAGCCACCAGATCTATGGCCTCCGCCTTGCTCCGCCTCTGTCTCCAGCTCTTCGCTATGATAGTCACTTCCACGCTCGCCCCCTCACGCGTCAAGATAACCGAATCGACATATACATAGAGCTCTCCGTATCTCGCCGCAGTCCAGGCGAACACTTGCCAAGGCTGCGTGGTGCCCATGAAGGGCCGGCCGCCATTATTGCCCTCATCGCTTGCCCTCCAGCCCAGCTGAAGCAGTTCAAGCCGCTCGCGCGGAAGCTTCAACACATCGGGAAAATGCGCCGAGGCGCTGACGCCGTGGATCGCGATTCGCGGTGCGGCTACTTTGGCTATGTACATCCACGCCCCGTCCGGCGCGTATAGCCGACCTCCCTCCATCCTGTAGGTGCCGTCGACGACGGCCTTGTATACCGCCTCCAGCTTGGCCCTCGCCTGCCCTTCGGCTTGCCCCAGAAGCGTATCCAACTTACGGCCGAAGTCCCTCAGCTGTTCTTCCTCTTCGGCGGACGGCTTGAACCTACCGATGATCTCCTCGACGACGTAGTCGACGTAGAGCCTCCACGCCGGGAAGACCCAGTCCGCCGGCCCCCGGAGCTTGCCGTTCCTCCCCACGGCCGCCAGAACCCCGTCAAGCGACGGCGGCTTCTCGATGGGCTTAAGCGCCAGCTCAAGGCGACGCCCAAGTTCGTCTATAGAGAATCTCCTCTCCATATCTAGGCCGGAGATTGCTGTTAAATTAATTCGATGCGCCGTTGTCCGGCAGAATCGAGCCGTTAGCGCATGCGAGGCGTCCGGCTGATCGAATTCGCCGTCTGGGCCGCCTTCACGGCGCGTTGGCCGCGGCCCCTGTCCGCCCTCACTCGGCCGTGAGCCTCCCTTTCAGGAGCGTCCTCAAATCAGTCTTGACAGGGGGGCTAGCCCCCTGTGGGCATTAATTTTATGTTGTTCCTGTAAGCGTCGAGGAACCCGCCGAGGGGCGGTTCAGTTTATCGATGCGGCGCGAAAGGCGTGTGGACGTCATTTGGGAAATGATGGGGGCGGTGTTCGCGGAGAAGTATACCGGCAAGCTGTACATAGACGCAAACGATTTGGGGCGGCTGAAGAGGATCGAGCCGTACAAGTATTCGTACTGTATGCCCGCGCCTGCCCGCCGCCGGAGGCCCGCCCGCCGGCGGATCGTCGTATCGAATTCTCCGTCCCCTTCCTCTCCCGACTGCGCCCGCACCGGCCGGACGCGCGGGCCCCGCCTTCATCTCCCAACCGCCTCGGCGGCCCCTCAAGTCCCGAGCCCTAAGGCGTGGATGAGGTGGAGGAGGCGCAAGTGGAACCGATGCGTCGATCCCCATAAAGACGGCAAGGCGATCGCTTGTTTCCCCTACATATTAAAATACGGCGTTACTCCCTGTCTTGCATTGGCTTTGGCAAACGCCAAAGGGGATGTGGTCGCCTGCGAGGGGGACCTCCAGGCGCTTGCGGGCATGCTTATCTCCAAGGGGCTGACGGGCTACAGCGGATGGATAGCTAACGTTGTGTATGCGAAGAGCGCCGAGGCGTTCTTCGCCCACTGCACGGCGGCCCTCAACATGGCCAAGTCCTGGCGGCTGATGCCCCATTTCGAGACGGGGAGGCCCTACGGCTTAGCCGCGTCGTTGGCCGAGGGCAGATATAC
>NZ_LCWM02000049.1 GCF_002077075.2 Thermoproteus sp. CP80 | reverse complement strand
TAGGGGGACTGCCGGCGTAAGCCGGAGGAAGGAGGGGGCCACGGCAGGTCAGTATGCCCCGAAACCCCGGGGCTGCACGCGAGCTGCAATGGCGGGGACAGCGGGATCCGACCCCGAAAGGGGGAGGCAATCCCGTAAACCCCGCCCTGGTAGGGATCGAGGGCTGCAACTCGCCCTCGTGAATGTGGAATCCCTAGTAACCGCGTGTCACCAACGCGCGGTGAATACGTCCCTGCCCCTTAGGCGGGTTGCTGCGGCCTTCCTCATCCTTCTTAAGGTCGGTCCTTCTCTGCCGTGTGGATTACTCGTGGATGGTGGTGGGCGTAGGAGTCGCCCTCGAGGGCTATGTTTACATCGGCAGGAGGTCGCGCGCCGAGGTTGTGTTTGTGAATATCGACGAGGCGGTTAGGCGGTTCTACACGAGCCATCTAGAGAGCCTAGGGTTTAGATATCACGTGAGGGGCAAGAGGATTGTATCCTATATGCTGGAGTTCGCCGAGGAGCTGAGGAGGCGGATATGCACGACCTCCGGCGTCAAGAGGCTTCCGCCCGAGTCGCATATGTATGCGCGGGAGGCCGTAAGGTGGGCCTTCACGTTAGACGGCGGAGTTGTCTTGTCCAGAGACCCCAAGAGCCGGGAGGTGGTCTTCCGATCAAAAAGCGTGGAGATAATCGAGGACGTAGGCGCGTTGCTGAGGGCGGTCGGGATCTCCTATGGAATTAGAGGCAACGGCACGTTGCTCTACATAAAGCGCAGAGAGGACTTGGGGAAGTTCGCGGAGATAGGGTTCCTAGAGGGGGCCAAGGCGGTGCGCGGCAGGCATAGAGGGCGCGAGAAGAACGATCTGTTGAGGCTCCTCCTTTCCCATCCCTAGCCGCGGCGCCCGCCGGGGAAGCACACACCGCCCGTCGCACCACCCGAGGGAGTTCTCTGCGAGGCCCCTTGCTCGGGGCAACCTGGGTGGGGGGACGAGCAGAGAACTCCCGAGGGGGGTGAAGTCGTAACAAGGTAGCCGTAGGGGAACCTGCGGCTGGATCACCTCCTAACCCTCGGGGCGGGAACCCTAGAGGGCTCCGCGCGCGGCCCCGCAATCCGCCGTCCGCACGGCCAAGCCGTCCGGTGGATGGCTCGGCTCGGGCGCCGAGGAAGGGCGTGGCAAGCTGCGATAAGCCCGGGGTAGCCGCAGGCGGGCGTCGAACCCGGGATCCCCGAATGGGGCTTCCTGCCGGGGCCGAATAGGCCCCGGCGCCCCGTAGGGGGCGGGAACGCGGGGAAAGGAAACATCTTAGTACCCGCAGGAAGAGAAACCAACAGGGAACCCCTGAGTAGGGGCGACCGAAAGGGGGAGAGCCCAAACCAAATCCCTTCGGGAAGACCGAGGGGAGATGTGGTGTTGTGGGCTCGGGTACCGCCGGCGGGCGGTAGCCGAAGTGGGCTGGAAAGCCCCGCCGTAGAGGGTGATAGCCCCGTAGGCGAAACCGTCCGTGGCGGAGTCCCGGGATCCCGGAGTACCTCGCCTTGGTTTTGGCGGGGGAAGCCGGCGGCCACTGGCCGCCAAGGCTAAGCACGTCCCGAGTCCGATAGCGAACTAGTACCGTGAGGGAAAGCTGAAAAGAACCCCGGAAGGGGGGTGAAAAGAGCCTGAAACCGGACGGCTACAGTGGGGCGGGCCTCGAAGGATGCCCCCTCCCGAAGGAAACCCCGGTGACGGGGGAGTACGAGGGAGAGGGTCCAGGGTCCGCCCTTACGTCTAGAAACACGGGCCGGGGAGTTCACGGCCGTGGCGAGTCTAAGGGGTTCAACCCCGTAGGCGTAGGGAAACCGACAGCCCGTAGCCGGCGAGCGCCGGCGAGGGGCGGGGTCCGAAAGGGCCCGTAGCCACGGCCGTGAGACCAGAAACCGGGCGATCTAGCCCTGGGCAGGGCGAAGCGGGGCGAAAGCCCCGTGGAGGCCCGAAAGGGTTCTGACGTGCAATTCGTTCCCATGACCTGGGGCTAGGGGCAAAAGACCAACCAAGCCCGGTGATAGCTGGTTCCCCCCGAAGCGGGTCCCAGCCCGGCCTCCCCGGAGGCCGCCGGCGGGGTAGAGCACTGATCGGGGACGCAGGGCCCGAAAGGGTCCGGTCCCCGGTCAAACTCCGAACCTGTCGGCGCCGTAGAAGGGGGGAGGCGGGGCCAGTGGGGTAAGCCTCTGGCCCGAGACGGGAACAACCGGGACCGGGGTTAAGGCCCCAAAGTGCGGGCTAAGTGTCAACGTGCAAGGGCGTCCCTCGCCCAAGACAGCGGGACCGTGGGCCTAACAGCAGCCATCGGCCAAGCAACGCGTAACAGCGGACCCGCCGAGGCGAGGGGCCCCGTAGATGTAGAGGGACTCAAGCCCGCCGCCGAGACCCCGGGCCTCCGGCCGTTGGCCGGAGTGCGGTAGGGGGGCGCGGCCGTGGGGCAGAAGCCGGGCCGAGAGGTCCGGTGGACCCGCGGTCGACGAAGATCCCGGCGGTAGTAGCAGCTAAGAGGGGTGAGAAGCCCCTCCGCCGGAAAGGACAAGGTTTTCCCGGCAACTTCAATAGGCCGGGAGTAAGCCGGTCCTAAGGCGGGGCCTAGTAGGCACCCGCCGAAAGGGAAACGGGTTAATATTCCCGTGCCGCGGGGGTAGGTTCTGCGGCAACGCAGGCCCCGTCCCCGACGCCTCGGGATAGGGCGGGCGGGACCGCCGTCCCGTTTAACCGCTGAAGGCCGGGGAGTGCCGTAATGGCGAGAACCGGCTGAAGGCGGGAATAGCCGGGGGTTTCCCCGGTCCGCCCGACTCCTGGGGCCCGTGAAAAGGGGACGGGGAACGAGCCCCCGCGCCCGTACCGAGAACCGACGCAGGTGCTCCTGGGTGAGAAGCCCAAGGCGGCTCGGGTCTACCCCAGGCTAGGGAACTCGGCAAATTGGCCCCGTAACTTCGGGATAAGGGGTGCCTGCGGTCTTGGGGTACACCCTCGGGACCGCAGGTCGCAGTGACAAGGGGGACCTGACTGTTTAACAAAAACATAGGTCCCCGCTAGCCCGTAAGGGTGTGTACGGGGGCTGAATCCTGGCCACTGGCGGTACGTGAACCCCGGGTACAACCGGGCGAAGCGCCGCTGAAGGCCGGGGGTAACTCTGACCCTCTTAAGGTAGCCAAATGCCTTGCCGGGTAAGGGCGGTTGCGTGGAGGAAGGCTTAAAGCCAACCCCCAGTTGCGTCGACGTGGACATCGACCAGATTTCTGCCTATTTACTTGGGTGGATAGTTGGCGACGGAGGGCTCTACAAGCTCAGCTATAGCGGAGGCCGGACGGAATACCGCGTGGTCGTAACGCAGAAAGACTTGTCTACAGCGACGCGGTGTCTAGCGCCGTTGTTTGAGAGCCTCTGTAGCCTGCTCAAGCTGATAGGTAGCTGGCTGAGAGAATTCGGCATAGAGAAGTTCAGCATATATCTCGACGACAAGCGGCATGGAGTCTACGTCTTAGAGATCCCCAGCAGATACCGGCATCTGTTCTTCAACATATGGGGGTTGGAAACGCCCTGTGATCTTTACTAGACCTCCACGCGTCGCCCCCCGAGAGTTCCGGCGTGCATGAATGGATCAACGAGGTCCCCACTGTCCCGGCCTGGGGCCCGGCGAACCCACCTCTAGGTGCACAGTCCTGGGACCCCCGACGGGGCGAGAAGTCCCTGTGGAGCTTCACTGCAGCCTGTCGTTGCGGAGGGGCGGGGGATGCAGAGCGTAGGCAGGAGCAATGAAACGGGGCCTCCGGGTCCCGTGGATGCGGTCCTGGAACACTGCCCATTCTCCGCCCCTCCGCTAACCTGGGGGCGACCCCGGGGACAGCGGCAGGCGGGCAGTTCGGCTGGGGCGGCACACCCCTGAAAAGATATCGGGGGTGCCCTAAGCTCGGCTCAGGCGGGTCAGGACTCCGCCGTAGAGTGTAAGGGCAAAAGCCGGGCTGACTGCGCCCTTGAACGCAAGGGGCGCAGGCGGGAAACCGGGGCCTAGAGAACGCTCGTGCCCCCACCAGTGGGGGCCGGGCATGACAGAAAAGTTACCCCAGGAATAACCGGCTCGTCGCGGGTGAGAGTCCCCATCGACCCCGCGGTTTGGTACCCAGACGTCGTCTCTTCCCATCCTGGCGGTGCAGCAGCCGCCAAGGGTGGGGCTGCCCGCCCATTAAAGGGGAACGTGAGATGGGTTCAGACCGTCGCGAGACAGGTCGGTCTCTACCTGTCGGGGGCGTTGGCCGCCTGAGGGGAAGGTGCCCTCAGTACGAGAGGAACGGGGCGCCGCGGCCTCTAGTCTACCGGTTGTCCGGCAGGGCACTGCCGGGCAGCCACGCCGTAGGGGATAACCGCTGAAAGCATCTAAGCGGGAAGCCCTCCCCGAGACGAGGCGGCCGTTGCCCTGGGGGCAACCCCGGGGCACGAGGGCTCCCGTAGAAGACGGGTTTGATGGGGGGGCGGTGTAACCCCCGAGGGTTCTCCCGAGGGGGGAGCCGGCCCCTCCCAATCGCCCGAGCGTGCGGACGGCGGGCGAAAGGGCTTGGCGGCGTGGGGTTTTTGCAATCTCCGGTTTTCTGTTATGGCCGCAGTTATAGTTAAACCTGGTGCGCCGTAAGGCCGCCGCGTGTATGGCCCCTTATCATTCATATGGGTCTTCTCCGCCATTTTCCCCGTATGGAAAATTTTTGGGCAATGGTGGAGAAGGTGTGCATGGATAAACCCTGGCAGTATGGGGTAGGGGGTCTCCAGCAGCCAGGCGGCCAAACGATCTATGGTGGAGTTGCCGTCGGACCTCCGTCTTTGGCGAGGTCGGTGAATGCGAGGTTGATGATTAGGGCCCTCCTCTTGGTTCTTGTTGTGGCGATTGCGGTTTTTGTTGGCTTATATTTCATTGGCCATGGGCGGCCTCATGACCTAGGAGGTGCTGCTGGCGGCTCCACTGCCGCCGTTAACTCCACTGTGTTGGGCTATGTTGAGAGGGTTTTGGCTGAGGCGAGGGAGCTTTACGTGCGTGCCGTGGCTGCGAATGAAAGCGACCTGGTGGGCGTGGATCCTCTAGGGCTTATATTAAATGGCACGTTCATAAACAGCACCGCGTTGGCCGTAGGCCATACGCAGTACAGGTGCGTTATCCTGGAGGTGTACTATAACGGCTTTGCCTTCTTCCCCGGGGAGGTTCAGGGGAGCGGTATAAGGGCCTTGCTCCTCCCGAGGCCGAGGAATGTGACGTACACCGGCGGATGGGTGGGCCGCTATCTGATAACGTACGACGGCAAGACTTACGATGTGACGTTGTTCGACATACCTTTCATGGAATCCTCGTCATACGTCTCCGCATCGACCCAAGAGGTGGGTGGCCTGTACATCATCCAGATCTGGGTTAGAAAACCGCTCAATTCTTTGCCCAACGGCGAATTATGGCTGATACTCGCAAAGCCCTAACACGCCCACGCCGCTAAAAATATACAGGAAAATGGCTCTCGTTTGATAGGCAGGAGCGGAAAGGATCTCCCAGACGGTTGGGCTGTTGTCGCCGTTGGATGTACCCGTGGCGTCTCTCAGTGAGTCGAATCCTACGGCCGCCGCGGGATGCCGCTACGCCTTGGCGCAGCTCCTAGTTCAACACGGCGCGGATCCAAACGCCAAGAACAACGAGGGCAAGATGCCGGCGGATCTTGTGAACTGCCCCGAGATGACGCGCGCCTTCAAAAACCTGCTGGAGAAGGGCGACCTCTGGCGGTAGCTGAGCCGCGGCGGCTCGCTGGGCTGCGGATGTTTAGGAGGCGGGGGCTCCCTTCTTGGTTTCTTGTAGCCACTTCTCGGCTTCTTGGTGTATTTCGGCGTATTTCATGAGGGCTTCTAGGTGGCGCCGCGTGAGCTTCAGCATGATGGCGCCGTCCCGCCTCTCCACGATCGTGGGCTCGTGGCCCGTGACGGCTCTTATCAAGGTTTTCGCCCTGTGGGCGTCTGCGGCGCGTCCGCCGGGCGCGTCGGCGTGGGCGTAGGCGTAGCCTCTTACCTCGCCTCTGGCGCCGCGGGTGAAGGTGATCGTCTTCTGGAGCGGCGTGCCGCCTACCTCGGCTCTTATCCAGATGCGTAGCTGTTCTTTTTCTATCCACGCCCTGGCTTCGTGGATCGTTGCGTCGC
>NZ_LCWM02000048.1 GCF_002077075.2 Thermoproteus sp. CP80 | reverse complement strand
GTGGGGGGCGACGAGCGGTGGAGGATCTACGTGGCCGAGGGCGACGAGGTGAGGGAGGTGGCCGTCGAGGGCTTCAACAGCTTGGGCGTCTGGAGCCCCGACGGCGCGAGGCTGGCCTACACGTCCACGGCCGAGAGGCCGGAGGACTTCTCCCTCTATATATCCGAGGGCGGCGGGGTCCGGAAGGTCGCCGACCTCCAGGGGATAAACGTGGCGGCGGATTGGTGCGACGAGGGGGTCTTGGTGGAGCACGACGAGTCCAGCAGAGACGGCGATATCTATCTGGCCTCCGGCGGGGAGGTCAAGAACTTGACTAAACACTCGGGGGAGGAGGTCAACGCGTCGCCGAGATGCCTCGGCGGCGGCAGGATCGCCTATCTGACCGACAGGTGGTCCGAGTACAGAGGGATCGCGGTGATGGATCTGAGGACGGGCGAGGCGAAGCCGTGGGTGCAGCTGGACAGAGAGATAGATCTGTTCGACGTGTGGGGGAGCTACATGGCCTACGCGGCCAACGAGGACGGCTACTCGGGCCTATACGTCATGCACATCCCCACCGGGCTGACCCACAAGGTGTCGATCCCGCCCGGCGTGATCACCTACCTGAGCTGGCGCTTCGGGAAGCTGGTCTTCTCCCTCTCGGGGCCGCGGGTCGGCCACGAGGTGTTCGTCTACGCGGGCGAGGTCAGGGCGCTCACGGACTCGCCGAAATACGGCGTCGACGTGTCGAGGAACACGGCGCCCGACGCGGTTAGGTTCAAGGCCAGCGACGGCCTCGACGTGCCGCTTCTGCTTTATAGGCCGCAGGCCGCGCCTCCATATAGGGCGGTCTTCCTGCTCCACGGAGGGCCCGAGAGCCAAGCGAGGCCGTACTTCGAGCCGTTGACCCAGCTCCTGGCCAGGCTCGGCTACATGGTCGTGGCGCCCAACTTCAGAGGGTCCACGGGCTACGGCAAGACCTACGTGAGGCTGGACGACGGCGGGAGGAGGCTGGACGCGGTTAGAGACGTGGCGGAGGCCGTCGGCTGGCTGGCCGGCAAGGGGCTCATCGCCGGGAGGCCCTGCGTGTTGGGCGGAAGCTACGGCGGGTATCTCGCGCTCATGTCGCTCGCGCTCTACCCGGAGCTCTGGGCCTGCGGCGTCGAGATGGCGGGCATAGTGAACCTGGCCACCTTCCTCGAGCGGACCGCGCCCTGGAGGAGGCGGCACAGGGAGGCGGAGTACGGCAGGCTTGAGGACAGGGAGCTCCTGGCCAAGCTCAGCCCGATAACCTACGCCGACAGGATAGCGGCGCCTCTGCTGGTCGTACACGGCGCGAACGACATAAGGGTGCCCGTCTCCGAGGCCGACCAGCTGGTGGCCAAGCTGAGGGAGCTCGGCCGCCGCGTCGACTACATAAGGCTCGACGGCGAGGGCCACGTCTTCTCGCCGGCCGCCAGGTCCAAGATATACGGCGAGGCGGCGAAGTTCATAAAGGCCCATCTGGGCTGAGGGGTTGCTAGCCGACTTCGAGAGGGGCGCCCCGCCTCGCAGAGGCGCCTCCCGCGATCCTGAAGGAACTGGGGACGGCCGCAGGCGGCTAACCCGATGGCCGCGAAACAAACGGGGGCGGGTGCTGGGGGCAAGGGGATGCCGCGAGAGAGGCGATGCGCGCCGAAGGAGGGGCTCAAGGGCGTGGGAGGAGCGCGTATGGAGAGGGGAGGCTTGTCGCCTAAGACCACTTGAGGAGGTCGAGCCGCGGCGCGGCCTATTGTCGTCTCTTGGTTGTGGGCGCTCGAAATGCTTAGCTCAACATCGATTTACATCTCGTTTAAGTCCCTATAGGACATATCTTCTGTTTTAGTAGCATCTATATATTTTTACTGCATTAGCTATTTTATACAGCGCTAAACGCATACAGCTGGTATTTAATTCATGGCAGTTAACGCCAGCAGCGATTCCGCCTTCTTTAATTGCCGCGTCACAGGGTCCACCCCGAGCGCTAGCGACTCAAGCGCGACCACGCCCATAACCTCCACGTCGTCCCTCTCCGCAAATACGACGATGCTCATCGCCCTCTCCCCTAGGCACTCGATCACCGCCTCGCCTACCTCCCTCTCTATGGTCCTGCCCTCTATCGTCCTGAACTTCCGGGCCTTGCTGGGCTTTACGCCGATTGCCTCAAGCCTCTCCCTCCTTATCCACGTGTACGTGATGCCTGTATCTACGATCAGCTCGGTTTCCACGCATTTCGTGCCGTCCTGTGGGCTGCAGATCTTGACTGCGGCCGTCGTGTGGCCCATTGCCGTCCTCGTTCTGCGTCGATGTTTAAATTTTCGTCTTGGTTTGTCCTGGGCCGGTTTTTTAGGGCAAGCGCTCTTCGGTGCTGGGGACCCCCGGCGGGTGGAGTACAAGCCGTCGCCAGAGCGGCGCGCCCCGGACGTCCCCCATGAGGCCCTCCCCTCATCCTCGGCCCGTCTGGGCTGAGGGAATCCTTATATAGCCTCGCCGTGGCGGGTCCATGATCCCCCAGAGAGGGAAGGAGCTGCTGTCGGCGGCGAGGCCCGTCTGGGTGGAGACCGTGTCTTGGCACAGCTCCCTGGCCACGCAGATAGAGGGCATTAGGTACATGAGGCGAACCAAGTACCAGGAGCTCGCCATAATAGACACGGTGGATTTCGGCAGGGCCCTGGTGCTAGACGGCTTTATCCAGTCCACCTACGCCGACGAGCCCTACTACCACGAGTCCCTGGTGCATCCAGCCATGGCGGCCCACCCGTCGCCTAGGCGGGTCCTCATACTGGGCGGCGGCGAGGGGGCCACATTGAGGGAGGTTCTGAAGCACAGGACGGTGGCGGAGGCGGTCATGGTGGACATAGACGGGGAGGTCGTCGACGCGGCCAAGGAGTATCTGCCGGCCATGCATCGGGGCGCCTTCAGGGACCCGAGGGCCAAGGTGTTGATAATGGACGGGGCAAAATACGTCGAGGAGGCCGCGGCGCGCGGGGAGAAGTTCGACGTGGTGGTGATGGACCTCACGGACCCCTACGGGCCCGAGATAGCGCAGGGGCTCTACTCGGCGCAGTTCCTCGGGAAGGTCAAGGGCCTCCTGGCCCAAGGCGGCGTCTTGGCGACCCAGGCGGGCAGCAGCTTCTTCTTCGAGGAGGAGTATAACGCCGTGTTGAGGAACGTGTCTGCGAACTTCCGCATAGTCGTCGAGTACACCGTGTGGATCCCCTCCTTCGGATACGCCGTCAACTTCATCGCGGCGAGCGACTCGGCGGACCCGAGGGGCCTGGGCGCGGAGGAGGTCGACAGAATCCTCGCCGAGAGGGGCGTCTCGACGGAGTTCTACTCAGGCAGGACCCACGTGGCGCTCATGAACATGCCGATATACAGGAGGTTCAGGAGGACCTAGGCCTCTTCGGCTTCACGGCTATCAGCGCCTTCACCAGCTCGTAGTGCTTCAGCTCGTCGAACTCTATCGACTTTATGAGGGCCCTCACGAGGGGGTCCTCCGCTCCGGAGAGCGCCGCCAGGCTCTCCCGCATCCCCCTCTCCTCCTCCGAGACGGCCCTCAGCTCCTCCTCGGTCAGCGCTATCTCGTCGGCCTTAATCCTGCCGGCGAGGTAGTCCAGAATGGTGGTGAGTATCTCGGCGTGGCGCATGCTGTCCATGGCTATCTGCATGAAGAGCGATCTGGCGAGCGGGTTCGCAGATCTATAGGCAAGCGCCATGCTCCTGACGGCGGTCTCCTGCTCCAGCTTTATGCGCTCCATGATGAGCAGGGTCACGTCGGCCTTCGCGCGGCTCGGCGCCTCGAAGGCGTTCTTCACCGCCTGGGCCAGATCGGTGAGGTCGAGGACCCCCGACCTTCCGCCCTCGGCGATAGCGTCGACGTAGGACCTTATTATGGACATGATCCGCTCGTCGGACTCCACCTTGGCGGCCAGCTCGCCGCCCCTCTTGCCGCTCGCGTAGAGCGAGACGGCCGCCGCGGTGACGCCCAGAAGCCTCGCCGCCTCGTTGACCGAGAAGCCCCTTCTGACCATCTCCTTAGCGACGACCGCCCTCACCGCAGATATGTACCTATCCAGGGTCACTGCCTAAGGGGGCGCCGCGCTTATAAGGTTTGCGCCACGGCGAGACAACGGTTATATACCGATGGCTCTGCCGGGGCCATGTATAGAGTCTACGAGAGGTCGGTCGAGGTGCCCATAAGGATATCCAAGACCGCCGACGAGCAGGCGAGGCTGAGGAGGCTTGAGCGGTGGCCGAGGGAGAGCGGGCTCAGCCTGGTCCTCGACGAGTCGGGCAGCAACTTCAACAAGCTGATGCAGATGTACGCCTCGGACTACGGCCTCGAGCTCGGCGAGAAGAGGTGGAGCGCGGACTCCTCCGGCGACGAGGTTAAGGCGGGCCTGGAGGTCCCGCTCCTCAAGGCGGGGCAGACTAAGGGCAGAGCCGTCATGCAGGCGAGGATACCCAAGAGGCCCGCGGGGGAGGAGGGCAACAACTACGTCTACACGGCGTCCGTCAGCTACTTCATAGAGCTGGAGGACGACGTGCTGGCCGAAGGCGCCACGAGCGGCATGGTGGAGTTCACGTTGTAGCCAACACATATAAAGAGCTCTTTCTGTAGGCCCATGCAGATATCCCCCGTAGTCAGCTATTCGACGGTGAGGGAGGTCAAGGGCCCGCTGCTCGTCATAGAGCGGACCAGGGGCGTGGCCTACGGCGAGCTGGGCGAGGTGGTGGGGCCGGACGGAGAGCCCCGGAGGGTCCAAGTCATAGAGGTGGCGACCGACTACGCCGTGGCGCAGGTCCTCGGCCCGACCCTCGGCCTTCCGGCCAAGGGGTCGACCGTGAGGTTTTACGGCAAGACCTACAGGCTGGGCGTCAGCGAGGACCTCATCGGCCGCATCCTGGACGGCAAGGGCCAGCCGCGCGACCACATGCCCCTGCCCCCGCCGCGGGACTTCAGGGACATAAACGGGGAGCCCCTCAACCCCTACGCCCGCGAGTACCCCGAGGAGCCCATAGAGACCGGCATCTCGGCCATAGACGGGCTCTACACCCTGGTCAGAGGCCAGAAGCTGCCCATCTTCTCCGGCACCGGCCTCCCCCACAACGTCATGGCGGCGCAGGTGGTGAGGCAGTCGACCGTGAGAGGGAGCGAGGAGGGCTTCGCCGTGGTCTTCGTGGGCATAGGGATCAGGAGCGAGGAGGCCATGTACTTCCTGGAGGAGTTCAGGAGGACCGGCGCCCTCAGGAGGGCGGTCGCCGTCATAAACCTGGCGTCGGACCCCGTGGCGGAGCGCATACTGGCGCCGCGCGTCGGCCTCACCATAGCCGAGCATCTGGCCTGGGACCTCGGCTACCACGTCCTCGTCGTGATCACGGACATGACGAACTACGCCGAGGGCCTCCGCGAGCTCTCGTCGGGCAAGGGCGAGCTCCCCGGCAGACGCGGCTATCCGGGCTATATGTATACGGACCTGGCGACTATATACGAGAGGGCGGGGAGGGCCAGGGGGCGCAAGGGCTCGGTCACCCAATTCCCCATACTCACGATGCCCCACGACGACATAACCCACCCCATACCGGACCTCTCGGGGTACATAACCGAGGGCCAGCTGGTGCTCAGCCGCTCCATGTGGGGCAAGGGCATCTATCCGCCGTTCGACATAATAATGTCGCTCTCGCGCCTCGCCAAGGACGCCATCGGCGAGGGGAAGACCAGAGAGGACCACAAGGACGTGGCCAACACGCTCATAGCGGCCTACAGCCGCGCGCTGGAGCTGAGGAGCCTGGCGACCCTCGTGGGAGAGCGCAATCTGGGCTGGCGCGAGAGGCGCTACCTCCGCTTCGCCGACGCCTTCGAGCAGAAGTTCGTCAAGCAGGGAGTCTACGAGAGGCGCACCTTCGAGGAGACCCTCGACATAGGGTGGGACGTCATGTCGATACTGCCGGAGGACGAGCTGACGAACGCCAGGCCCGAGATATCGGCGAAGTACTACCGCAAGCATATCTTCGACTCCGTCGCCCTCTAGCCGCCGGAATCGAAGTGGGCCCTCGTCCTTATCTTTCCGCGATTTTCAGCCAGCTCGTAATGGCGTCTGCGAGCTCGGCGTAGCGGGCGAAGCCGTCTAGGTGTTCCCCGCCGCACTCCACCACCATCTTGTTGCCCACGCGGTACACCCACGGCTCCT
>NZ_LCWM02000047.1 GCF_002077075.2 Thermoproteus sp. CP80 | reverse complement strand
GGAGGCCACCTTGGGGGCCAGCCCCGCCGTCGGCTCGTCCAGCATCAAGAGCTTCGGCTTCTTCATGAGGCCCATCGATATGGCTAACATCTGCCTCTCGCCGCCCGAGAGGAACTTCCCCTTGCGGCTCTGCAGCTCCTTCAGCTTGGGGAACAGCTCGAGGACCTCCTTGAGGGTCCTCTCGGCCTCCTCGGGCCTCACGCCTACGGCCGCCGCTATCAGGTTCTCCCTGACCGTGAGCTCGGGGAATATGTTGGGAGTCCCGAAGTTGTTGGGGGACTGCATGACGTAGCCCACGCCGGCCCTCTGGATCTCTCCTGGGCTCTTCCCCGTCACGTCCCTCCCGTCGACGACCACGGAGCCGCTCATTATGGTGGCGAGCCCCGCTATGGCGTTGAGCAAAGTGGACTTGCCCGCCCCGTTGGGCCCCAGGAGGACCGCCACCTCGCCTCTCTCGACCTCCAGCGAGACTCCGTTCAGCACGTGGAACTTGCCGTAGCCGGCGTTTAGGTCGGAGACCTTGAGGAGCGGCATATCACCCGCCTATGTAGCTCTCTATCACCTTGGGGTCCCTCGCCACTACGTCCGGCGCGCCCTGCGATATCACCTTGCCGCTGGCCATGGCGTAGACGTAGTCCACGTACTTAAACGCTATGTCTATGCGGTGCTCGACGACCCAGAAGGTGACCCCCTTGGCGTTGATATCCCTTATGGTTTGGAAAATGGCGTGGGCCTGCGCCATGGGGATTCCCGCGATGGGCTCGTCCAGGATGACCAGCTTCGCCCCCGCCATGAGGGCCCTCGCCAGCTCCAGCAACTTTATCTGGCCGGCCGAGAGCGAGTACGCGTAGCGGTCCCACACGTCGCCGAGTCCGACCATGTCGAGCGTCCTGAAGGCCCTCTCCGCCAGCTCCCTCTCCTGCTTCACCCAAGTCCTCTCCCTCACCGCCTTCAACACGTCCTCGCCTACCTGTCCCCTCGCCACCACGAGGAGGTTCTCGATGACGGTCATCCTCTGGAACACCTGCGGTATCTGGAAAGTCCTCACTATCCCCTCGGCGAAAACTCTATGGGGAGGCCAGCCGGTTATGTCTACGTCCCTCCCGTCGCCGCGGAACACGACGCGGCCCGCCTCGGGCTTATAGACCCCCGTCACGACGTTTATCAAGGTGGTCTTCCCAGAGCCGTTGGGCCCTATGAGTAGCGTTATCTTCCCCCTCTCCACGGTCATGTCGACGCCGTCCAGCGCCCTAAATGCGCCGAATTGTTTCACTATGCCCTTTATTTCGAGCACGCAGGTAAAAAGAGGTATTCTTAAAAAATTTGAGGTATTTTACGAGCTGAACAGGGGCTGTCCCTGCGGGAATACCGTTATCTGTCCGGTGGTGCCGTTGTAGAAGCCGGCGCTGATCCACGTCGGAGTCCCGTTGACGATCGCTACGCCCATTATCAAGTAGCTGGCGTAGATCCTGTCATGGTACTGGTCCAGATAGACCGGGCCGGTGACGCCCACATACGTCCCGTTGCTGCCCCACTGCTCGAGGACGGAGTTTATCACGGTGGGGTCGGTGGAGCCGGTCTCGGCTATCGCGGTCATTATGAACATGGCGGCGTCGTAGGCGTAGGGGTCATACGCCACGGGAGGCTGGCCGCAGTACTGTTTATACTCCTCGACGAACTTGAGGTACCTCGGATCGTTGGGGTTCGGCGCAGCTATCGTGGCGAGGAACTTCGCCGCCGCGAGGGGTTGACCTGTTTGCTGCACCAAGATCGACGAGCCGGCCACGCCATCGGTGCCGAGCCATCTAACCTTGGAGAGTACTGGGTCGCTGGCGGCGGCCTGCACCACGGCCACGCCGTCCTGCTCGAAGGTGACCAAGACGGCGGCCGCGTCCGGGCTCGGGGTGCCTAGAGCCGCCGAGGCCTTCTGGACCGCGGCCTGCTCCGCCGCGGGCATGGCGGAGGGAGACGGGTCGTAGCCGAAGCGGCCCAGCACTTGTATGCCGTATTTGGCGGATGCGTTGGCTATAGCCGCAGATAGGCCCTGGCCCCAGGTGTCGGACCTATATATTATTACGATCTTCTTTATGCCCAAGAAGTTGAGGAGCGCCGCTATGGCGTTTCCCTGGTAGAAGTCTGTGGGAACCAGCCTGAATATGTAGGGCTTGGGCACGGCGAGGGCCGGCGAGGTGGAGGACTGGCTGACGACAATTATGTGGTTCTGCTCGGCGAAGTTCATTATTGCCGAAACCTCGGAGCTGGCCATAGGCCCTACGACGAACCTAATCCCCTGCGAGTATAGAGTCTGGAGCTTCTGCAGAGCCGTGTTGGGATCGGTGGCGGTATCCTGCACCACTAGGTCGAACCTTATACCCTTGTCGGCGAACATCTGGTTAGCATCGTGCACAGCCAACTTCACCGCACATTGAGAGCCCAGACCATAGCTCTCCAGGGCACCTGTCAGAGGAAGCAAAGCGCCTATGGTGATGGTCTTCGTTGCTGTGGTCGTGGTTGACGTGGCGGCTGCGCTGGTTGTCGTCGTGGTTGACGTAGTGGCCGCGCTGGTCGTGGTTGTCGTGGCGGCTGCGCTGGTCGTGGCTTGGGCCGTTGTGCTGGTCGTGGCAGGCGTCGTGGTGCTGGGTGTCGGCGCCTGCTTCTGCGAGGCGAGGAGCGCGGCTATGGCGACAACTACCACCACCACTACAACCACCCCCACTATCAGACCCGTTCTGGAGGCCATAAGGAGTCTGTTAACTGCCTCTATAAAAGTTTTGAACTATATAGATCTAAGTATATAATATAGGTGGACACAACGTTTTTAAACCGGATAACTACCAGCACGCTATGCTCAATATATACGACTTTATAAACAACGTGCTTGTGCCGGCAATCGTCTATTCCAACATCTATGCGCTGGCTTCTATAGGCCTCTCCATGACGTACATAACCACCAAGATACCGTCGTTCGCCCACGGAGATCTGGCGGCCGTCGGCGCATATGCGGCCTTCTACCTCCTATATTTCCTCTACGGCGGCCTCTGGCCGGGCTCTGTGTATCTGGCGATGCCGGCGGCCGCGGTCGCCGGAGCCGCGGCTGCGTACCTCTCCTACGTCGGGGTTTTTCGGCCTCTCATAAGGCGCGGCGCCAGCATCACCGTCTTGATGATAGCCTCCTTCGGACTCCACTTCCTCATATTCGGCGTATTGGCTATACTGGATAGCATAGCCCAGACGGCCTACGGCTGGAACACCCGCAACTTCCTGTTGGCTCCGGGCGAGATACGGATACCGGGCCTCACGCAGAGCCAGGTCACGGCCGTCACTTCGACGATCGCCCTCGCGTTGATACTCGCAGCCCTCTACTACCTCCTCAACAGGACCAAGTTCGGCGTCGTCATGAGGGCCAGCATAGACAACGCCCCTCTGGCCAAGGCGCTGGGGATAGAGGTGGAGAGGGTCTACGCCCTATCTTGGCTCGTGATAGGCGCCGTGACGGGCATATCCGGGATATACATGGCCATGATATTCCCGGTGACCGAGGAGCTCGGCTGGCTTAGGCTGCCCCTCATATTCGTGGCGGTGGTGGTGGGCGGCCTCTCCAGCATCTACGGCGGAGTGATCGGCGGCTACATAGTGGGGTTCAGCATGGTGCTGGGCTTCAACTACGTTCTGAACCCCCTGGGGCTTCCACCGGAGTACGAGCTCGCGATACCCTTCGCCATAGTCATCGCGACGCTTCTGCTGGCTCCTCAAGGCATAGCCGGCCTCATAGCGGCCAGGAGGGCTAGGACATGATGAGAGATACTGCGATCAAGGCCGCCGCGCTCGCGGCGATACTCGCCGTGGTGGCCGCGCTCGCCTTCCTCTCCCCGCTGCCGCGCGACGTCAAGGTCCTGCTGCAGAATCTCTCCATATACATAGCCATCTACGCCATCTACGTCATCAGCCTCAACCTGGAGGTCGGCTACCTCGGCCTCCCCCAGTTCGGCAAGGTCATGTTCCTCATAATCGGAGCGATAGCTGTGGGCGGCATCGCGACGAAGGTGGTGTTGCTGATATATCAGTCCTATCTCCTCAAGTCCATCGGCGCCGCTCCGCTGAGCAACATAGGCGACTACTGCATGCTGTATCAGTACTCGGCGGGGTCCCTCGTCAACCAGCAGCTGGCCCAGAACCCCGCGCTCGGCTTCGGCTACTTCCTCCTCGGGGTGGCTCTGGCGATGGCTCTGTCCGCCGCGCTCGGCGTGTTGTTCGCATATCCGGCGATCAGGCTGAGGGAGGACTACCTAGGCATCCTCCTGCTGGTCAGCGGGGAGTTCCTCAGGGTGGTCACCTACTACGCCACGCCCGTAGCCTGCGGGGTCAACGGGGCGGTCATCCCCGACCCCTTCGCCTGGGCGTCTGGGGAGGCGAGGACGTTGGTGTTCTTCGCCATAACTGCGGCCCTGTTGGTCGCCACCTTCTTCGTATTCGACATAGTGGGCAACTCGCCTTTCGGCAGGACGTTGAGGGCCATACGCGACGCCGAGACCGCCGCCGCCGTCTTCGGGAAGGACATAGTGAAGTTCAGGATTAGGGTGCTGGCCTTGGCCTCGGCGTTCGCCGGCCTGGCCGGCGCCCTCCTCGCCTACTACTTCGACTACACGATACTCGGGGCCTTCCTGCCGATATATACGTTCATCGGCTGGACCATGTTGATATTAGGCGGACAGGGGAACAACGTGGGCGCCATAGTGGGCGCCGCCGCATATTACGCAATCCAGACGCTCCTAGATATATATAAAAACGCGTTGCAGGCCCTGCTGCACGCCGATCCAACCTATCTAGCCTATGCCGTATTCGGCCTCGCAATAATATTGGTGCTTATGTATAGGCCTCAAGGAATGGTTCCAGAGAAGCCTGTAAAAACAATCGATTTGTATACAATAAGAAAGGGGACGGTTGATAAGAACGCTTAAAAATAAATTATTTCCAGACGATATGGCCTCCAGAACGGGTCTGATAGTGGGGGTGGTTGTAGTGGTGGTGGTAGTTGTCGCCATAGCCGCGCTCCTCGCCTCGCAGAAGCAGGCGCCGACGCCCAGCACCACGACGCCTGCCACGACCAGCACAACGGCCCAAGCCACGACCAGCGCAGCCGCCACGACCACAGCAACGAAGACCATCACCATAGGCGCCGAGTTGCCTCTATCGGGTTCCCTTCAGTTTATGGGGACGAGCGGCCAATGTGCGGTGAAGTTGGCTGTGCACGATGCTAACCAGATGTTCGCCGACAAGGGTATAAGGTTCGACCTAGTGGTGCAGGACTCGGCTTGCGATCCCAACACGGCTCTGCAGAAGCTTCAGACTCTATACTCGCAAGGGATCAAGTTCGTCGTCGGCCTTACCTGCAGTAGCGAGCTGTCGGCCGTGATGAACTTCGCCGAGCAGAACCACATATTGATCACCAGCATATCCACGTCGCCGCTCCTGGCCGTGCCCAAGCCCTACATATTCAGGCTTCCGCCGACCGACGACGCGCAGGCCAAGGTTCTCGTGACCCTCATGCATATGCTTGGCATAAAGAAGATCGTGATAGTCTATAGGTCTGATGCGTGGGGCCAGGGCTTAACTAAGGCGATTATGAACTTCTCGAAGGTGTACGGCATACAGGTCCTCGGCGCCTTCGGCTACGATCCGTCTCCCTCCGCCATGCCCGCGGCGGAGCAGGCCGCGGTCCAGAAGGCCTCGGCGGCTCTAGGCACCCCGAGCCCGGACGCGGCCCTTGAGATAGTTTCCTTCGACCAAGACGGCGCAGCCGTAGTGCAGGCCGCCATGAACGACCCGGTCCTCTCCAAGGTCAGGTGGTTCGGCACGGACAGCAACGTGTACGGCACCGCCATAATGCAGGCGGGCGGACAAGCCCTCGCGGCGGCCAAGTTCATGGGCGCCGTGGCTTCGCCGAACCCCAACGACCCGAGGTATCTCGAGTTCGCCCAGGAGTTTAAACAGTACTGCGGCCACGCCCCGACCGGCTACGACCCGTATTATTACGACACAGCTATGATCGTGCTTAAGGCCATAGCCGAGACCGGCTCCACCGACCCCACCGTGATAAACTCCGTCCTCGAGCAGTGGGGCAGCAACGGGACGTATGTGGGCGCCACCGGCCCCGTGTACTTCGATCAGTACCACGATAGGATGTACGCCAGCTATCTAATAGTCGGCGTAGCGATCGTCAACGGGACTCCCACGTGGATCAGCGCCGGCTTCTACAACGGCACCACCGGACAGATAACGGTATTCCCGCAGGGACAGCCCCTGTTCAGCCCGTAAAATACCTCTTTTTTTCCCTACTCCCTGATCCTGATCAGGAAGGCGGCCAAGTCCAAGACGTCCCTAACGCTGATTATCCCCACCAGCTTCCCCTCCTTATCGACCACGGGGAGGTGCCTCACGTTGAGGCTCCTCATCTTCTCCACAGCGTCGAGCAGTAAGGCGTCTTCGCCTATCGTGATGGGGTTTTCGGTCATGACCATCCAGATCGGCGTGTCGGCCGAAAGCCCTTTGGCGCAGACGTAGACGAGATCCCTCTCGGTGACTATGCCGACGGGCTTGCCCGCCTCGTCGACGACCACGACGCTGCCGACCTTCTTCTCGTACATGGAGT
>NZ_LCWM02000077.1 GCF_002077075.2 Thermoproteus sp. CP80 | reverse complement strand
TGAGGTTCTGCCCCAGGGACGGTACGTTGATGGTCCCCGTGAAGAAAGACGGGCAGACCGTCTTGAAATGCCCCAAGTGCGGCTATGAGGTGAGGCTCACCGAGAGGGATAAGCGTGCTTATAGCGTTAAGACCGCCGTTTCTGAGGACAAGAAGCGCGGCGTTATGACTGCGTCGGAGTCCAGCGCCGAGGTGGACCAAGAGGAGCTAGAGGAGCTGAGGAAACAGCTGTTGGAGAATCTTCAAGAGGGGGAGGAGGCCGAGGATTAGCGTTTTTAACCGGTCGGTTTATCTGCGGCGTCATGAGGATAGCGGTAGTCGATCGAGATTCCTGTGATCCAAAGAAGTGCGGCCATGAATGCATAAAGTACTGCCCCGTGAATAGGAGCGGCAAGGTCGTCTGGATAGACGAGGGCACCGGCAAGGCCGTGATATCCGAGAAGCTATGTATAGGCTGCGGCATCTGTGTGCATAAATGCCCGTTTTCGGCCATAACGATAACCA
>NZ_LCWM02000046.1 GCF_002077075.2 Thermoproteus sp. CP80 | reverse complement strand
TCAGGACCATCGCCGGCAAGGCTCCGCTGACAGTCACAGTCGACAAGGCGGGGACCATGGGCAATTTCGTCTGGATAGGGGAGGACGACACCATATACAGAGCCGCATACCTCATGAGGAAACACCAGATCAGACACCTGGTGGTGCTGGACAGCAAAGGCGAGCTCGTTGGCGTACTTTCGATCAGAGACCTCATAGCGGAGGACAGAATAATGGAGAGCCTCTCTGCCGACAGAAGGCCGTCGACAAAAGAATAATTTTATATAATAGGGCCCGTTTTCAGGCTCCATGAACAGAATAGTTCCGGCCTTAGTAGCCGTAGCCGTCGTAATCGCCGTGGCCTTGATCCTTCTGTTGAGGACATCGTCGCCGCAATACCCAAAGACGCTCAACATCTCGGCCATAAGCTACCCAAACGGCGTCTATCTCTACGACGTATATGTCGGCGGCAACGAGATCCCCCTGGTCTACGTCCAGTACGGCCAGAGCGTTCTGCTCGTATCTGCGCGTAACGGAAGCGAGGCCTACCTCTTGCTGTCGCCGCAGAGGCTCAGCGAGCTGTACAGATCGGCTAACACCACCCTTACTTTGGTCAATTACCCAGAGCTTTTGGGATACACATGTTCTAACTTCACAATAGCCCAGACAATCGCCGGCGTGCCCGCCAGGGTATCCAACAGCGTATGTTCGCCGCAACAGTTCTCAACCTCGACCAACTTTATCCAAATAGTGTCGGCTCTGTCGCAGACGCCTCCGCCGGCGACGCTCACCTTTAGCGGCTCGGCGCCAACTCCATTCGGCGAGGCGGCTATCTATAAGAACTCCACGTCGATGGCGTATTTATTCTATACAATAAATATTACATATTATCTATATAAGTTAAACAATAATGTAGTATATAAATACAGTATAATTGTATCGGTGGGTCCCTCTACCTTCAACGTAACGTATTTGCTGAGGTCCGTGGGCGATGTGAACTCAACATATACCTCCATAATATCTAACCTCTCGGGCGAGATGCCCGTGAAGGACATGGGAGGCCTCACGTTGGTTGCGGCGGCCAAGAAAGTGGGCATGGTAGCCGCCGGCGGCAACACGACCGTATTGGCCTTCATGGGCCTTAACGACACGCAGTCGGCCCAATTCCTAGTTAACAACTATACGTTGCTTAGAGGCGTCGGCCTAGTCATACTGGACGCCCCCAACCAGCCGCTGAACTACGCGGAGAGGCTGAGGTGCCTCTACTCGTCCCTAGGGAACAAAAGCGCCATTGTGGACCTCCTGCGGGAGATATATGGCCGGTTGTTGAGCAACGCCTCGAACCCATATGGGGTTCTGCCCAACAGCACGTGCGCCGTGGATCTATCCTCCGAGTCGGCCCTCTTGAGCCTGGCGCTTGAGGGGGCCAACATGCAGCCTCAATCGGCGGCCCTCCCGGTGTTTGTGGTGGTATACCCCAACAGCTCCTACGTGGTGATCACCGGCTACAACCCCTCCGCCCTCGCGTCGGCTCTGGGTAGATGAAGTGCAGAGCCCTCGTGGCCGACATAGACGGCACGCTGACTCTCTCCAGGGACACCTACGAGCTCTCCCTAGAGGCGCTTACGGCTCTTAGAAGAATACGGCATTTGGGAGTTCGGGTCGCGCTTGCGACCGCCAACGGCCTTGACTACGCCCTGTCTATAGCGCGCTATCTGGGGGTCAACGCGGTGATAGCCGAGAACGGCTGTATGGTCAGCCTCGAGGGCAAGGTCCACGAGCTGTGCCAAGCCTTCCCCCGCCAGGAGGTGGTCGAGGCTGTCCTATCCACCGGCCTGGCTAGAGAGAGCGAGCAGAATAGGTGCAGAAAGTACGACCTGGCGTTCTACCCGACCGCTGAGCCGGACGCCGCCCTGTCGGCCGTGAGGTCGCGGCTAGGCGGCTCCTACAGGGTGGAGTACAGCGGCTATGCGATACACGTGAGGCCGCGAGGGGTCGATAAGGGCACCGGCCTGGCGTTTCTGTGCAAGGCGTGGGGGCTTCCGTGTGGCCTAGTGGCGGTTGTCGGCGACAGCGAGGTGGACGTCCCTATGTTGAGGCTCGGATGGGGTATAGCCGTAGGCAACGCCGATGAGGAGGCGAAAAGGGCCGCGCGGCTCACGGTCGAGGGGCCCAGCGGGCTCGGCTTCGCCGAGGCTGTGGATATAATCATAGATGGAGTTGCTTGTTCAGACTAAACGCAATGGATATAATCAACTGTTCCCCTACTTTGCGTGAGCTATCAGGTGGAGCTGGGGATACTTGGTAGCAACTTCGCGAGGCTTGCGCTCATGAACGCCGCGATAAAGCCTGATGCGAGGTTAGAGAGGCTCTACTCGATCTTGGCGCGCCTGGGGTATTTCGTCAAGAGGGGCGATATATACATAAGGACGGGCAAACTGCCTCCAGATAGGGGAGACCCCACAATAGCCAAGATAGTGGACGACGTAGTAGTGCCCCATCTGCTGGGCAATCCCATAAAGCCGAGCCCCGCCCTCATACATTCATTCACCTACATATTCCAGGGGATCAGGGTACGCATGGCCGCCGAGATTCTCCCGTGGGGAGGCCTCACCTTGGTGGCCGGATTCCTTCCCTGCGGCTTCTCGTCGGAGCTCTCGGCCCAAGCCGGCAGAGACCTCGTGATAGCTGACGACTTCCAGGACGTTTTGGATATAGAGAGCGAGAGGCTTTCCTATCTGCCAGTCATGGCCTCCCCCGTGTCGTCGTTCTTAGCGCCGGCGGTCTTCATAGCGCTGGAGCCCTCCACAGATATAGAGTTTGTCAAATCAAAATATGGTTCCTTTAATACTGTACTAGTATGTCACAGGAATATAAATTTTAGGCAACTAAAAAATTTGGGTGAGGAAGTTATATATGTCCATGTAAATGGTACGCTCGGCGAGCTTGCCTCGCTTGTCGACGAGGCGCTGGGCCTAGGGGCTCCGCCGACTTGCGACAGCGTCATGAAGGACGTGGGCGGGCAGATTATCCACGACGACGAGGACCTCTGCGTTATAAGTTCTCGATGATGGGCCTTATCAGCTCGTTGGGCGGATCCTTAATGGCGGATATGTAGTATATCTTGCCGGCCCCTATGGCTTGGGCCATCTCGTCGCCCTCTATAAGCGTCCCCACCTCCTCGGCTAGGTCCCTCTTGTTCCCTATCAGTATGACCTTTCGGAAGGGCTTCAGCCCCGCGTCGAGCAACGCGCTGTGGATATCGGCTATGGCCCTCAGCGACGAGGGGTCCGTCACGTCGTACATATAGGCGAGGAGGTCCACGTAGAACGACCACATCCTGCTGAAGTTAAGCGCCACCTCTCGCGCCAGCTGGCCGGGCACGTCGATGACATCCATCTCGTAGTCGCCGTAGTAATATCTGTAGATGCCGGGCCTCAAGGTCACCCTGGGCCTCAGCGAGAGGCCCAACAGCCTATATATGTAAGTGGTCTTGCCGACGCCTCCAACGCCGAGAACGGCCCATATCACCCGCTTCACAAATCCTCCAGCATTCTATCTACTAATAACTCTAACTTTCTAACTTCGGCCTCTATCTCCTTTACCCTCTCGTACAGAGGCTCGCCACGGCCTGTCAACAGCGCCGTCAAGATCTCCACGTCCCTCGTGCTCGCACTGCCTCTTCGCCACGGCCCGTCCGACGAAATAGACGGCATATCCGTACAGCAAGATTAAAACAGCTGCCGCGAAGTCGCCGACGTTTAGGTAGGGCAGCGGCCTGATCCTCAGGTATTCCAGAAGTAGCCCTCCGATATATAGATAGGCCACAAGGAGAGCGAATGAGAACAGCACGACGGCCAGAGCGCCCCTCATATGGCCAGCGAGGCCAGCGACGTTATGGCCGTCAGGACCACCAGCCGTCTAAAGATCTCGTACTCGCCCAGGGCGCCGTCTCCGACCAAGAGGCGCACTAGGCTTAGGATGCTGGAGTCGCAGTTCTGCGCCACCTTGCCTCCGATCAACACGGTCGGCCTGTCTATCTTGCTCCTGCCCCTGATGCCGCGCGCGGAGAATATTATGAGGATGCCGTTGACTATATACGGCATCGAGGCGAAGACGAGCTGGGGCACCATGTTGTAGAGAGCCGCCAGGGCCGCCGCCTCGGCGCCTAGGAAGTAGCTGCCCACGTTGCCGTTGAAGGCGCTGGCCGGATAGCGGTTGAAGACGAACAACGCTAGGGAGGCCGCCACATGCACCGAGAAGGCGTAGAAGGCCTCGGCGTCGCCCCTGAGGAGGGCCCCGGCGGCTAGAGATGCGCCTATTATCGCGTTGGACAGCGGGAGAAACCCGTTGACCGGATCCAGCATGTTGTAGGCGTTCGTCATAACGGGTATGGCGAGCACAGCGAGCCAGGCGGGGCTGTAGAACGTGCCCATGAAGGGCAGGGTCATGCGCAACTCTACGGCGAAATATAGGGCCGTAGCGGCCAGCAGAGGCACGGCGACCCTTATGAGCTCATTCACGTCATATATATCGTCGAGCAGCCCAACCAGCCCCACGACGCCCACCAAGGCGACCACGTACCACAGCCTAGGGTCGAGGAGGGACAGGATGGACAGCCCGACGACGCCGGCGACCATGGCCACGAGCCCCCCGGCCTTGGGCACGCCCTGCCTCCCCTTATATACGTCGACTGAGACCAAGCCTCTGGCGCTCTGGTAGCGCAGCCACGCGGGCCCTAGCGCCACGCCGGCCGCGAACGCGGCAACAACCGCGGCTATCTGGAGCATGGGCGAGAGGGAAAGAGGCTATATAGGTATTGCAAGCGGTCTTACCCCTCGGCTCGGAGATGGAGCTTAACGGCGGCTCGACATCTCCAGCTCCGACTGGTCCACATGGCCCGTAGCGCCGGCCGCGTGGCTCCATGAACCGGCCCGAGGGGCCCGTGAGGGCCGGGCTGAGGCGCCGGCGGGCCGCCCTAAAGGGGGCCTTTTGGGACGGGGAGGAGGTCAGAGGTAGCCCAGGAGTATCGGGAGGACCAATGTGGCGTCCGCCATGATGTGGACGGCCTTGGCGTTTCGTTTAACCTTGCCCCAGGTGATGGCCTCCTTGGGCCTCGCGCCGCTTAAGGAGCCGTCGTACTCAGTCGCCGTAGTTACATACACTACGTAGTCCAGTCCGCCCTTGAATTGGGCCCACCAGATCACGTGGTGCTTCGATATGCCGCCTCCCACTATAAGCGCGGCGAGGCTCCTGGCGGACGCCACGAGCTCCCTCAGCCTCTCCTCGTCTTTCAGCACGTCGATCACTACGCGTCTGCCGCCTCTCTTCACCCTCTGTACGTCGTTGTACGTGAGTATGGCCGTGCCGACAGCCCCGTCGGCTATGCCCGGCACGAACACTTCGACTCCGGCCCTGGCCGCGGCCCCTAGGATCGAGCCCTCGGGCATCAATCTTCCGAAGTGCCCGGCGAGCTCGTACGTGGCTATTCTCTCGGCGTCGAGCGAATCCAGCGCTCTAAATACGAAACGCTCGACGTAGGGGCCGTACTCATCCCTGCTGATGACCAAGTTGCCCAGCCTGTGGTAGCCCTTGTCGGCCAGATCCGCATCGTCCAGGTCGAAAGACGCCGGCAGATACCTGGCGCCCTCGGCCTTCGCTATATCGTGGTCGAGGGCCCCCGCCGTGGTCACAACGACGTTGAAGAGCCGCCTCCGGATCGCCTCGGCGATCGCCTCCCTGAGGCCTGTCGCCACGAGGTTGGCGGTGAAGGAGAAGAAGCGTAGATCGGCCCTCTCGACCGCCTCCTTCAAGACGTCGGCGGCCTCAGCCACGTGCAGGGCCTGAAATCCGCCGATTCTCCTATAGGCCTCTATAATCTCCCTCATCTAACTATCCTTATCTCCTCGACAAGGCCGGCGTCTAGAAGCTTCCTCAACGCGTTTCTAACCTCCCGCGGCGTCGTGTTGAGCTTCGCCGCTATATCCTCCACGGAGTTGTTGCCGTCAACCAGAGCCATGATCTGCCGAGTGAGCGGATCCTCGATGGAGGTAGTCTTGCCGGAGGGCACCGGTATCTCCTTCCCCGGGATCTTGTACAGATAGATCTTGTGGGACCGCCACTCCTCATACACCTCCTCGATCACCATAGGCCGCCATCCAGACACCTCGAAGTCGTGGCTGACCACCCTAGTCCCCGGCCTCAGCTCCTTCTCCAGCTTCGGCTTCAGCCGCTCGTTGACCGAGGTCAGCAGATACATGGTGACGACGTCGGCGTCCGAGATATCGGCGTCGAAGAAGTTGGTGTTCAATATCTTGGCCCGCCCCTCCAGGCCCAGATCCCTGATCTTGGCGGAGCTCTGTTCGTAGAGATCCTTCCGTATCTCTACGCCGTAGGCATACGCCCCGAACTCCTTGGCGGCCATGATCACTATCCTGCCGTCGCCGCTGCCCAGATCGTACAAGACCTCGCCGGGCTTCACCCTGGCCAGCTGCAGCATGCGCCTGACGACGACCTCAGGCGTCGGCACGAACGGAACGTCGTAGTACATATAGGTCAGGACAATATCCCCATTTAAATCTACCAATGGGGAGTCCCAAGGCCACGGAGCTGGCTCGCCCACGGGCTACGACGTCCCGACGGTAATAAGATTGATGCCGATGGTTGCCGCCATGCGCGTCGCGGCCCTCCGGTAAAACTTATATATCGCCTATAACACTAACGCCGTGCCTCACCGTAGTAGGCATAAGAGGGGTAGATCGTCCTCGACAAGGCCTCCGCACCCCACCGCCCCCAGCTGGATCCAA
>NZ_LCWM02000076.1 GCF_002077075.2 Thermoproteus sp. CP80 | reverse complement strand
GCGCCGAACACAGGCCTCGGGCCTCCGACCATGAAGGCCACGGCGTAGGGCCCGTCGAGCCTGGCCCACCTGTATCTGCGGCCGTACATGAGCTCCTTCACGGCCTCCTCCACCCCTAGCTCTCCCGCCAGAAACGACAGGAGGTAGGCTATGGCTTCGCTGTCGTTCCCGGTGAACTTCACGTGCGTTCTGTACTTTATGAAGTTGACGTTTGCGCCGTAGCTGCTCAGATCGCCGTTGTGGACTATGGCGACGTCGCCCGCTGCGAAGGGATGCGAGTAGTAGGGCAACCTCCCGGGGCTGTTCGTGGGGTATCTTGTGTGGCCCAACCACGACCTGCTCGACAGGCTCTCGATGCCGTAGAGCTTGGCTATGTCCTCGGGCCAGCCGACCACCTTATAGATGTCAATCCATCTGCTATTTAGATATATATATCCATCGATATCTATATATTCACTAAGTTCTACATCATATATATCATTAGAAATTCTTATATATTTATCGCCAA
>NZ_LCWM02000009.1 GCF_002077075.2 Thermoproteus sp. CP80 | reverse complement strand
ACGGCCAGCAGGAGGGTGGAGCAGTTCGCGGTCGGGACGCCGGGCGTCGCGTCGGGCTACGTCTGCGGCATAACTCCCTACGACTCCGTCCACGTGGGGCACGGCAGAGTCTACGTCTTCTTCGACATGTTCCGCCGCTATCTGGAGCGCCTGGGCCTCCAGGTGAGGCTCGTCGTCAACTTCACCGACGTGGACGACAAAATAATAAACAGAGCCAGGGAGGAGTTCGGCGCCGCCTCAGTCAAGCGGTGGCGGGAGGTGCCCGAGCGGTACATATCCGAATACTTCGACGTCATGAGGAGGCTTTACGTCAGGCCCGCATACGCCTACCCCAAGGTGACCGAGAACGTGGGCGACATGCTGGAGTGGATAAAGGCGCTGGTCGATAGGGGCTTCGCCTACGTGGCGCCCGACGGCTCGGTCTACTTCGAGGTGGGCAAGGTGCCGCGCTACGGCGAGTTCTCCGGCCAGAGGATAGAGGAGCTGATCGCAGGCGCCAGAGTCGAGCCCGAGCCCGGCAAGAGGAACCCGCTGGACTTCGCCCTCTGGAAGAGCTGGTCCCCCGGCGAGCCTTGGTGGGACTCCCCCTGGTGCCCCGGCAGGCCGGGCTGGCACCTCGAGTGCGTGGTCATGTCGACGAAGCATCTGGGCATGCCCTTCGACTTCCACGGAGGCGGCGCCGACCTCGTGTTCCCCCATCACGAGAACGAGATAGCCATAGCCCGCGCCATGTTCGGCGTGGACTACTTCGCCAGATACTGGATACACGTGGGCTACCTCACGGTCAGAGGCGAGAAGATGTCTAAGTCCCTGGGCAACATAATAACCCTGAGGGAGGTCCTCTCCAAGCACAGCGGCGAGGCCTTGAGGCTGGCCTACGCCATGAGCCACTACCGCAAGCCCATGGAGTTCAGCTTCGAGCTCCTGGACAGGGCCGAGGATATGGTGAAGACGCTCTACACGGCCTACGACGAGCTCGGGCAGGCGGTGGCGGACGCAGGCGAGAGGGACTCGGAGCCCGTCGTCGAGCCTTTCCAGAGATACGTGGAGGAGTTCTACGGCGCCCTCAACGACGATTTCTCCACCAACGAGGCCGCCCAGAGGCTTTACGACGCCGCGCGCTATATAATCTCGACCTTACTGCATAGGATAGACAAGATCTCGCGGGAGGCCGCCCTCGGCGTCCTCTCTAAATATGTCGAGATGGCCGACGTGCTCGGCCTACTGGAGAGAAGGGAAGTGCCCAGAGACGTCCAGGAGGCCGTCAAGGCGCTGGTCGAGGCCAGGTCCAGGCTGAGGCAGGAGCGGCTGTACCAACTGGCGGACCAGATAAGGGACCGGCTGTCCGCGCTGGGCGTGGATCTGCACGACTTCGGCCAGAGGACCTACTACACCTACAGAAGGCGTTAAGGGGCACGGGACGGCGCGCCCGCGGGAGGCAGGCCGCGTCGGATCCTGCACGGCTGAGCCGTCCCGCCGACGGCCCCGGCGGGCGCCGCTCGGCGCGGCCGAAGGGCCCTCGACCGGTCTCCGGAGCTGGCGGGCGTCCAACCCCGCTGCGCGGGTTGTCCAGCCGCAGATCGGGGACGCCGCGCCTATTGCAGATGTCGGCGTACCGTGAGCTCCTCACCGATCAGCTTAGATGCATCTCCTCACGACTATTCCTTGATGTTTATTTTTATTGTGTGGACGCCTCCCCTCAGCCCGTAGGTCGCCACCAACATCTTGTCGGGGAAGCGGGCCATCAATTTCTCCAGCCCCTCCTCGTATGAGGAGGCCGGCAGCAGCAGAGGCTCGATGCCCCATATAAGCGCCAGTTTTCTGGCCACCGACGCCTCCCTCACGCCGGCGTGTATCCCGACAAGCGGCCTGAACTTAGCCACGCGTCTGGCGAGCGCGCCCGTCATGGAGTAGACAGCTATGTCGGCGCCTAGGTCCGCGGCCATGTCGGCGACAGCCTCGGCGAATCTATCCCTCGCGTTGGCGGGGCTGGGCCTCCCGAGCGGCTTCACCTCAGCTATCGAGATGATCTTCCTGAGCCAAGACACGGCCTCCAGGGGGTAGCTCCCGCTCGCCGTCTCGTTGGTGAGCCAGAGCGAGTCGACTCCGAGCGATGCGGCGGCATATACGTCGTTGACCTCGGCCCTGGTGGGCGTCGGGCTGGCCTGCATAGAGTCCAGCAGCTGGGTGGCCACGGCCACCGGCTTCCCCCGGGCCAGGGCCCTTTCTATCAACGCCCTCTGGATCTTCGGTATATACTCGAGGCCGTAGTGCAGAGCCAGATCCCCTCTGGCCACCACCACGTAGTCCGCCGCGTCGATGATCTCATCTATTCGATCCACGGCGCCTTTAGTCTCTATCTTGGCCATGACGTCGGAGGCGAGGCCGCGCTCCCTGACGATCTTCCTCATGAGCGAGACCTCGGCGCCGCTTTTTATCAGGCTCAGAGCCACGTAGTCTATGTCATCTCCATACCGCGCCAACGCGTCGAGCGCGGCGAGGTCCTCCTCGACGGGGAGAGCTATGTCGAAGTCCTTGCCCTTTACGACGACGGCCTTATTGCTGCCTATCTCCCCCGACGACAGAGCCTCGGCCTCCACCTGCTGCCCCGAGGCCGCGACGGCCCTCAAGACGAGCCTGCCGTCCAGCATGAGCAGCTCGTCGCCTTTCTCCACCACGTCGAAGAACTCGCGCCTGGGTATAGGCACGAAGCCTCTGCCCCTATCGGCCAGCTTGAAGATGACCCTCTCGCCGGCAACCACCCGGAGCGGCTCCATCGGGCCTGTCCTCACGCCAGGCCCCCTCAGATCGGCGATGATCGCTATCGGCTTCCCCCTATCTCTTTCGAACCGCCGCACCGCCTTCACCCTAGCCTCCAGCTCGCGCTCCGTCGCGTGCGACATATTTATCCTAGCTCCGTCCACCGACTCGAGCAACCGGCCTAAGTCTGTTAGTCTGTCGGTGGAAGGCCCCAACGTGGCTACAACTTTGGTGTACACCGGCATCAATAGGCTCTTATATAAAGATGTTGAGGTCTACCGGTACGAGGAGAGCTCGCGGAGGGCTGACTCCAGGTCTGATGCCTCAAACGCCTTCTCCCGGCCTCTGTAGACCTCGACCTTCCTCACCCGGCATTGATCTAGCACGTTCTGAACCGCCACGCCCGGAAACGCGCGGTTCCAGGGGACCACGTTTCCGTATTCGTCCAGCGCCTTTATCTCCCTATCTATGAGCAACCTCCCCCTACATCTACTGAAAGATACCTCGATCTTGATCCCTCTCTCCCTGGATATGGAGATCAGCCTCTCAAGTAGCTTGAGCATGGACGTTCCGGGGCAACCTCAACTTGTGCGCCGAGTAGTAGGTGACCACTCCGTCGTTGCTGACAAGGGCCAGCACGACGGGCGCCGACAGGGTCTCCCCCATGTTGAGCACTCTGTACAGTTGCCTCAAGGGCTTCTCGACGCCCTCCACCATTACGTAGAATAGATACCTCTCGTCCTTCTCGGCCACGAAGAGGCCGTCCTCTATCCTCTCGACGATTTTGAATCCCCTGGACCTCAAGTCGCTGAGCACCTGCTCCTCCAACACGTTCACGGGCGCGTCCCGGGCGAACATTTATATAGCTTTAGGCTTCGCGGGCCGTGGGTAAGCGCATATTGGTGCAGAGAAGGGGCAGAGGAGGAAGCCAGTTCAGATCGCCCGGCTGGAGGAGAGACGGCGCGGTGAGGTATCCGCGCGACGTCTCGGGCCACGGCTACGTCGTCGAGCTCCTCCACGAGCCGGGGCTCAACGCACCCGTGGCCAAGATAAAGATGGCGGACGGCGCCGAGTTCCTCAACTTCGCCGCCGAGGGCATGTACGTGGGGCAGAGGATAGAGGTCGGCGAGGGGGCCTCGGTGAGGCCCGGCAATATACTGCCTCTACGCAGGATACCGGAGGGCACCATGGTGTATAACGTCGAGAAGATGTACGGCGACGGCGGCAAGTACGCCAGATCGGGGGGCGCCTACGCCGTCATCCTCGCCCATAAGGCCGAGGCGGGCAAGACCTCCATAAGGTTGCCCAGCGGCCGCGTGATCGACGTAAGCTCGGACGCCAGGGCCTCGGTGGGGATCGTCGCCGGCGGCGGCAGGATAGAGAAGCCCATGTTGAAGGCCGGGGCTAAGTACCACAGGTCTAAGGCCAAGGCCTGGAAGTGGCCCTTGGTCAGAGGCAAGGCCATGAGCCCCTACGCGCATCCGCACGGAGGAGGCAGCCACCCGAAGGGCGGCACGCCCGTCCCGAGGACCGCGCCGCCTGGACAGAAGGTGGGCTTCATAGCGTCTAGGTGTACCGGCCGCGGCTGCAGGAGGGCGCGCGCGCAACAGAGGGCTTAACACCCGTCGATAATTGCCGCCAACGCCTCCCTCTCGTTTTTGTCGTTAGTCATGCGTATAGCTCTCCTCGCGATCCTCCTCACGATCTTGGCCGCGTCTCCCTCGCTTGCACCCCTCTTGACCATCTCGCCCTTCATTCTGGCGCAATCTATGGGCCTCACGTCCTTAAACTCCTCGTAGAGCTTCTCTATGTTGAAAATCCTCCGGGCCCATCCAAGGTCGGCCATGGGCATTTGCCAGGAGTATCCACACGAGTTGCAGACGTACTTGCCGGACGGAGAGATCCTCACATCCCTACTGCCGCACTTGGGGCAGACCATGGAGATATGGCCTTCGCCGGTTTATAAGCCTCTTGTTGAGGCTAACCAGGCGCATCGCGCGGCGCGTTTCCCCGCTAGCGGTATCTGCCGATAATTGCGGATATTTCCGCCGGCGGGGTTGGGCCTAGGCGCGGGATCACCGGCGTCGCCCGCGCCGCATGGGCCCCCGTCGGGGCCGACGCCACGAAGCCCCCCATCTGGATGTGCTTGAGGCCGATGTTCACAGCCCCCAAGGCGTCCCGCTCCCACACCTCATCCCCGGCCTTCCCCACCCTCAGGCGCATCCTCACGGGGCGGACGCGCCCCGACGCCCCCCTCACCGCAGTGCGGATCACAAGGGGGCTGAAAGTTATGCGGACGCCCGAGGGGAGTACAGCCTAGCAGCCAACGCCGCGTTGCCTTAACCACGATTCGAGGCGCGGCCCGAGCACCTTGGGCGCCCGCCTCAGGTCTTGTATCTTAGCCGCCCCCGTCAGGAACATGGCCACGCGGAGCTCCCGCCATATCTTGGATATGGCTTGGGCCACTCTGTCGTCTAACGCCGCCTTGAGCAACGGCTGAGATGCCGAGAAGTAATCGGCGCCGAGGCTCAAAGCCCGCGCCCCGTCCAGCCCGTTCCTTATGCCGCCGGAAGCTATCACCAAACCCCTAAAGGCCGACTTTACCTCGCATATAGCCGCCGCCGTGGGGATACCCCAGCCCTTAAACACCTCGGACATCTCGTAGAGCTCCGGACGCTCCTCCCTAGCCCTCAAGGCCTCTATGGCCACGAAGGAGGTGCCGCCCGCGCCCGCCACGTCGATTATATCGGCCACTCCGTTAAGGAGGCTCGCCACCTCCTTGGAGATTCCGTTGCCCACCTCCTTGACTATCAGCTGCACCTTCAAGGCCCTCTTGAGGAACCTCAGCCTCTCCAGCACGTTTCTGAAGTGGGGCTCGCCCTCGGGCTGGAAGACCTCCTGGGCGGGGTTTAGATGGACCGCCAGAGCCGCCGCGTCGATCATGCCGACGGCCTCCTCGGCCCAGCGCAGCAACTGCTCGTCAGAAAGCCTGGAGATCTGCGGGGCGCCTAGGTTGGCTATCTTGGGCACCGTCGGCGCGTTGGACCTGACCACCTCGAAGCTACGTCTGGCTTCAGGCTTCACTATGCCTATGCGCTGGGAGCCCACGTACATAGGCACTCTCAGCTCCTCGGCGGCTTTCGCCAGCCTTGCGTTTATCTTCTCGGCCAGCTCGGTCCCGCCGGTCATCGCCCCTATTATGAACGGCATAGATATCTCGCTGCCCAGAAACGTGGCCCTGGTGTCGACGTCGTCTAGGTCGAGCTCCGGCAGAGCCCTATGTATCAAGACCACGTCGTCCAGCCAGTTGTCGCCGACCTGCGACTCGGGCGATGCCGCGAGGAATATATGATCGTTTTTACGTTTATCTATCATGCGTAGAACAACACGCTGGCGTAGCCGACCGTCTCGTCCATATAGCCGCTGGTGTCCCCCGAGGTGGCGTGCCTCAACAACTTGGCTCTGAACCCCAACGTCGAGGCGGCCTTCATCAAGGCCCCTATGGGACCTATGCCGCACGCCGATATGTCGTACCTGGAAACTACGTCGAAAAATCCGTCCACATCGCCCTCCACAATCTTAGATATGGCCAGCTCGTCCTTCTTGGCGGTCACCTCGTGGTGCTCATAGTGGTTGAGGTCGGAGCTTGCTATTATGTATATCTTCTTCCCAAAGCTGGATATCATCTTGGCGAGGGCGGCGCCCAGCTCCTTGGCCGTCGAGGGCGTCTGGCGCCATAGGGCCACCGGAACTATCTTGACGTCGCCGAAGAAATACCGGATAAAGGGCATGTGGACCTCGACCGAGTGCTCCTTGGAGAAGGCGTAGAAGTCGTCCTCGAGGGATCTGTATTCGGACAGCAGGAACTCGGCCACCTCCTCATCGATCTCGAGCGCGCCTAGAGGCGTCTCCCAGACGCCCGATTTCATTATTGCGACGGGCGCCCCCACGCCGTAGTGGTTAGGCCCGACGACCACCACCGTGTCGGGCTTCCCGTAGCCCTTAAGCGCCGCGTACGCCCAAGCCGCCACGGGGCCCGAGTAGACATAGCCCGCGTGGGGCGCTATAGCCCCCAGCGCGCGGGCCCCCTCGGGATTGAGGGATTCCGTCCGGGGGCCTAGCTCATGGCCGATGCTCCACCTAATCCTCTCGATGAGGGCCTCTCGATCGGCCTCGTAGAAATAGCCGGCGACAGCCGGCTTCCTGACTCTAGTCATGAGGATATATCGCAGTTATATTATCTACTCTCTACTAGCTTAGTCTCGAACTCCTCAGGCGGAACCGGCAGATCTTGGTCCGGCTTAAGCTCCCCTCGCTCCCTCAGAACCTGTCTGGCCAAGATCCAGAATATGAGGGCAAGGCTGCGCCTCCCCTTGTTGTTGCACGGTATCATCAAGTCGATAAAGTCGTGGGGCGTGTCGGTATCCACTAAGGCGACCACCGGTATCCCCATGGCCGCGGCCTCTCTGACGGCTTGCGAATCGAGCTTGGGATCTACCACTATTAGCAGATCTATTTCTATATATTCGGGCAGATAGGGGTTTGTCAGAATCCCCGGCGTAAATCTACCCGCTATGTACTTACAGCCGACGTATTTACAGAACATCTCTATGGGCTTGAATCCGTAGGGCCTCGTCGTGTGCACCAATATCCTGTCGGGGCTGTATCTTGCTATGAACTTCGCGGCTATCCTCAGCCTCTCGTCTATTTTCCTAATGTCGAAAATCCTCAGCCCGTCCGGCCTCACAGCGTAGATAAAGCCCCTCTTCTCCAAGTACTTATTGGACATCTTGGTGCCCAGCCTGATGCCGGAGGACAGATACCTCTCCAGCGGCACTAGGTACTCGTAGCCCTCACTGCTCTCGCCCATCGAGGGCGGGCCGCTCCACTCCTTTTAATTATTTTCGTCCTAAGCCCACCGCCTCAATGCGCCGGAGAGGGCGGGCTTCCCCCGACCGCCGTCAGGCCTTCAGAACCTAGTCTTCCGACGATGTCGATGAGCCGAACTGAGGTCAACCCGCGTCCTGCCGGCGGCCCGTCTCTTCGAGCCACCTCGCTATGGCATCTGCGAGTTCCACGTAGTGCATGAAGCCATTCAGATCAACTAAACAAAATACATCGGAACCCAGTATTCCTCTTCATCATATCCGCGATGACGGGCCCACCTCATTACCGATAAAAGGGAGGGTCGCTTAAAAACCTCATGTGCGACGAGCTGGGCGAGTTCGTCGATTGGTTCTATAGAAACTACTCCGGGGTTCTGGGGATCTCGCAGGTCTACGTAGTCCCGCTCGGCGGATTCGTCCTTGCGGCGATCCATTTCGAGAGGGGCTCGAGGGTCTCGGGCGACGTGCCTGTCGGCTTAACTATCTACGGTTTGGGCGACCGCGTCGAGGCTTACTGCAGCCTACCGATATCCTGCACAGCCGACGGCCGGACGGTGCGCATGGGAGACCTAATCCAATCGAGGGTGGGGCCCTCTGGGGCTGACCTACCGCTGGTAGGAGACCTGGGTCTCGAGGTCGTGTGCCTAGATGGGGCCGTCGCCGCGGTCGAGAGGATTGGGTGCTCCGATGTGTACAGCCGCATGGGGCAATTCGCCGTGGCGTGCGGCCTATTGAATAAATGGGCTCGGGTGGGCGGCGATATATACAGCGAGTTCAGGGAGGTGGCAGGGCTCTAGAGCCCGCTGGCAACGACATGGATATATACCTACTGAAGTAGAGAGCTATATGAGTAATATCAAAGTAAATGTACGCGGCGGGGCGGCGCCGCCGGGCTCTCTGGCCGACTATTTAAAGGGCGTCAAGGTCAAGCTGGTCACCATATCGGGTAAAGGCGGCGTGGGCAAATCGTTGGTCACCGCCGCCGTTGGGCTAGGCCTCGCGTTGCGGGGCTATAGGGTGGGCATTCTGGACGGCGATATATACGGCCCCACGATACCCAAGCTGCTGGGCGTGGCCGGCTCCACGCTCTATGTCGACTCCAGGACGGGGAGGATCGTGCCCGTGTCGGGGCCCTTCGGGGTCAAGGTGGTGTCGATAGACTTCATGCTTCCCAGCGATGACACGGCCGTGATCTGGAGAGGCGCCTTGGTGACCCAGGCATTGAGGGACTTCATATCGCAGGTGGACTGGGGGCCTCTCGACGTGCTTATGGTGGACCTCCCGCCGGGCACCGGCGACGCCCCGTTGACCATAGCCCAGAGCCTGCAGGGCGGGATAGACGGCAGCATAATAGTGACCATACCGTCCGAGATCTCACGCCGTATAGTGGTGAAGGCGATAGACTTCTCGAGGAAGGTGCAGATACCCGTTGCCGGCATAGTGGAGAACATGTGCTGCTTCGTGTGTCCCGACAGCGGAAAAACCTACTATATATTCGGCGAGGGGGCGGGCAGAAGGATCGCTGAGAAGGCCGGCGTGCCTTTCCTCGGCCAGATACCCATGGACCCCTCGCTGTCGAAATATCTAGACGAGGGCAGGCTGCATGAGTTCCTGGCTCTCGACAACGACGCAGTCAAGCACATAATGTCCATAGTGGACTCCTTGGCCTCCAAATACGCCGACAAGCTGAGACAGAAGGTCGAGGAGGAGAGGCCCAAGAGGTTCTCGTTGATGAAGCTGCCGGGCGAGGACGAGGAGCAACAAGGCGGCGGCTGAGAACAACCTACTTTCCGCCTCAGTTGCCCATCTGCGTCTCCGCCCCGCCACCGGCGGGGTTCATGAAGGCGGGCCGGCGCAGCTTCCGTCGAGAGTTGGCGAGATCCACTGTCATGAGGGCAGGCCTATCTCTGGGCCTCGCGCGACGCCTAAGACGGCCTCGGCCGACCGTACCCCAGCCTAGGGGGCCCTCGATTATTTTATAAATGGCAGGGTGATTCGGTCTATGGCGTATCCTGAGGACGTTCGAAAGATCTTGGAGGCGCTTCTGGAGCACAACGAGTGGAGGCGGCGGCAGACCGTCAATCTCATAGCGTCGGAGAACGTCATGTCGCCGCTAGCCGAGTTGGCCTACCTCAACGACTTGATGGGGAGATACGCCGAGGGCTCCGTGGGCAGGCGGTACTACAGAGGGACTAAATACGTGGATCTCCTCGAGGAGGCCTTGTCGAGAGGCTTCGCCGAGATTCTCGGCGCAAGGTACGTCGACGTGAGGCCCATCTCGGGGACGGTGGCCAACTTGGCGACGTACTACGGCCTGGCGCCGGAGGGGGGCACCATGGCGTCGCTGCCGACCAGGGCGGGCGGCCATATAAGCCACAACCAAGTCGGCGGCCCCAAGGCCCTGAAGCTCAAGGTGCTCGATCTGCCTTGGGACGTCGAGGCTTTCAACATAGACGTAGATAGGGCGCGTAGAGTCATAGAGGAGAATAGGCCTAACATAGTGGTTCTGGGCGGTTCTCTCTACTTGTTCCCCCATCCCGTGAGGGAGATCTCGGAGGCCGCCCACGCGGTCGGCTCCTACGTCATCCACGACTCGGCCCACGTCTTCGGCCTCGTGCTGGGCGGAAAGTTCCCCAACCCGCTGAGGGAAGGCGCTGATGTGACCACCTCCTCGACGCACAAGACCTTTCCAGGCCCCCAGGGAGGGCTTATCGCCAGCGCCCTGGAGGGTGAGGTCAACGAGTCGATCGCCCGCGGGGTGTTCCCCGTATTTACGTCTAACTACCACATGCATAGATACGCCGCCACCTATGTCGCTCTGGCCGAGATGAGGCAGTTCGGCGCCCAATACGCCGAGCAGATAGTCAGAAACGCCAGGGCCCTCGCCGAGGCGCTACACGCCAACGGGTTCGACGTGGTGGCGGAGCATCTGGGCTTCACCAAGACCCACCAAGTGGCCGTGGACGTCTCGAGGCTGGGCGGCGGCGAGGCGGCGTCCAAACTGCTCGAAGACGCCAACATAATCGTCAACAAGAACATGCTGCCTTGGGACAAAAGCGCGGTGAAGCCCAGCGGGATTAGGCTAGGCGTCCAGGAGGTCACCAGGTGGGGCATGCGCGAAGGAGACATGGCCGAGCTAGCCGGCTTCTTCAAGGAGCTCCTCATAGACGGCAGAGAGCCCAGCCAAGTACGCAGAAAGGTCGTCGAGTTCAGGAGCCAGTTCCTGGAGGTGAAGTACGGCTACGGCGTAGACGGCGAGCTGGCCGGAAGGCTGTTGGGAAGCATAGGGCTGGCTTTTTAGATGCACTGGACGTATCCGCCGTCGATCCCGATCAGCGATCCGGTGATGTAGCTAGCCCTCTCGGAGGCCAGAAAGGCCACGAGCTCCCCTACCTCCTCGGGCTTGGCCATGCGGCCGAGCGGTATCTCGCCGGCCATGGCCTTCAACACGTCCTCCAGAGGCTTGCCCTCCCGGGAGGCTCTGTCCCTAGCCACCTCCAGCACCCTCTCGGTCTCGACGTAGCCCTGGAGGATCCCGTTGACGAGTATGCCGTACTGGGCCAGCTGGTACGCCAACGTCTTCACGAGGCCTGCTATCGACAGCCTTATCACGTTGGACAGAGTTAGGTTGGGCAGAGGCCTCTTCAGCGTCAGCGACGTTATATATATTATACGGCCCTGCCTCCTCTCTATCATATACGGCAACACGTCTCTGGTCAGCCAGACGGCGCTCATCAACAGAAGCCTCACCGCGTAGTCCCAGTCCTCCTCTGTGAGCTCCATGAAGGCCCCCGGCTTGGGAGGGCCGGTATTGTAGACCAGTATATCCACGCCGCCGAAGCTCTTCGCCGCCGTCTCGGCTATCTTGGCGACGTCGGCTCTCTTCGTCAGATCTGCCTGCACGGGGATTGCCTCGACGCCGAACTCGGACCTTATCTCAGACGCAGTCCTCGAAAGCCTCTCCAGATCCCTTGACGCTATGATGAGGTTTGCGCCCTCCTGCGCGAGGACTCTGGCTATTCCCTTCCCTATACCTCTACTGGCCGCGGTGACCACGGCAGTCTTCCCCCTTAACATGTTACTTAACTTCTATAAATATATATTTCCTGCAGACGCTCCTTATGGGGCACTCCTCGCATCTGAGCTTCGCGCAGTAGTTCTTGCCAATATAATAGGCGCCCCTCTCGTAGGCTATGGGATCGCCGCTTAGGTAGGCGACCGCCCTCACCAAGCCCCTCACGGACTTGAGACGTATCTGCAACGGATCGCAACGCTCCTTTCTGCCCCTACAGAGCAAGGCCCTCGCCACCCTCTGCCTTACCTTGGAGGCTGTCGGCGAATCGACGTCCTCGAAGGAGCCGCTACGCATGGTGGTGAGCGTGGTGTAGAAATCCCCATGTACTCTATATTTTCTAACTTCGTTTTTATTATAAGCTATCCTATATGCTAGAGGTATACTGTTTTTATCTATAAATACTCTTAGAAATAATTTAATGCCTCTATCGACAGAGTAGCCGCCGCTGTTTCCGAAGATGAACTCCCTCACATCTTTTTCAAATCTATCCAGCCGTTTTTCCCTTAATATCCAGAGATATAATCCCTTTTTATTTTTTAAAAATTCTATTGTTTTTATGATATTATTTATATATATATTTATAGAGTCAATATTACCTAGTGTATTTATAAGTAAGCGCCTCAGCTTAGATGCGGAAAGGCCGTCCAGCTTCTCGTATTCCCGCGGGAATACGTCGAACAACGTGTCGCTCCTGACGCCGTTGTTGCCCGCCAGGTAGGACAGTATCGTAATATATACTATTATATCTTCTATATTTTTTATATTAGATAAATTATTAATAATAGTAGATATATCTGAATTTTTGTATGATTCTATAATTGATTTTATCTGCGCCGCAACATATTTTAGGTCTTTAGGCATCGAGGCTAGCGCCCCGTCCTCCAGCTCCGTCCCCGTCTTTATGATCGCTGCTCTCACCTCTGCGGCCACTAACTCTCTTTTATCCCTTATATTTTTATGGAGGAGCTCGTGGAGAAGGCCCGAGAGGCCCTAAGGAACGCATATGCGCCCTACTCGAAGTTTCGCGTGGGCGCAGCCGTGTTGACTAGAAGCGGCAGGATTTACACAGGCGTCAACGTGGAGAACGCCAGCTACGGGCTGACCATATGCGCTGAGAGAGTCGCCGTGTTTAAGGCCGTATCCGAGGGAGATAGAGACATAGTGGCCGTCGCCGTCGTTGTCGACTCCGACGAGCCGGCGGCCCCCTGCGGCGCATGTAGGCAGGTCATAGCCGAGTTTAACCCCGACGCGCTTGTAGTCATGGCGACCGCGGACAAAAGGAAGGTGGTTACGGCGAGCCTCAGGGATCTCTTCCCATCGCCGTTTAGAGGCGATAGGCTAAAGCCCTAGCTCGACGTAGGTGTCGGGATACTGCCCGTTTTCGTCTTTCTCGTATTTCTTCAACATGTCCCAAATCGTCAGAAGCGCGGAGCCCGCCGCAAATAGGGCCTCCAGGCTCGGCGAGGCGTCTCTGCCCTTCAGCACCACCTCGACGGCTACGGTATCGTCGCCTACCTCCACCTTGCTGTTCGCATACTCCAGCTTCACGCAGTCCACCGGCAACAATTCGCATAGCCTCTTGGCGTTGAGCGGAGCCACCGTCCTCGCGGCGCAGATGGGGTCGCCCTTCTCGACCGAGCCGGCCTTGATGGGGGCCGTGGAGGTTAAATGTATATAACCATAGGCTTTAACTACATAGCCGAGATCCGGGCGGCTGATCTTCACAGACCCCCTCGGCTCCTCCAGTCTGTACTCCACGCCCTTGATCTTCGTATCTACGCGTAGCCTCCTTATGGAGGCGGCGCCCGCCGCTATGGCGCCCACGAGAGCGCCGAATAGGGCATCCATCTCGACGCCTGTCCTCCACACAGTCCAGGCCCTCGCCTCCACGGCCCCTCCGCCGCATTCAGCCGAGGCGGATAGGGGCACTGGATGCAAAAGCGGTATGTATCTATACGCCTGTTTAGCCGCCAGAGATGCGGCCACGGCACAGCCGATGGGATCGGCTACGGAGGCCTCGGCAGAGGCCTCGGCGTATCTGGCCACGTCTCCCTTCGCCGATATGTCCACCATCACGCCTACAAAGGCCTCTCCAGTAGAAAAATTATTACGGCAAAAGTAAATAACGACAGCAGATCCTTATCTGTGCCCAATGACGTCAAGGTGAAGTACAGAGTCTGGGTGGAGTGGAACGGCAACCAGATAATAGGGCCTGGTATATACGATATCCTGAAGGCCGTAGAGGAGACCGGCTCCATAGCCTCTGCGGCGCGGAAATTGGGGTTTTCCTATAAATTTATATGGACATACCTAAAGAAACTTGAAGATATATTGCAAGTTCCGTTGGTGCAATCTAAACGGGGCGGACGGGAGAGGGGCAAGACGGAGCTGACGGAGGTGGGACAGCTCCTCCTAAAGCACTACGAGGAGATAAGCTCGGAAATCAACAGGCTAGTGCCGGTCTGGCAGGACAAGTTTCAATCCATCGTAAACTCTCTAGATAAATATAGGGAGGCCGCCTCCGAGCAGGAAGGCGAGGAGGAGCTGCCGTTCTACAGCGAGGACGAGTGAGATATCTTCAGCCTAAAGGTGGGCTCGCGGGCGTACACCGCACGGGACACCGCCTCGTATACCTTCTCCGCGTCCCTCTCCTTGATGGGGCCGTAGAGATCGGCCACCGGCTCTCTGTAGAGACAGGGCTTCAGCTTCCCGTCGCTCGTAAGCCTCATGGTCGTGCAACCGGCGCAGAAGTAGGGGTTGTTCCAGTTCTTGACTATCTCTATATCGACGCCGGCCAGCCTCAGGATAGGCCTGTTATGTAGGTCCTTCCTGGTGTGGGCGGGCCTTGCGCCCATGCCCTCCAGCAGCTCGGCCGCCTCGTCGGCCGAGGCTTGCAGATCGCCGAATATCTTGCTGCCGAGACCTACAGGCATGAGCTCTATCAACTGGAGAGACGCTCCGACAGATGCGGCGAGTTTGACCAACGACTTGAGCGACTCCCTGTCCTCGTTCACTCCTTTCAGGAGCACCGCGTTGAGCTTAACCTTCATGCCCGCCTTGACCGCCGCACGCACGCCGGCCAACACCCTGTAGAACCACTCCCTGGGCACCCCCGCCACTTTAGAAAACCTTTCGGGATCCGTCGAATGTATCGACACGTTGACCCTCCGGAGCCCCGCGGCGGCGAGGTCCTCGGCCAGCTCCGCCAGCCTGAAGCCGTTGGTGGTCATCGAGATCTCGACGCCGCCTCTGCCCATCTTCCTCACTATATCGACTATATCGCCCCTCAGAAGCGGCTCCCCGCCTGTCAGTTTGTAGTCGCTTACGCCGACCTTCGAAAGCACGTCGACTAGAAACCCATAGTCGTCTGCGTTGAGGCTACGGCCGATGCCCCTCGGCTGGCCTTCGAAGTGGCAGAATATGCAGGAGAAGTTGCAGACGTCGTTAACTACCACCCTAAGCTTCAGGAACGGCCTTCCGTATCTGTCGACCAACACCAATACCTCTTAGCGACCTGCATTTTTATGTAGACGTGTACTATACGTATACTTTAAAGACCCAATTCCTCGGGCTATCTAAATGCTCTTCTCGGCGATAGCCGTTGCGTATCAAACACGGAAGGTCTTTTCAAATTTATTTATTTTATTTATCACAATCTCTATATTAATTTTAATACAGTCATATTTATTAAATAACGATATTATTGATTCTATTTATATGTTAATTATATCAATATTATTAATAAGGGCCATGGTGGGTAGATACGTAATGGCTATGCGCGTAGTGCTCTACATAGCCGTTGTGGCTCTGCTGTTTCTCGACTCTGATCTGTTTTTACTTGAAAAATATAATATAATTAATATTATACTTGATTCAATTATTGTTTTTATTGCATTAGTATTATTTGAAATTTATGAATATTCCTATTATAGAATTAATAAAACTCTGGATATCGCCGTTCCTGCGATGATATCCATGGCGATACAAGGCCCCTACATGTTTGCGTTGCCTATCCTGCAGGGTTTTGTCTTCGCCGTATTCGATCTGCCGATACATCTATATGGACCTCTGGCTTTTCTTGCCTATCTATTTAATTATTTCTTTTTAATTAGTATGTTTAAGATTAATTTTATTTTTCTTTTTGTTTTTATAAATACATTCTTATTTTTAATTACTTTCTTTATTTTTAATAAAAGAATTGCCTATAGGTCTACGTCGCCGCCGGTAGGGTGGCTCTACTCTTGGCTTGGTAATAAATATTACGTGGAGGACGTGGTGGGGGTTGGCGGCTTCAGCTACGTCCTGAGGGTCTCGGCTGGCGGGCAGAAACTTGCGGCGAAGGTGCTCAGATATACCGACGACAGGGGGAATCCTCTCGCGTCTAGCTGGGGCGTCATAAAGATATTTGGACAGGAGATGAATAGATACCTGGAGGTCTTGTCGGACCACGTGGTGAGGGCCTACGAGGTATCTATACCGTCTGCTGAGTATAGATCCGTGGGTAGCTATATGAAGAATCCCCCGTACATGATACTTGAATACATGGAGGGCGGATCTCTGAGGGAATATCTAACCGAGAGGAGGGTCCTCTCCTTGGATGAATTCCTTAGGATATTTCTACAAATAGCGAGAGGATTAAGCGATATTCATAAAAATAATCTAGTTCATTTAGATATAAAACCTGAAAATATTATGTTCAAGGACAAAGAGAGGACCGTCGTCAAGATAGGGGATCTGGGCATTGCGAAGCTCGCCGTGGGCAAGGCCGTGGCCGCATCGTACCTCTCGCCGGCCTATGCGGCGCCTGAGACTCTCTACGGCCAGACGGCCTCAAAGGCCTCAGACATATATTCGCTTGGCTGTGTGATGTATGAAAGCTTGACGGGGATAAACCCGCAGTCGTTCGTGGTGAACGGGTACGAGATACCTCCACCCGATAGATACAGGCCCGAGATCCCGTCTTGGCTCTCGGGCTTGATAATGTCTACGCTGTCTCCGAGACCGGAGGCCAGGCCCACCGCAGAGCGGGTCCTCGAGATACTGGAAAACTATATAAGCGGGGCCGGCGCTCCTTGATGGATGCCTTGGAGATGTCCCGTCTGTGGCACCGAGAACTCCGACGATATAGATATCTGTAGGATATGCGGCGCCGCCAAGCCGACCGCCGGCACCGTGAGCGTAGCCGAGAGGGGCCCTAAGGTGATTGCTCACTACAGACAGCTGGTCATCGAGATATTGGAGTCGCCGGTCAAGGGGCTGGCGGGCACAGCCAAGGCCTTCGACCTGGAGGCCTCGGGGAATATAGTGGCGGTAGGTCGGGCGTTGGACAACCACCTGGTGTTGCCGGATCCCTCGGTCTCTCGGAAACATCTAAGGGTGGTGGTGTCTTCCGAGGGCTTGATCCTCGAGGATCTAGGTAGCACCAACGGGACATACCTAATGCCCGAGGGGAGGAAGATCAACGTGGCTAAGGCGGGAGAGGAGGCGGTCGTCAAGCTCGGCAATTCGGTGGTTAGGCTACGGCTGGTCAGGTGACTAGGTCGAGGGTTCTCGCCAGAGGCCTCGCCCCGTCGTCCTCGATAAGAAACGTGTCTTCGAACTGGGCGACGAAGCCGCCGCCTTCCTCGACCAGAACTTCGTAGCCGTAGAGAACTCCTTCCAGCAAGGCGTCTTTATAAAAGGCGTCGGGGATCTGGGGGAACCATCTGGGCGTGAAGGGCAGATTGCTGGAGAATTGATATATTACATCTATATATTTTTGATATTTTTTAGACTTATTTCTCATAAGTCTAAATATGGTTATATTTTTATTATCTACAACATATCCTTTACCGTTTGTTGCAAAGGGCTCCACGGCATATACGTCGCCCGCCTTGATGACCTGCGATGCGGACCTATCGCCGTAGTTGGGTATCACGTCGCCTGCGTGGAGGACATAGCGCTCTATCCGGTGCCCCGTCAGATTGTAGATAGGCCTGTAGCCGAACGCCCTTATGGTCGCCTCTATCGCCTCGCCGATCTGCCAGGCCCTGACGCCGGGCCTCAACGTCTCGTAGGCCCTCTTGAGCGCGTTGTAGGAGGCCTTTATCAAGCCGTCGTAGGCGTTGGTCCCCATCGCCGCCGTGATCGCGGCATCCACGATGCGGCCATCCCTATGGGCGCCTATATCTATCTTCACGACCGAGTTCCTAGGGATTCTGCTGCCGTCGTTCTTGACTGCAGTATAGTGCGCCGCCACCTCGTTGACGCTGACGTTGACCGGAAACGCGGGCCTGGCCCCCTGCGCGATTATGAACTGCTCTATCTTTTCGCAGAGCTCCAGAATGGGCATGTCTGGGTGGACGATATCGATGGCGTACTTTAACGCCTTGTGGACTACCTCGCCCACCTCGACCAGCTCGTTCACAGGTCTTTCCTCTTGGCGTTAATAAACAGATCGCCCTCAGGCGCCCCTAGGCCGGACATGTTAGCCCGACGCGGGCCATATGGCCTCTTTAAGGTCGGCTAGGCGGTCTTAACTTCGTCGAACGACATTATCGACATGTCGTCAGGCGCCTTGGCCACAGGCCCGACCCTCGCCGCAATTATGTACTTAACGCCCCTCTTGGTCGCCAGATCCACTATCCGCTGGGTTGCTATTCCGTCCATCAATATGGCGTATGCGCTGCCCTCAGATGACGACAGGAAGTCGGGAAGCTCCCTAACCGCAAGCCTCTTTATGGGGCTCCACTTCTCATCGTATATCTCGGCCTCAAGCGTGCCGAGCATCTCGTCTATCTTAGCCTTTATAAAGTCGGGCACCTCCGGCGGGCGCCCGGCCGGCTGAGGCTGTGGCGCCTGGGGCTGGGCCTGTTGTTGCGTCTGGGGCTGCTCCTGCGACTTGGCCTGCTGCTGGGCCAGATACTCCTCGACGGTCATCTTGTTCCTCAGAGCCCTCGCTATCTCCTTTGCGGTCAACTGCTCCACCTCCTTGCCGGGAGGCGCCCTGGCTACGTAGTCTATATGCGCCACCTTCAATAGATCTCTCAGCACGAGCTCGCCGCCCTTATCCCCGTCGACGAACGCCGTCACGTTCTTGCGCTTGCTGATATCTATAACTGTTTGAGGTATGCCCTGGCTTATACCCTCTATGGCTATCACGTTGCGATAGCCGTGCTTGACCAGATTAACGACGTCCGCGCGGCCCTCCACTATTATTATGCTGTCGGCCTTATCCACGTCGGGACCTGCCGGCAACCTCTCAGGGCCGTATTCGATTACCTCGGCCTTGGCCACATCTTCCTTAAGTCGCTCGAGTATCTCCTTGGTGTCGGGCAGGACCTCCTCCTCCATCATTTTGATCAGCTCCCTAGCCCTCTCGACTATTTTATTCCTCTTTTCCTCCCTCAGATCCCTGATCTCCAGTATTTTGACGTTGGCGGGATAGGGCCCGACTCTCTCCACGCTCTCTATAAGCGCCGCTATCAGGGCGGTCTCGTAGCGATCCAAGTTAGAGGGTATGTTAACTCGGGCCTTCGTGTGGCCGTCCTTCTCCAATATATCTATTTCGATCCTGCCTATGCGCCCCATCATCTGCAATTCCCTCAAGTCCATATCCTTGCCCAATAGACCCTCTGTCTGCGAGAACAGAGCCCCTATTATGTCCGACTTATCCACGACCCCGCCCACCTCGATCTGGGCGACAATCATGTACTTCGAGACTATGGTTAAGGCTCCCATGGCCTACACCTTAATAACATCTTTAAGTATTTACCTATGGCGAGAGCCCCGCCCCTTAGGGCGGGGAGGAGGTCGGCTACCTCCCGAGCGACGCGCATCCTGCCGACACGACGGCCATGCTAGCCTAGAAAATCGAGCAGGGTTCTAGAGCCGCCCCTGCCCACCAGATCGCCCTCCTTCACGCCGATCACTTCGCCTATCCTTAACGCCGCCGGGACTATCTGCCTCTCGACGTAATAGTCGGCGTCGACCTCCCTTATATCTTGGACTAAAATATAGGGCTTGGCCCTTGAGCTCAATTTATCGCCGCCTTTTATTATTACATATCCAATGCTCATGCCTTTATGTATTTTATATCCATATTTCTCAAGCATCTTGGCTGCATATATATGCGGAGGAGTCACTTTATATTCATCTAATTCCTTATCTATAGTTTTCCATATTATCAAATCATCAATATCTATATTATAAGTTTTAATATTATCTATAATAGATTTTACATAACTGACAATTTTAGTTTTAGCCTCCGCTGGGCTTTGCGACTTGAGCGCATACTCTATCACCCTCAGCTGTACCTCCTTTGCCAGCTCGCACCAATCGCCTCTCACGACCTCAAATCCCACTATGTCGATCCTTCCGTCGTCCAGAAGGCCTGCGTAACGCTTTTTCGATTCTGTAAATAGAAGTTTTTTATATATCTTCTCTAATTTTATTTCTATATTAAATTTATCATTTACATAATTTATTATTTTATCGATGTCTCTCGAATACTTAACAAATAAGCTATCTGTATCGCCATATATAACATTTATCCCTATATTTTTAGCGAATTCTATGACTTCTGATAATATATTTCTCGCGAATGCCGTGACGGATTCTGCGACCTCGCGTTTATACCACCTGGCCCCTAGCCAGCCCATGTAGCCGTACATAGCGTTAGCCATTATCTTCAGGGCCCTTTGTCTTTCGTCCAGTAGCTTGTACTCCACGCTGTTTGGGTCGAGGCCGGACATCGCGCTTCTGACCTCCCTCCTCAGCTTAACCAGAGAGGCCAGCACCTGCGGTATGAAGCCGGTCGGCGACTTCCTAAACCTATGGCCGACCTCCGGCGCTCTGTAGGCCCCCTCGGGCGGGTCGGGCTCGCCGGGCTCTAGGTACGTGTCGGGGGACAGGTTGTACCTCATCATTATGCTTGGATACATGCTCGTGAAGTCCAGCACGGCGACGTCCTGGTATATACCGGGCCGCGGCTCCAGCACTATGGCGCCTTTATACGTCTCGTAGGGCCTCTCCTCTCTGTTGGGCGCCACCTCGCCCATGCGGTACGCGTATCTCATCAACATCCACTCGACCCTAGCCCCTACGGAGGCCGCGGCCACCTGGTCTAGCGGCACGCCCGACACCGATGACAGTTGGATTAGGTAGGGCAGCAGCTTCTCGCCCAGCCCGTAGGTGGAGGCGGCGTCCTCCATGGCGTATTTGATCAAGATGGGCCTCCTCGACGGGTCGTCCCAATACTCGTAAATCCTGTGGCCAGGTATCAACGTCCTTTCGTCGCGCCTCATGACGCCGAAGTATTCGGCCGCTCTATCCAAAGTCTTGACCTTGATCTCCTGGATCTCATCCACGACGTTGTAGAGATCCACGTTGGCTCTGCCCACGACCGACCAGTGGCCGTACACGCTCTGCTGAGGGGCTCCGCCCAGCCTATCTACGGATAGAGCTACGCCGAGCCTTCTAGCCCTCTCGGCCAGATAGGGCCAGTCGAAGCCGTTGGAGTTGTAGCCGAGTATTATGTCCGGGTCGTACTCCCTTATATACTCGACGAACTCGCGCAACGCCCTCCTGTCGTCCCGCTCATCTGCAGTTATCGCGAAGGCCCTGCCCGAGGAATCCTTGATGGAGATCGCCACGACGGGATCTCTAGCCGGATCGGCGGTGCCCCGCGCGTTATAGACCTCTATGTCGAACGCCGCTATTCTGAGGTCGGGCAACACCCCGGTCTTCTCCAAAATGGGGGTGGGAGGCCGCCGCGCCGCATATCTCCTCAAGCCGCCCAGCGTGCCCTCCTCCGAGACCTCGACGAGATGCCACGTGGACGGCATGACGCCCACGTCGACCATATATCTCATGTAGAACCTAATATCGGCCTCGAGAACCCCCTCGACGCCCTCTAGGGCAAGGGCGGCCTCTCTCAGCCGCCTCACGTCCTCCGGCACGCGCGCGGTGACCTTGAACAGCTCGACAGGCCTGCCGAAATACCTCCTCTCGACGACATCTACGGCCTCGATGGGGGCTATCTTGGCCAGCGCCTGCCTCAGGTTGGACGGCTTACCCTTTACATAGAAATAAGGCCTAAACCCTCTGTCTGTTACAACCACGCGCTCGCCGCCCTTGGAGACGCCAAACATCCTAACCTCCGGCGTTCCTCCGACAACCGAATAAGTTATGTCGAGGAGCCAGAACTCGAGGTCCATATTATTATACTGCCTGTTTTTATTCATGCAGCCGCTCTCTAAATGTCTTGAGGAGCTCGCCGAGATATACAAGCCGGGCTCGTTGCCCCGGGAGATCCTCGAGTGGCAACTGGCCGAGATGAGAAAGTTGAGGCCGCAATAGCGGTAGGGCGCAGGCCGGCTGGGGCTTTTTGTTATTTCCCTCGGCCCGCCCTTCAGGCGGTGAGGAGGTCAGTTGGCCCAGCTGTATCTGCGGAGGCGTCTCGAGCGGCCCCAGCCGCAGCTTGCACAGTACCCCTTGGCTACGTTGTAGGAATGGCGTCCGCATCTGGGACAGCGTATGTGCGTCTTGCCTCTGCTGTGCTTCCCCATCGAGGGTGTGCCCTTCATGTCGGCGAGACGAAGAGGACGTTTTCGCCCCTAACGACCACGGTGCCCCTCTTCAGCACTATATTGTTGTCGATAACCTCCTCGGCGTCTTCAAGCAGCAAATTCACGTGCTGGTCGAAAGACTTCAGGATGCCCCTGATCTCGTATCCGTCTCTCAGCTTGACCAACACCCTCTTCCCTATTGAGTCTTGAAGCGTGGCGCCCAACGTGGCCAGGCACTTCGACATATCACTCGACATGACGTCGGCCCTACACCGGGTATTTAAAAATTTGTCCTTTAGCCGACGGGCGGCCGGCGCCCTCCACACGTAGTGCGATCGCGTCGTGTCGGGACTGCGCGATATAGCTCGCCGCGTCGGGCCTGGGCCGGAGAGCTCCGTCCAGGCGCCTATATCGCGGAGAGGAGGAGGGCGCATCCCCAACCCGGCCGGGGCCTGCCTCCGCGACCTATGAGCGGAGGCCGCGAGTCCCCGAGTCCGCCGGAACCGAAGGGTGGACGCGGTTAGAGGGCTCTTATCCTTTCGCCGACTTTCGGTATCACTGTGGTTATCTTGTAGCGTAGCTCTATGGAGGTGGCCAGGCTGACGATCTTGGAGGGCTCGCCGTGGATTAGGACCACTTTGCGCGGCCTCGGTTCCACCGTCTCCACGTATTTCATCAACTCCCTCCTGTCGCTATGGCCCGAGAAGCCGGGTATCGACAAGACGCCCATCCTCATCGAGACTTTGGCCTCGCCCATGGATATGCTCCTCACCAGGAAATCTCTCTCGCCGTTGAGTATACGCCGTCCCAACGTGTTCTCGGCTTGATACGAGACGAATATCAGCTTGTTGGCGGGATCTGAGGCCAGATTCACGAAGTAGTCCAGTATGGGTCCGCCGTTCAGCATCCCGTGGGGGGCGATTATGATGCCGGGCCTCCCGTCTTGCGTTATGCGCGCTATCTGGTTTATCCTGTCCTCTATCCTCTTGGCCCTCTCGACGACCTCTATGTCGCCCGAAGAGGTGAAGGGGTTCACGCCTCCGTAGATCTCCTCGGCCACCTCTCTGTTCAAGAAGTGCGGATACATGAGGTAGGCGTTCAGGGTCTCCACTATCATGCCGTCTACATATATGGGCACCCTCTTCAGATTCCCTCGGTTGATCTCCCTATTCAATATATAGAGGATTTCCTGAGCTCTGCCGGTGCTGAAGGCCGGTATGAGTACTTTCCCCTTGTTCTCCACGGTCTCGGTCACCGCCTTGACCAAGGTGTTCTCAGCCTCGACCCTGGGCGGCTGCACGTCGTCGCGGCCGCCGTAGGTAGACTCCATTATTAGCATCTCGACGCGTTTGAACTTATTCACAGCCTTGTTGAGGAGGTTGGTCCTCCCGAACTTGAAATCCCCCGTGTACAGTATGTTGTAGCGCCCGTTGCCTATATGCAGATGCACCAGCGCGGACCCTATCTCATGGCCCGCATCGTACAGAGTCAGCTTTACGTCCGGCGCTATGTCTGTGACCTCCTCGTAGTCTAGAGTGACTATGTGGTACATGAGGGTCTCTATATCGCTTTTAGTATAGGGCGGGATCTGCCCCTCGCGCTCCTTCAGCTCGACGTAGTCGGTCAAGAGTATATATGTAAGATATTTGGTGGGGTCGGTCATATACACGGGCCCTCTATATCCATATTTGTAGAGATAGGGGAGACAGCCCACGTGGTCCATATGCGCGTGCGACAGCACTACCGCGTCTAGGGAGTCCAGGTCTATCTGCTCCAGCAATGGGAACTCCTCTTCGTACTGCGAGGGCTTGAGGCCGCAGTCCAGAAGCACTCTGCTTTCGGTTGTGTCGACCAATATGGCGCTCCGGCCGACCTCCATAGACGCGCCGAGGAAGGACACGGTTATGGGTCCCTCCTTCACGACCGGCTCGTGGTGTATCCTGGCGCCCAATTCCCTCATCATAAAGATCCTCTTGTCGTAGGCGCCGTGGTAGATGGTCCTGACGTCGACTATGTCCTTAGACGGTAGCTTCATCATGCTGGGCACGCCCATCTCTATTATGGCGCGCCAGCCGGTCGACGAGAAGATCTCCCTCGCAAGCCTCTTGAAATCCCTCTCGGGGACGGCCCTCGAGAGATATACATATACATCGCCCGCATCCTCGAAGTGTATGTGTTCTACGAGATCAGGGGCGAGGGATAAGATAGCCTTCTCCGCATCCTTCTTGGACAGCCTGGCCGAGGCGTCGCTCCTAACCACAATCCTCTTTTTGAGGGTCTTTGCTAGTTCTGCTACTTCTTCATTGCTTAGATTAGCAGGATTCTTGATATAAATACAGATAGAAGGCCCCTCTACTTCTACTTTGGATACCTCGACGCTCGATAGAATCTCTTTGATCTTCGATTCAATATCTAAAGAATACGCCACAACAACGGCCTATTATGGCCTTATATATTTTTCTATTCGGCGATGGCCACCCTCTGCCGGGCGGATAACACCCGCCTGAAGCCGTCCCTGGTTATGGCCACTATGTCGATGCCCTCGCCAGAGCCCGGGTCGTTCCTCATGGCCGCCCTCACTGCGTTCTCGGCGAGCTTGACGGCGTCGTCGACCGACATGTCCTCCCTGTAGCCAACCTCCAGGACGCCCATGGCGTACGGCGAACCGCTCCCCGTGGAGATGTAGCGCTCCTCGCTGTAGCTGCCCAGCCAGTCGAGCATATACAGCTGCGGCCCCTCCTCGTCGAACCCGCCGAAGATCGAGTGGACGATGTAGATCATCGGCCTTGAGTAGAAGAGGAGCAACGAGGCGTAGTTGACCAAGGTCTTTACGGGTATAGGTCTCTTGTGCTCAGACTTGTAGTCCCTCGCCAACACGGTGAGCACGTTCAACAAGCCCTGGAGATCCGCGACGCCTCCGCTCATAGTAGCGGCTACATGGTCGTCAATCTTCCAGATCTTCTCGCCGCGTTTATGCGCTATGTAGTAGCCGGCGGTCACCCTCTTATCGGTCGCCAAGACGACTCCGTCGCGCGCCTTTATGCCTACGGTAGTTGTCATGGATGGGGCAGAATCCCCCCTTTTATTTTTGACGCTATACATTTCTTCTCGTGAAGGCAGCTCCAATTCCGCCCACTACGCTATCGGCTACTAGGCCGTATTGAGTGCATGCAACCTCCTCTGTCACCGCATATCTACACGTGGGATGCGCCTAGGCCGTACATTGATTCAACTTGTACCTTCCGCCGTATTTCACCTCGACATGTCGGTTCAATGTTTGGCTTTGACCCGTCTTTCCCATACCGGTTCAATATCCTGGGCCGAGTCTCCCTATTTCTTGAGCTCTATCTCCTCCGTGAAGGTCACCCTCTTTAATTCCGCAAATCTGCTACCTATCTCGGACGCTACTTGGAGCAACACGTTTCCGATCTTCTCGTAGAGCAAGACCTCGGCGGGTAGCCTCACCTGGGCCTCGGAGCCGTCTTGAGAGAAGGACGCTGAGATCTTATCGAGGGGGATCCTAGGCATGTATTGTTTTACTAGGTACGCTATTTTCTCCTCGTTGGAAGTCAGTCTCTTCACCACCTTGCCCCTGACCACCAACGTCTTGCCGGCCAGAGGGTGGTTGAAGTCGAGGGTGACTCTGCCGCCGGAGATCGAGATGACCCTGGCCCTGCTCCCCTCTATCTCCACCACGTCGTCCACGTGAGGCACTATGCCGTGTCTATGGAATTCCCTTATCGACAAGGTCTTTATCTTGCCGAGATCCCTCTGGCCGTAGGCCTTTTCAGGCGGTATCTCGACCTCTAGGTCCTTGCCCTCTTCGGCGTTTAGGAGAGCGCTCTCGAGCGGCTCCCAGAGCTTAGTCTCTCCAAGTATCACGAGCCGCGGCTCATAGACGTCTTCGGGCCTGTAGATGCCCGCCTCTTTAGCCGTGGCCTCGTTGGTTGTCTCGATCACCTTGTTGTCGTCTTTTACGATGACGGTGTAGTCCAGCAGTATGTAGTCGCCCCTATTGAACGTCATGGCGCCACCGTCCCCACCCCCTCCTGTTTCTGAGAGGTCTTCCTGGCCTTGACAAGCCTCGTTATATAGCCCGCCACTCTGTTTCTAACCTTCTTGCTCTGCAGATCGGCCAGCTCGGCCACAGCCCTTTTGTTTTCGTCGAAACTATCGGCGAATCTGTCCGGATACATCTCCAGAAGCTTCTCCGCTAAAGACTTTATGTAGCGAGGCTTCACCCTTCCCATTGAAGGGCCACGAACAAGGCCTTAAAAATACTTTACGCCGAGCGCGTGGACCTCCGCCGTACCGGCCGGGGCTCGCGTTGCCGTATTGGGAAAAAATTTTTATATACGCGAAATTCGTAAAACCCCATGAGCTCCCAAACCGCATATTTGACGCAGATAGGTGGAGTACCCGTTCTGATATTCAAGGAGGGCACCCAGAGGGCGTTCGGCAAGGAGGCCATGAGGTTGAACATAATGATAGCGAGGGCCGTCGCCGAGGTGTTGAGAACAACATTAGGGCCTAAGGGTATGGACAAAATGCTTATCGACTCGTTGGGCGACATAACGATAACCAACGACGGCGCGACCATAATGGACGAGATGGACGTCCAGCACCCCATAGCGAAGCTACTAGTGGAGATATCTAAGTCCCAGGAGGAGGAGGCCGGCGACGGCACGACTACCGCGGTTGTGCTGGCCGGGGCCCTGCTCGACGAGGCCGAGAAGTTGCTGGAGAAGAACATACATCCAACGGTGGTCGTGTCGGGCTTCAAGAAGGCCCTAGATGTGGCTGTGGAGCATCTGCGCAAGGTCGCAGTGCCGGTCAACCGCACCGACGCCGAGATGTTGAAGAAGATAGCCACCACGGCCATGGGCGGCAAGATCTCCGAGACCGTGAAGGACTACTTCGCCGACCTGGCCGTCAAGGCCATCTTGCAGATAGCTGAGCAGAGGGGCGACCGCTGGGTGGCTGATCTGGACAATGTGCAGTTAGTCAAGAAACACGGCGGCTCGCTCCTCGACACACAACTCGTCTACGGCATAGTGGTGGACAAGGAGGTGGTGCATCCCGCCATGCCGAAGCGCGTGGTGAACGCCAAGATAGCTCTTCTGGACGCCCCTCTGGAGGTCGAGAAGCCGGAGATAGACGCCGAGATCAGGATAAACGACCCGAGGCAGATGAGGGCCTTCCTCGAGGAGGAGGAGTCGATCCTCAAGGGCTATGTGGACAAGCTGAAGGCCGCCGGCGTCAATGTCCTGTTCACAACCAAGGGCATAGACGACATAGCCCAGTACTATCTTGCCAAGGCTGGAATACTCGCCGTGAGGCGCGTCAAGCGCTCGGACATCGAGAAGCTGGTCAGAGCCACCGGGGCCAAGCTGGTCACCAGCATAGAGGATCTGTCCGAGGCCGATCTAGGCTTCGCCGGGCTGGTCGAGGAGAGGCGCGTAGGCGACGAGAAGATGGTGTTCGTGGAGCAGTGCAAGAACCCCAAGGCCGTGTCGATACTGATCAGAGGCGGCTTCGAGAGGCTTGTGGACGAGGCGGAGCGCAATCTAGACGACGCGCTCTCGGTGGTGGCCGACGTTGTGGAGGAGCCCTTCATACTGCCCGCCGGAGGCGCCCCCGAGGTCGAGGCCGCGAGAGCCGTCAGGACGTTCGCGACCAAGATAGGAGGCAGAGAGCAGTACGCGATAGAGGCCTTCGCCAACGCGCTGGAGTCCATACCCAAGGCCCTTGCGGAGAACGCCGGCCTCGACGCGGTGGATATACTCACGGAGTTGCGGCACAAACACGAGCAGACAGACGGCTGGAAGTACGGCCTAGACGTCTACCAGGCCAAGGTCGTCGACATGGCGTCTCTCGGCTTGATAGAGCCGCTGTCGGTCAAGGTTAACGCGTTCAAAGTCGCCGTGGAGGCCGCCTCCATGATACTCAGAATAGATGAAATAATAGCGGCCTCAAAGCTCGAGAAGGAGGAAAAGAAAGGCGAGAAGAAGGAGGAAGAAGGCGAGACTAAGTTCGATTAATAAATACCTATTTAATATTAAATAATTATAGTGAAATAATTTTATATGTATAATATATAGATAAAATTAGGAAAGCAACTATTGTTATTTTAACTATAGGATAGATAGGCGCTATCGTCAGCAGTATCACGCTCGACGAGATGCCCGCAAGCGAGGAGACCAGTATCCTCGACTTGGCGGCCGACAACATGGATCTATATAGAACGCTCGACGCGCGCACTTTCCCCTCTTCTAGATCTTCTAGGTCTGACAAGATGCGTATATCTCCTCCCTCCAGCTGTTTTATGTAGCTCAATTCGTCAAGCGCATATTCGCCATATAGGGTGCCGAGGTATTCCCTGAATTCCTTCATCGATAAGGCCCTATCCATTAACGCATTTAATCTATTTCTTAATTTAGTAATATTAAATCTAAAAATAAATATATGTATTAAGAAAAGGGGAAATGATATATAAATTAATATATATGATATAAGAAAAGATAAACCGATTGCGAGAACGCTTAACAGCATAATTGCTCCATTTAAAATAATAAAGCGATTATATTCCTTCTCAACAAGCTTTTTAATTTTTAAATATATTAATTCATCCAACATATATTTCAGCTATTCTTCTAATTATTTTATCTTTATATTCTTTTTTAAGTTGTACTATGACTATGTTATCTTGATCTATGCGTGAATCCGCCAGTCTGCTTCTGGCTTTGCCCAGATCGGCTGCATGCATTGTGCCTAGGGCCTGTAGACCTATGGCACGGGCGGCTCTATACGCCTCGAAGTGCTCCGGATATTGAAGCTCTCCTATAATAAATAAATCTATATTTCTATTCATTGAAGAAAAAATTTCCTTTAGTTTACTTACAGAATTTATTTTTATCTGATTGAAATCAGGCAGATCTATAAACTCATCCGCCTCATCTATATACACCCTCTGTAGCCAACGAGGCAGTTCTAGATCTATTGCCTGCAACAAAGTCGTCTTTCCACTACCCGGCGGCCCTGCCACTATCAAGTCTTTGCGCCTTTCCACAACTTCTCTATATATAAGTACAGCGTCGTTTCTATCCAGAAGCCCGCTTACCACCAGATCCTCGAGGGTCTTCACGCCTCTATGTATTCTGACGTAGATATGTGGAGCCGCGACTATAGGCGGTAGATCGATCGAGATCCTGAGCCGCAGAGGGCCGAGCGATAGGCCATATCTAAATGATGGATTGGACTGCAGAAGCTTAAGTCCCTTCGCTCGGGCCAATAGAAGAAATCTATTTACTATATTACTTGTGGCATATATTCCAGTTTTTTGCTTTCCTTCTTTAGTAGTTATATAGATAAATTTTCCTGGAATTAATATAATATCTTCAATATTATTATCAATAAATAAATTATAGAGTACTTCCATTTCCAGCGACTTCATGAGGTGGTATAGTGCTTCTGAAATATCTCCAGTTAATCTATAGTAAAGTTTATATCTTATATAAATAGTTTTATCTATATTTTTTGAGAATACTCTTCCTATAATATTAATAATATCTTTTTTGTATCTAAGTAATTCATCCCTCTCATCTATATGTCCTATTTCCATCAGCTTGATTAATCCGCTCAGCGCAGCTCCTTGCATATCTTTTTTAGATAAACTGCAGTATCTCTTATACTTAATTTACTGATATTTAATCTTTTTGCAATATTATTTTTATCATAACTAAGACCATATCTATTGCTAACCAAATAAAATATGGTGCCTGCCACCACCCTCGGATTCTTGCCTTGAATCTTCCTCTTGTCGATAGACTCCAACACCTTGATTGAGGTATTGAGAATGTAGCCGGGCGCATCCAAGTCCTTAGCTAGAGATTCCATATATTGTTTTATTCTATCTTTATATTTTACATTTTTTGAGTATATTATTGTTTCTTTATTTAATTTATATAATAGGAATTTAAGCGATATTTTTTTAATATCAATGGGAATCTGGATGTTTCGACGCGGCACGTAGAGGACAGGCCCTATGACGCTTCCACAGTCGGTGCATACATACTCCCCGCTGGACACGGCAACTCTGGGAGATCCGCAATAGGGACAGATCACGGACTAGGTATCACGGGGAGGAATAAGCTTGGTGTATATTAGGGCGGAGTAGTCGGTGGGAGTTGCTATGAACTAAACTTGATGCCAATATATAATTTATCACCAACGTTATATAGCAAATCTATTTTTATCTTAAATATTAAACCGCCAATAGATATATAGGAAATATTATTATTTTTGCTATACAAAATACCCCACATATATATATCGTATTTATTTTTATAATTTTCATCTTTATTTTTATCAATATTAATTATAATTACATCATTTTTATTCATATTTAAATTTAAAAGATCTAGTGGAATTTCCAAATCTGCCTCTGCATCGCCGCTGAGCAGTATCCGTTTTAAAGAGCCCTCCAAGTTCCTTATATCTTCGACTTTTTCCTTAAACTGCATGTGTTTCCGGAATTGTTGAAAATATAAAGTTTTAATTCCTTCTTTTCTTTCACTTTTATTAAAGATATAATTGATTTAATAGATTTATATAGTATGTATTAATAAAACACAAAATTACGATACGAATAAAGCTTTAAAACTAATATGTTGACCACCGTATGTCTGTACTCGCCGAGGCCAATAAAAGGTTTATCGCCGAGATTAACAACTTGCTGGGTAAGGAGGTTATCGTAGGTCTTCACAACGGCGAGGAGTATAGAGGCGTGTTGCACGCAGTGGATAGCCAGTTAAATATAATTCTTATGAATTCAGTAACAAAATCTGGAAATAAATATCCAAAATCATTGTTAATATCTAGGTATATTGTATATATAAATTCCGTGGAGAGAGAAATAGATCTAAGGGGCTTCGCGAAATATGCCGAGAAGTTCTTCCCTGGCATGGTGAAATACATCGAGGAGTCCAATATAGTGCTCATCAGCGATAAGGTCAGGGTGAGCGAGATAGGCATAGAGGGGTCGGGGCCGCTGGCCGAGAGGGTCAAACAGATATACGAGGAGTTCGTCAGGAGGCAGCGCGGTGAATGAGTTTCGAGCTAGAGGCGAAAGACCTTCTGGGGAGGGTCGGAAGGCTCTACACGAAGTCCGGCGTATTGGAGACCCCTGCCATATTCCCCGTAGTTGACCCTAAAAAACAAGAAGTTTCATTAAAAATAATAGAAAAATATTTTAAAAATATTATAACTAATTCATATTTTATATATAATATTTTTAGAAAACCTATAGATGTAAGGAGGCTCCTCGGGTGGAACGGCGTCGTGATGACGGATTCAGGCGCCTATCAGTTGATGAGATATGGCGTAATAGAGATAGAGCCCGACGAAATACTTAGATACCAGTTTGAGATCGGAAGCGATATAGGCGTGATGCTGGACCTTCCGATGGACTCCGAGGAGTCTTACTCCTCGGCCTCCATAAAGGTGGAGGAAACTCTGAGGAGGGCTCTAAGGGCCGTCGAGATGCGCGGCGAGCTGGGCGACATGTTGCTCGTGGGGCCTATACAGGGCGGAATCTACGGAGATCTGCTCGTCAGATCGGCCAGGCGCATGTCCGCACTGCCTTTCGACATATATGCGGTGGGAAGCCCCACAACGCTTCTGGAGGAGTACCGCTTCGACGAGATTATAGAGATGGTCCTGAAGGTCAAGCTGAACATGAGGAGGGAGGCGCCTCTTCATCTCTTCGGCGCAGGCCACCCCCTCATACTGCCCTTCGCGGTTGCCGCGGGCGTAGACCTCTTCGACAGCGCGTCGTATGTGCTCTACGCCAGAGACGACAGAATAATGTTGAGGGACAGGACGGTGAGGCTCGACGAGGCTAAGATCGACTACCTTCCCTGTAGCACCAAGCTCTGCGAGAAGCCGGTCGAGGAGCTTAGGGAGATGTCCAAGCTAGAGAGAACCGAGCTCATAGCGGAACACAACTTGGCCATACTAAGAGAGGAGATCCTCGAGATCAAGCAGAGGATACATGAAGGCACGCTTTGGGAGTATCTCGAGGAGAAGGCGCGCGCCCACAGATCTCTCTACAACGCGTTGAGGAGGATGGGGAAGTACCTGAAGCTATTGGAGGAGTACGACCCCGCGACCCATCCGGAGCCAAGCGGCCTGCTGTTCTTCGGCGATACCTCCTCCTATAGGCCGGAGCCGTATAGGCATAGGATAAGGGTCAGATATTACTATAAGCGTCCGGATAGGCCAGTAGCTATACTATTAAAGGTGGATTTTAAACCTTATAACAAATCGTGGGAATATATATATTTAAATAAAATATTAGGCGAATTTAGAAAGTACATACATATTTATTTCATAGATGACATATTCGGCGTAATCCCTGAGGAGGTGGCAGAGGTGTATCCCCTATCTCAGCACGAGTCTTGGGGCGCCTCCGAGGCTCCATACGACGATATAGCGCATATATCTAAGGTATATAAATATATTATAGCTTATAATTATTATTTAAGCAACAAAAATATTATAATTACTAATAATATCGATGATATAGTTTCGATCTTAAATACTATATATAGTAATGCGACTCCTCCCTCTTGGTCTCCTCAAGCTGGCGCCTGACCTCGGCGTACTCCCTCTCCAGCTCCTCAGCTAGTTGCCTCAGGTCGGTCGTATCCACGCGAACGTCGAAAAGCCGGCTGAAGTGGTCTAGAGCCACGCTGGCCGCCTGCGGGTCCGCCGGCCTGTCCGCATAGGGCAGTATTACCAGAGCCGGGAAGCCCCTCATCTCGAAGTGGGATAGGAGGAGCCCCAGAGGACCTACTATCTGTAGACCTTGCTCCAGCCGCCTGCCCTCGAGGGGGTAGCCGGCCTTTATATAGGGCGTTGTGTAGGCTACTCTCAATAGATCGCCCTGCTCCCGCCTAAATCTGCCGTCCAAGCCGCCGAAAAGCACCGCCAGCTTGAACCCGCTTCTGACGACCCACTCGGATAGGGCCTCAACGAAGTCGTAGACGGCGTCGTCGATCAGGCCGTAGTTGTTGACGACGCCTGTCACCTTACCGCAGGAAAATATCTCGGACTGGAGCGCCAGCCTATCGCCCTCGTAGGCAACCACGGGAGGCATCTTCTTGTAGCGCACGTAGCCCACCACGTCGCAACTCCTCGAGAGGTGCTTAACCGCTATATGTCCCACTATCCCTACTCCGTGAAACCCCGTAACGAAGATCTCCTTAGCGAAAGGCTTAATTACATTAAATACTACTCGCATATTTCTCAAGTTTTTCAATAACTTTAGTTATTCTATTTATTTCATCTATATTATTTATATAAATTAATTGTACTTTACATATAGGGCAAACGCCGTTGTATGCCAGCTCCTCGTCGAGCGAATAGCGCCGATGACAGTTCGGGCAGACGTAGTAGGTCCCTTCGGCCAGAGCTCTCACCAGGAGGGCCAGCTTCCCTGAGACCAACTCTATCCTCTTCTTTATGGCGTTGGCTATCACCACGTCGTCGACATACCAAGCGTACTCGATCCTATAGTCGGGCGTGGTCGTCTTGACTACGCCTATCATGTTGCCCTTAGCAAGAAACTGCAGAATTCTCCTGGCCTCTGCCGTAGATATATTCATCAAGATGGCTATTCGGTCGTCCGAGAGCCGCTCCTTTCTTGAGTACAGCATCTCAACCATCTTGCGGGCCAGCTTGCCGTATTCGGGGCTGTTGAACTCGAAGGAGACGTTACGCTCAACCATTATGAGATAGGCGTTGAGCCTCTCCTCGCTCACAGGACTCTCCTCAGCTCGGTATATAAATTAAGAGACGAGCTCTCGAACCGCTTGACTTCGCCCATCTTGACCGGGAGGTACGACTTCCCGTCCAGCATGAGCCCCCCGATCGGGGGCCTCGCCTCGTATATCGCATATCCCGGCGTCTTCCAGAAGAGCAGAAGCTTGAGCGTATTGATGCCGAAGCCCGTCAACGCCGAGACGGGCACGAAGAGGGAGAAATGCCTCCTGACGATCGAGGCCTTCTCGACCAGCTCGGAGAGGCCAACCCTATCGACTTTGCTCAAGACGGGGAGGATCTTCTCCCTATATACGCCGATGGTCGACAGCACGTCGAGCGAGGTCTGGAGCTCCCTCGCCAGCTCCCCCTCGTCGTCGGATACGTCGACCAGCAGGAGGACCAGATCGGCGTCGGCGACCTCTTGCAGAGTGGAGTAGAACGACTCTATTAAAACCGGCGGCAGATCCTCGATGAAGCCTATGGTGTCGGTCAACACCAGTTCCTTCCCCCATAGGTTTATGCGGCGCGAATACGTGTCCAGCGTGGCGAACGGCTTGCCGTCGACGTATTTATGCTCCGCCGTTAATCTGTTGAATAGAGTGGTCTTCCCCACGCTGGTATATCCCGTCAACACGACCTCGGGCACGCCGAGATCCCTCCGCCTCTTCATAAGCCCGACCCTATCCTCCCTCATCCTATCGAGCCTCCTCTTTATGTGGGAGATCCTGCTCACCATATGCCTATAGTAGGCGTCGACGGCGTACTCGCCCGCGCCCATATAGCCGATCTGCTCGCCCATCTTTGCCCTCCTGAGGTACTCCTTGACCAAGGGCAGTTGATACTTGAGCGACGCCAGCTCGATCTGCAGCTTGGACTCTATGCCGCCGGCCCTCCGCTCGAATATCTTGAGTATCAGCAACACCCTATCCATGACATCGACGCCCAACCTCCTCCTCAAGTTGTACGACTGGAGCGGCGTCAGCTCGTGGTAGGCCACAAAAATGTCGAAATCCATGCCCGCCACCTCGTCGAGCTTCCCCCTGCCGAGATAGAAACGGGTATCCCGCTCTCCGTACTGGGCCACTACGCCGGCCACCTCATAGCCGGCCACCTCAGCCAAGGCCTCGAACTCGGCGAGCCTTCTGCCGAGCCTCCTATCCCTGGGGCCTACATAGGCGAGAAGGGCCCTATTCCTCATCTCTCACCTCCGCCACATCGCCCAGCGTGAGCTCCTTCCTGGCGGGAGCGCCCGCGTCGGCCTCCCCTTGTTGCGCCGGCACCAACAGCTTCACACCAAGCGCCTTCTCGAGCTTCCTAGCCAACTGGACGTCGGGCACCAGCTGGCCGCTCTCCACGCGCCTCAACACGCTCTCCTTGACGCCCATATAGGAGGCCAGCGCCTCTCTACTGAGGCCCATGGACTCCCGCGCCCTCCTTATCACCTCGGCGTACTCCTCGACGACCTCGTACCTATCGGCGGACCTCCTGGCGGCGGACGTGCGTCTGGGCGGAGGCGGGGCCACGCGCCTCTGTGTCTGCGGCTCGGCTGCCGAGACGGCGCCGTAAGACGCCGCGCACCGCCTACAGACGTGGAGAACCGCGTTGTCGAGCTTCACTACATAGGGCTGCCCCTCTATCGGGGCGCCGCAGATGTCGCAGTACAGCATTAATAGGGATTCGATACATGGTTAAAAGCATGACGCCGGAGGAGCACGCCTATGGGCTTTTGACATACATATATGGATATAAAAATATAGATATAGATAAAGATAAAATAGAAATAAAATATAATAAATATAAAAGGATAAAATATATATATTATGAAGGCAAGCCGATATTTGCATTCAGAAACAACGACGGATATCTCTTGCCCCTAGCCGAGGCGGCCCCCTACATGAAGGCCCCCTATGTGGTCGTCGACAGGGAGACGGCTAAATTTGTGTCGCAAGGACGTAGCGTCCCCGCGAAGTTCATCAAGGCCTACTCGCGCGGCTTAAGGCCAAACGTCGAGGTCCTCGTACTCGACGAAGACGGGAAGCCCGTCGCCGTCGGCAGACTTCTATACAGCATGAGAGAGCTCACGTTGAGGAGAGGATATGCCGTGAAGCCCAGGTCCAGGCTGGCCGAGACCCAGTCCGGGACTCGAGCCCAGACCCCGCGGAGATCTAACGCCTAGGAGTCCCGACAGGCCGGACGGTCGACCTGTCCACACGGCCGCAGACGGCCTCCACGCTCAAGACCGCCGCGCACGGCCTCCGGTCGCTTTAGCGGCACGTCAGCCCCTCGACGCGCCGAGGACCTCCCGCCGACGTGCCCGATCAATTGCGCCATCCCTCCATGGCCCATCGGGCCGACTCGGAGGGCGGATCTATGCCGGAGGCAGCTCCGGATACAGGCCCCACGCTCTTCTTGATGCGACGGCCGGGGGATCCCAGTGGTCTCGGGTTTAGAATCCATGCAGAGGCCGCCCTCAACGAGGTGGGGAAGCGCTAGCCGGAGCGTAGCTATGTACGTTATGCATATTACGGCTAGAGCCAAGACAAATAACAGAGGGGATCTGAGCGGAGGACGCGCGAGGGCTAGCCGCCGCGTGAAGCCGTCGAGACGCCGAATAGCCGCTAGCAGGGGGCCTAGCCGTCAACGTTGGTGGAAAACTTAAAAACAAGAAATATATGTAAAGAGTAAGGCCCCGGTGGCTTAGCGCGGTAGAGCGCCCTGGGGCTAAGCCCCGCGTAGGAGTGGGCGTCGCGCTACCGCCGACGTCCACGGCGGACCTTGTAAGCGGGAGGTCCCGGGTTCAGGGGAACCCGCCCAAGAATCCCGGCCGGGGCTTCCAGCGAGCTCTTTCCGGCTATCGTCGGCGCGGCCGGACGTCGGCCGATTCCGTATACCGTCGTCGGTTCTACATCACACATCGGCCAAGCTCGGCGTTTCGGTTCGATATCGGTCAACGCATAGCGATGTCGAGGCGACAGAAAGGCATTGGGAGAATAAAAAGGGGTGCCTTTGCAAGATCTTTTCGGCGAGTTCCCTCTGCCTCTGCGTGCCGTTCTTGGCCTTCTCGGCGAGATAAAGCGCTACGGCCCTCCTGATTTCGCCGTCCCTCTCCGCCAGCCTCAAGAGGTCAGCCGTGGCTATATACACCGTGTAGCCGGGGTTAGTGCGGACGACGTTAGGCTTAAGCCCGGCCGACTCAAGCCTCCCGGCGACGGCGAGCGCCCTCCCGAGATCGCGGACGTAGCGTTCGGCCAAGAGCGAACCGCCCCTACCATTAACGAGACGTAAGGACATCACGACACCCGCCACAGCCACGGCGCCTCTCCTCTGTCCGTCCTCGGCATGTGAGAACTGCTCCGTAGGGATCTCGCCGTTTTGCCCGAACGCCTCCCTAAGGACGTCTATGCCCCTCTTCCTTGCCTTCAGCTTGTAGGCCGCTCTGAGGGCGTCGTCGGTGGCCAGCTTTATCTCAATCCACTTGTGGGCCCTCAGCAGATCCAGCAGCACGCCGTATACGCCGGCCGACTCCCTAAGCCTCCTAAACGCCTCCTTGCCTCTGGCGACGAGGGCCTTTTCTGCGCCTATGCTACTGCCCAACCTCCAGGGCTCCTTAGCCGCAATAACAAGCTTGTATTCGCCACTTAACACCTCGCTCCGTTCGGCTTTGCCGTCGCCAAGCCACATGGTTAGCAAGGGCGTCCATTCGCCGCGCCTGAGGTGGCTAGCCACCAGATCTACGGCCTCCGCCTTACTCCACCTTTGCATCCAGCCCCTCGCTGTGATAACCACTTCCACGCTCGCCCCCTCACGCGTTAAGTTGACCGAGGCGACATACGCGCGGAGCGCCCCGTATCTCGTCGCAACCCAGGCGAACACCTGCCAGGGTTGTGTAGTGCCCATGTAGGGTCGGCCGCCATCATTGCCCTCATCGCTCGCCCTCCAGCCCAGCTGGAGCAGCTCAAGCCGCTCACGCGGAAGCTTGAGTATGTCGGGGAAGCGTGTCTTAGCTGTTACGCCGCGGATTATGATGCGCGGAGCGAACCCCTCTCTTACATACATCCATGCCCCGTCCGGCGCGTACAGCCTGTTGCCCTTCATCCTGTAGGTGCCGTCGACAACGGCTTTGTATATAGACGCCAGCTTCTCTTTTACTTGCCTCTGCGCCTCCAGCAGGAGGCGTTTCACCGCGTCCCGGAAGTGGAGGAGTTGCCCCCTCTCCTCCTCTGTGAGCGGGAACGCCTCGGCGATCCCCCGCGTCGCGTATTCGACGTAGGCGATCCACGCCTTAAATACCCAGTCCACGGGGCCGCGGAGGACCCCGTGGTTGGAGACATGCTCAAGAACCTCCTCTATTACAGGCCCCTCGGCCGGCTTAAGCGCGAGCTTAAGGCGACGTCTAGGTTCGTCCGTGGAGAGTTTCCTCTCCATAATCTAGGTTAGAGAAGGCCGTTTTATTGATTCGATGCGCCGCCTAGAGCGTTAGGTGGGACACGTTTCGAATCCCTCTTCGCGGCGTCGGCCGCGGGGAGCATCTGCGCCTCCGCGCATACCGCCAAGTTGAACCGCCTCGCCCACCTCTCGGCGGATCCGCCAGCGCTTACAGGGAACATCCATGAAAAGCCCGACAGGGGGCTAGCCCCCTGTCAAACCTTTCTCATGCACTCCCTGTAGGCGTCGGCGGATCCGCTGAGGGGCGGATCGACTTACCAACGCACAGCGGAGCGCACATGGATGACGAATTCGGGCGGTGCTGCGTCGCATGCACGAACCGCTGCGCGGACGGCTGCCGCAGGGACCCCGCGATATGCCCTGGCGCCCGGGGGCCACGGAGCGCGTTGGGCTCCGCCCCGCCGAGCGCAGGCCCGCCGACATCGACGTGGAGCTTAGTGATATGGAGCCGGCAGACTGGGAATAACCCCCCTCTTTTTCCCCGCACAAGACGCCGGCCCTAAGCCGAGGCGAGGAGGAGGCGCCGAAAAAGTCGAACCAACGCGCCGTCACTATAAAGGGAAAAAGGGGAATTATTCGGGGAAGAACACCAGATCATGCACCAAAGTTCTCAGTGCCTTCATCTCGGCGTCCATGAAGGCGTATAGGCCGCGCCTCGCGAAGGGGTCGTCCTCATCCGCCAGCATTTTGGCCATCTCCATTATCTTATCCGCCTCGTTCAGTATCTCCAGCGCTATTTTCCTTTTCTCCTTCCCCCCTCTCTCCATGCCCATAAGGCCCTCCGGCCGCAAGACGATCGGCGGCCTCCTACGCCGGGCCGGAGCCGCGATGCCGGCGGGAGGCGCAAGTGGAACCGAGGCGGTTGAGGAGGGAGGTACAACAGGGTTATTATAATGCGAGTTTTCACAAGACGGCAGCGCATATGCGTGGCGCGGTTCCCAGCCGTGCCGGGCGTTACGAGCATGTGGGCTCCGGGTCATCGCGGGCTCCGCACGTGCCGTAGCTGGTCGCGCCGAGGCGCGCCGCAGAAGAGGTTATCTTTGGGCGTGGGCATTGCCGTGATAGATCCCCGAGGAGCTCACCAGGCTGGTGCTTAAGTTCTCGGTGAGGGAGGAGGGAGGCGCGGTGTTGAGGCGTTGTTTTAGGTTCAGGGTTGATAGATGACCCTCTACCCCAGTTTCACGTCGCCCCTCCCCGAGAGGAGGCTCCTACGTGAAGAAATTCGGCGTGAGGAAAGGCGTTGACGCCTCGGCCGACCCGCGCCTCTCGGGCGGATGGTGCAGCCCCTGGCGCTATGTAAACGACGTGGATAGAGACGTGGAGCCCGCCGTGTGGGGGCTGCTGGATAGGTACGGAGACTGCGTGGACCTCTCGATATCGCCGGGTGACGAGGGCTTGATCTTCATAGCCGCGTTTCTCGCCCAGAACACCGCATACCACACCAACGCGCTCAGATAGACCAGCGCCTTGTTTTCCCGGAGCGAGCGCCTAGACGAAGCCGCCGGACTGGCGCCGTCCGTCGGGAACAGCTACCAGCTGAGGCGTCTGCCGGCCGCCTTAAGCGCCTACCTATCGGCTGGGCCCAGAGATAGGGCGGACCTCCTGCGGATCCCTGGGGTGGGCCCGAAGGTTGTGGGCCTATATCTGCTCTTCACGGGGAACACCTCGGCGGTTCCCGTGGATAGGCACCTCATGAGGCAGGCCCCCGCCTGGGGCTGGCAGGCCGCCCGACAAGAGATACTGCGCCAGATACGACTGCGCTGCCTGCCCTCTGGGGTCCATCTGCCTGAGGGCGAACGCCGCCCGCAAGCTGGGCAGATTGCGGGCTGGGTTCAGACCGTGCTGTATATGCCGGATAAAGGAATTAAGCCTGAGGCTCGCCGGCCCTGGTCTCGCCCCTGGCGCCCCGCCTCCCCCTAGGCCTCGGAGGGGGCTGTCTCGGCAACACGGCAAAGCCTAGAGGCCAGCCGTAGACTCTATCCCTCTGCTCGCTGGAGGTCGTATGGGTCTCGATGGAGAAGCCCGACCTGAACACAAGAGGCTCGTCGATCCAGACCGCGACCTTCTCGGGGTAGTAGGCTATGGGCTCCACGAACCACTCGACGGCTCTGCCGCCCTCCACAAATCTGACGTAGTCGAAATACTCGTCGTAGTTATAGAAGCCCCATATGACGACGAGCGAGGCCTCCGTTAGAGGCGGGTTTATCCTCCCTAGGGCCAGGCTGTAGCCGTACTTGTCCGCATCTCCGCCGTATATATGTTTCGGCGCGAGCGGCTCGACCCTGGCTCCCACCTTTCTGGCGTGGTCGGAGGCTATGCTGTAAGACCTCCGGATTATCCTCTCGGCGTCGGCCCTCGACAACGGGAGCAACCACATGGCCCCGCCCCGTCGAGGGGCTTATAAATATTAATAATGCGATGGATTAAATTAACCGTCACATTTTTAGAGGGGGGAGTAGAACGGACCATGCTTCTGCCTCTGCTTGCCCTCACGGCCGTCGCGATACTGCTGGGGCTTGCCATGAGGAGGGTGAGAGATAGGGCGTTGGCGGTGCTGGGCGTCGTCGGCTTCTTCCTGATAGCCATACCGGCGCTTTTCGTCAGCGGAGGCGTGGTGGAGAGAATAGTGGCTGCCGTATTTGCCTACTCGCCGTATTGGGAATATGTACTACCTCTGCTGACCTTCGCCGTAGCGCTGTTGTTGCCCACCAAAACCCAAGGCGGGACCTCCCGCAGAAGATCCAGGGAGGTTTTTAGGGCAGAAAAGGAATATTGGTAATTTATTTCTTTTTTATAGAAACTATAATTACAGATATTACAAATACTATAAGTATTATGGAAATTATATAATTAGTTAAGCTGGAGCCTGCCGGCGACGTGACCGCCGGAGGCGGCGCGAGCGTGGGCATGGTGGTCGGGGCCTTGACAACTATATAGGTGGAATTCAGGGAACATAGAATGTCGCCTATGGCCGCGGCGTACATAGAGGCCTCTTCATACATATACAGAGCGGTCACCACATCGCTGTTAGCATAGTAGTCGCCGAACTGGACGTAGCTGAGCGGAAGTATGTTGGGGGACCCGCAGGCCGCCGCCCTATATATATTCTCGAGGGCCGTCTGCCTCTCGACAGGCGCCAAGCTCTCGGCGCCTGGAGATGCGAGCGCGTTCTCGGCCAGAGATATCGTGTCGAGAGAGGCGGCGAGCGAGGCGAGGTAGTGCCTGCTGGAATAGAGACTCTGGGCCAGCTGGAAGCTCTGCCCCAGCTCGGCCATCAGATCTGAGGGCAGTTGAGATCCGTACGTCGCCGTCACATAGGAGTACATCACGTATGCGTACTCAAGATACGTCTCGGCCATATCCCTCAGCGAGCTCTCGTTGACCGCGCGGCCGTAGGCCAGCATTTCCGCCGCATTTATCCAGGGGGGTAGCGTCACAGCGCGCGCATACATAAAGGCCGCATCTGGATTCGAGGAGTTGGCTTGCTGATATATTTGATAAATTCTTTCATATATACCTATTATAATGCCTAAATTATTAGAAGTTATAGTTATATTATTAGAGATTTTTTCATAGGTTTTAGCGAGTTTTACGGCATCATTATAGAGAGCATTGGAGCTCAACGCCCCGCTCGACACCTGCGACAGGTAGTACTTGTATATACCGTTGAACAGCAGAGACGCCGCCGTGTAGTACTGGCCTCCGGCCGCTGCAGACGAGATCGCGCTCATGTTGGCGTAGACATCTGCCGACTTACCGGTCGCGTTTTTGTATATGGCGAGAACCTGTTGGTAGAGATACCTAGACACCTCGTCGAACGTGGTCGTGTTGAGGTACGACGGGCCGTAGGGCAAAGTCACGTTGTAGCCCGTAAGATATAGTATCGCCTGCTGTATTGTGGCCACAGGCACCACCCGGACGCCGCGCACGCCGCTGGCTTGGTCCTGCTCGCCTAGAGGCACCAAGACCAGCTTTATGCCGTTCTGGGCGGCCGCCGCCACCTTGTCCCTAACGCCGCCGACCCATCCTATGGTCCCGTCGGGCAGAATTATGCCCGTCATGGCGGTGTCGTTTCTGAGCGGAAGCCCCTTCATGAGGGCGAAGAGAGTAGCCGTGATGTAGCCGCTGGCCGACGGGCCTCCCACGCTGGCCTCGAGGCCCGTGACTCTCAACAACGCGGTGTAGTTGGCCGCAGGGACGTCGGCAAGCCTGGCGGCCACGTACAGCGCCACTTGCGCCGACGGCCCGAAGCCCTCCCCGGCCTCGGGGACGCCGGCGACGTAGGCCCTGCCGTTGCCGGGGGAGAGCAGAGTCACCTCTATGGGGACGAGGGCGCCTCCGCCGCTGGAGCTCACCGCCAGCGCGTTGATGGTCGTCGTGCCGATAACCTGCACGGTCTGTCCGGGCCTTAGCGGGGCCAGCGTCAACGCGGCCGCCGTGAGCGCAGCCGCCATCAAGACGGCGAAGATCAGCGCCCATCTCATGCGCCGATCAGCATTTCTCAAATTTAAAGGTTGCTCACATCGGGCGAGTTCAGCGTAGGTCCAGACGCACATCCGCCCTTCACCTAAGCCTGGCTCATCACCTAAGGTTAAAAGAGGCCTCAATTTATATGGAGGAGGTCGCCAGAGCGCTGGCCGCGAGCAAGTCCGCCGTGGCCTTCACGGGAGCCGGCGTCTCGGCCGAGTCCGGCGTGCCGACATTCAGAGGCGCCGGAGGCCTCTGGGAGAGGTACAGGCCGGAGGAGCTCGCGACTCCGGAGGCCTTCGAGAGGGACCCCGACCTGGTGTGGCGCTGGTATAAATGGCGGCAGGAGCTGATCTATGCAGCAGACCCCAACCCGGCCCACCTGGCTCTAGCCGAGCTGGAGAGGCTTGGAGTCCTGAAGGCCGTGATAACCCAGAACGTCGACGGATTGCACCGGAAGGCGGGCTCGCGGCGCGTCGTGGAGCTCCACGGCAACATATGGCGCGTTAGATGTACGTCGTGCGGCCGCGAGTTCCCCGTGGAGAAGCCCGTGGGGGAGATACCGCCGCGGTGCCCCATCTGCGGCGGCCTGCTCAGACCTGCCGTGGTCTGGTTCGGCGAGCCCCTGCCCCGCGGCGCCTGGGAGGAGGCCTTGTCCCTTGCGTCCTCGGCGGACTTCATGCTCGTGGTAGGGACGTCGGGCGCGGTCTACCCCGCCGCGCACATACCCCGGATCGCCAAGAGGAACGGCGCCGTCATTGCCGTCGTGGATCCCGGCGAGACCGCGCTGGACGATATAGCCGACTTCAAGATACGGGGAAAGGCGGCCGAGATACTGCCGAGACTCGTCGCCGAGGTGAGGAGATGTCTTACCTAGTTCTGTTCAGATGCCCTAGCTCCGTGGTGGAGACCAAGGCGAGGAGGTTCTATCTGGACGAGGGGCTCTACGCATATGTCGGCTCCTGCGGCGTCTCGTGCCACAAAAGGATCGCCAGACATCTGAGAAGACCCGCCAGAAGGCATTGGCACGTCGACTATCTGCCCTGCGAGGCCGTCGCGGCGTTCGCCACGCGCCTGAGGGAGTCCGACCTCGCGGCACGGCTCTCGGCCTGCGCCGAGTACGTCAAGGGCTTCGGCTCCACCGACGACAGACGCGCGCCGTCGCATTTATTCAAGGTCGGGTCGCTAGCCCAGCTTCTTGACGCGATATCTGCCGTCCTTCACGACAAGCCTGGCCAGGCCGAGCTCCGCTAGGTATTTGGCGAACGCTATGCCCTCCTCGGCCAGCCTGAGCGGATCCCCCTCCCCCCTCGCGCATAGAGCCATCGCGTAGGGAACGCCCTCGGAGGAGCACTCCCCGTAGGCCCTCAACAGGCTCCTCAGACGGCCCTCCAGGATCTCCGCATATTGGGCGGCGGTGGTGGGGGGCTCGTGGGCAGGGTAGGCCGCGAGGCCGCCCAGCGAGCGTAACAGGGCTATTACGCGCCTCAGGGAGCCCACGCTCACTACCCAGCCGCCCACATCGCCCACGAAGATTCCCTCCTCGGTCTTGAAGCAGGTATGGCCCCACGTGTGGGATCCGCAGGGCAGCACCTGCGCCGAGAATTCGTCCAGATCGACCCAGCCGGCCGCCATCCTCGCGAAACGCGCACGGGCGCCCGCGGCCTGCACCTCTCTGGGGGGCGCGCCCGCCCTTCTCAGCACCGCGGCGACGTAGCCCCTAAACCTCGCCCCGTCGGTCAGCATGGCGACCTCGAAGGGATTCGCCACGACGGCCCGCGGAGATATCTTGTCCAGGCCTGAGATATGGCCGGCGTGGTGGTGAGTCAACAGCACGTACTTGACGTGGACGGGCTCGGAGACATCCACCGACACGCCCCCTATAAGCCACGAGGCGCCGACGCGGCTAGGCCTCACTTTTTTATACTAAGGACAGCGATAAATTTATGTCGTCCGACTGGACGGCAAGGTTTATAGCCGACGCGGAGAAGTTGTTCGGGATATCGGCCAAGGAGCTCGCCGAATTCGCAGACGCGATGTCCAGAGGCGACGAGAAGGCGGTCGCCGAGTGGGCAGAGCGGAACAAGATAGGGGAGAAGGACTTCCTGGTCCTCTCCACCATGTACGTCCTCTACAAGACGGAGGACAAGGTGTCCGGCTTGTTGGAGGGGCTGGAGCTGAGGGTGGACGAGGCAGTCGCCTTCGTCGGTAGCCTGACGGCCCAGCTCGTCAACGGGCTGGGCGCCGATAAGGGGAGGACGTTGCTGGCGCAGATCTTGCTGGCCGCCGCCCTACAGATAGAGGACAGAGAGACCAGGGAAAAAATAGCGGAATTCGCCGGATCCCTCCTCTAATCACCAGAGGGCGCTCCAGCTCTCGGAGCCTGGATATAGGTAGGCTGTGTAGGACCCGACGGCCGTATCCGCCATGCCGGTCACGGTCTCGGCCGTATCGGCGCCGTAGTCGAACGCGTGAGGCACCGACACCAGCTTAGTCCCGTTGAGGAACTGGAGCGTGTAGTACGCCTTGTAGGCCGACGGCGACGCGTTGGAGCCTCCGCCGGGGCCGCCGGTGACCAGCTCGGCGTCTTCATAAAGGCCGCTGGGCAACGTCGTGTACCCCTCTACGTAGAAGGCGGCGGACTGGACGGGCACCTTGACCACCACGCTGTCATATTGGACCACCTTCCCGCCGTATATGAAATAGAAGTTTATCACGGGGTATCTCTGCGAGTTAACCGAGACCGTCACGAAGAGCGATACCTGGAGAGGATATGCGAAGGATATCGTAGACGGATATTGGTATGCATAGTAGTTCTGGCCTTGATATGTATAGATCTTGCCGTTACCGCTCACCCCCTTCAACACGGACTTGCTTGAGGTTAGGTTCCAAATATTGTCGACTATGTTCATCTGGTTCGTCGCTGTGTTTATAACTGCGACGTCTTGAACCCAGAGGTATGCGCTCTGTCCATTAGTCTTGGTGTAGTTGAGGACTACGTTTAGCTGTATCGAGAAGCTGTTTGGATAATACCTGCTGTTAGACGTGAAGCTGGCGGTATATATTGTGAAGTTGCCCATGAACTCGCTGGTGGAGTACTTGTAGGGCGTCTCCACCGAGCCCGAGTAGTAAGCGCCGTAGTCCGTCACGCCGACGGGAGCCTGGTTGCCTGAATACCAGGAGGGCGGCAGCGTGACCTGCATATGGGTGGAAGGCGGCCTCACGGGAGGGAAGGCGGGAGGTGCGCTCGGCACAGATGCGATCCCGACCAGATATAGTGTCACCAACACCATTGTTATTGCGATTACTTTCAATTTGTGCATATTGGACGGATCTGATGGGTTTTTAAATATTTCAATATATTGAATAATGTCTATAAATATTGTATAAAATATTTTGATAAGAACTTTAGCGATTTAATTACAAAATAATTATTATACGGTGATATATCAAATTATCAATACTTAAAAATCCTATATTTTATTCTCTTTATGGCCAAGAATCTACTGGTAATCGCATCGATGTTGTTCGTGGCCGTGGCGGCGGCCCAGCCGCTCTACCTAAGTTGTAGCCAGACGGTTCCCGGCGTCGCCCAGAACGCCACGGCGCATCTGATAGTGTGGCTGTGGCTGAGCAACGCGACCACGCCCAACGGCCTGAACTACCTCCTCAACCAGCAGTACTACGTGCCGTCCAGCCCCTACTACCATAAATTCATAACGCCGCAGCAGTTCGCCCAGTGGTACAGCCCGCCTGCCCAAGTCTTCTCGTACGTAGAGAGCGTTGCGTCGTCACACGGCCTTAATACAATCGGTATGTATCCAATGGCCGTAGTGGCCAACGGCACGGTCTCGGCGGTGCAGGCGGCGATAGCCGACCTGCAGACGGCCCCCAGCTCGATCGCCAAATGGATCATAGTCGGCGAATGCATACCTGTAGGGTACTTCGCGGCGGGCAGTAGCCGCGCGCCTGCCTACAGGCCGGCCTACGTGACCGCCAACGTCGGAGATCTGTCGCAGGCCCTAGGCAACGTGACCTATGTCGGCGGGTTGCCCCTCCAAATAAGGTACAGGGACTTCGAGATATGGCTCCCCAAGGGCCTCCAGTTCATATATGACGAACTGCCGTTGCTGTCAGGCGGCGCGGACGGCAGAGGCGTGACCATAGGCATAGTGGACGCCTTCGGCGACGTGAACTTCACCGCGGCCTATAGGTACGTATACCAAGACGCCGCAGCCTACGACCTCGCCCTCTTCAACAAGCTGTTCGGTCTACCCCAGGCGCCCCTCAGCGTGGTCTATCCCGTGGGCATGCCGATGATAACGCAGTACAACCTCGGCTCAGCCCTCGGCTGGTCCTACGAGACGGCGCTAGATATAGAGTACGCCCACACCATGGCGCCCGGCGCCAACATCGTGCTGGCGGTATCGCCCGACGCAGGCGACGATCTGTTCATAGCGGTGGAATATCTGGTCAACAACTCCATGGCGAACTTCATAAGCTTGAGCTGGGGCGCGCCTGAGGATGCGTACATAGCGCCCCCGCCAACGCCGCAACTCCTGTATGCATACGACGAGATATTCATGCAAGCGGCGGCCGAGGGGATAGGCGTATTCGCCTCGTCCGGTGACTGGGGCGCCTTCGACATATTCTGGCAGTACCTCGGCCTGCCTATAGAGCCCAGCGTGTTGTATCCGGCCAGCGACCCCTGGGTGACAGCCGTGGGCGGCACGTCGCTACATGCATATGTCTCAGACGGCTTCATAACTAGGGTGGAAAGCGCGTGGAGCTGGAACTCCCGCTACATGTGGGGCTCCGGCGGCGGGTACTCCTTCATATTCGGCGAGACGCCGGGCCAGGCGATGGCCGGAATAACATACCAACGCCCCATCGTCTACGAGCCGACCCTCAGCGCCCTTTACGGCTATAAGTACTTCTTCTACCCCGCGGGCCATAGAGGGGTGCCCGACGTAGCCGCCGACGCGGATCCCTACACGGGCGTGCTCATAGTGATCAACGGGAGTCTGCTAGGCCTTATCGGCGGCACGAGCCTGGCGTCCCCGCTGACGGCTGGAATGACCGCCGCGATACAGAGCGGCCTGCCTGGGTTCAAGATAGGCCTGCTGGCGCCGACCCTCTACGCGGCCTACGCCAGAAGCCAAGCCCCCTACGTCGAGGGGACCGTGATACCTACAGCGGCCTTCTACAGCGGCCTCCAAGGCGTGTTCTTCCCGACGTACGGAGGCCAGAATGGCCTCTACACGGTGCTTATGCAGCAGTGGAATCCCGTGACAGGCTTAGGGCAGCTCAACGCCTACGGCCTCTATTTAGCTATAAAATAGGATAATACTCATTTTTATGTAATAATAAAAATTATTATTTTTAAACAATGACTTTAGCTATGGGAAAAATTTTTAAGGCAGATTATAGTTCATGGAGGTGCTGATTTTAGTGGCCCATCTGGGCTGGCCCGACGAGATATCCTCCTATATAAGCAAGTCGCCGAACGTCAGCGAAGTTTACAGTTCGCCCTCGGGGTACATAGTTGCGAGGGCCAGCGTCGAAAGCCCGTCGGACCTCAAGGCGTTGCTGGGCCGCATCAGGAGATGCCGCGGAGTGCTCAAGGTGGAGTACATGGTGGCGAGGCGGTCGGCGGCCGCGCGGAACCGCGGTCAAGAGGCCCTCTCGTAGGCCTGTCTCAACAAGTATTTTCTGTTGAGGTACACGACGCCGACCACGACAGGCGCCATGGAGATCTTGGATATGAGCAAGCCGGCGGTCGCCGTCCAGAAGACCTGCGGGGGCAAGACGCCCCAGAAGGCTATGGGCATGAACACCAAGGTGTCGACGGCCATTGCGACCGGATCCGAGTAGAAGACTCTCTTCCAGATGGCCCCGCCTATTCTGGCGACCATGTAGGCGTCTAAGGTCTCCGCCGCGAGGTAGGCTATCGGCGAGGCGAAGGCCACTCTGGCCGATGTGGAGAACACGGCCTCGTATATCGAGTTGGGCGCGACGGGGGAGGGGAGATACACCACTATGTAGTTGACGGCGGTGATCAGCCACTGCGAGAGGAAGCCCGCCAGGACCACGTTCCTGGCGTAGTGGAACCCCTCCCTCAGGACTATGACGTCGAGCATCGCCACGGTCGCTATGTAGGTCATGGTGCCCGCCGGCACCAAGAAGCCCAGGTAGTCGGTTATCTTGGAGGCCGCGTACTGCGAGACTGTGAGAAGCACCATGTAGAAAGCTATGGCGAGCACCGTCGGGTCTATCCTCACGAGCCTCAGCAAGGCTCTGTACATGGCCGCCGTCAGGCCGAAGGCCGCCAGCGCCTCGAGGAGAAGGGCGATCTCCATGGAGACCTGCATAGAGCCCCCTTGATGCAGGTCGTTAAAAATTTTCCCTGCGTCAAACGAGCTCCGCCTCGCCCAGTTCGACGAGACCCCGCCTCCTGGCCTCCGAGAGGAGCTCCTCGACGGCCTCCTCCCCCCTCCTGCCCATATCCTTGGTGTACTCGTTTACGTACATATCCACGAAGCGCGCCACGTCGTCGAGGGGAAGCCCCCTGGAGAACCTTGAGGCGTAGCCCAGGGCCTGCTCCCTATGGGTCTCGGCATATCTTATCGACTCTAGGAGGAGCCTTTTCAGCTCCTCGGCCGCGTCGAGGCCCAGATCCTTCCTGACCGCGTCCACGCCCAGAGGCGTGGGGAGGCCCTTCTCGCTGAGCCACCACTCGCCTAGGTCCACCACCTTCCTCAAGCCGAGGCGCCCGTAGGTGATCTGCCCCTCATGTATGAGGACCCCTGCGTCGACCACGCCCGCCGACACGGCGTCGAGTATCTTGTCGAAGGGCACCTCGACGGCCTTGACGCCGGGCATAGCCATTTTGAGCAAGAGCGCCGCGGTCGTGTATCTGCCGGGCACCGCCGCCAGCCTTATGTCGTCGGTCCTACGCGCCGTCACGACGACAGGCCCGTATCCGTCGCCCATGGAGGCGCCGACCCTCAAGACGTAGTACCTATCGGTGAAGCCCAAGGCCGCCGTGCTGAGGGCGGTGAAGTCGAGGGCCGCGCCGCCCACGGCCAGCTTGTTGAGGGTCTCTATATCGGCCAGGAACTCCCTGAAGGCGAAGCGGCTCTTGACGGCGCCGGACGCTATGCCGTAGAACATATAGGCGTCGTCCGCGTCGGGGGAATGGGCCAGGACCAGCTCCATGGCCCCGCCGCCGTCCCTATTTTAAATTTGCGCAAAGCGCAGGGGAGGGAGGCCCAAGATCTCCGCCTCCTTCCTCATCGCCTCGGACACCGAGCTGTTGACCAGATACCGAGAGCGCTGGTAGTACTCCTCCACGAGCCTCCTGCCTACTGAGAGCCTCCTAGCTACGGCGTCTATCAAGGGGCCCGGGTTCTCGTAGAAGCTGGCCACCGAGTTCTCCATCTCGGCCACCGCCTCCTCGAAGCCGGAGGCGCCGGGCCTGGCGGCCAACACCGCGAAGACCAGAGGCGAGCCAACCCGCTCGCTCCACAGCTCGCCCACGTCCACCACGTGGGGCACGCCCCTATCGGCCATCCTCAACGCCTCATCGCCCACCACCAGCACCTGCGAGCAGGCATCCAAGGCGCGCCAGGGGTCGTCCACCCTCTCGAACTTGAGGCCGAGGAGGACCGACAGAGCCCTGGCGCTGACTGTCGTGTCGCTGACGGCGCAAGGCCCGCCGCGGCCGCGCCCCGCGAAGAGACGCGACGAAATTATGGGCCCCACGCTGTAGATGGCAAGACGCGGGATTATCGGCAGGCCGTGCTCAGCCGCGAGGGTAATCGGGACGAAGCCTATATCCGCAACGCCGCTGAGCAGCAGACCGGCGGCCTCGACGTTGCCCGCCTCGATGGCCTGCACCTTGGCCCTCCAGAAGAGCGGCTCGCTGTGGGCGTACTTAATTCTGACGACCTTCAGAGCCATCGCAGAACTCTGTGGAAGGTGTCCCTCAGAGCCGGCCTCCTCCCGGCCTCTCTCGCCAATGCGGCGAGCTCCTCAGCAGTGGCTCCGTGCCTGGCCCCGGCGGCCGTCAGCACCGCCTCGTTGTACATGGTGCCGACCAGGTCGTTCGCCCCAGCCAGGAGCAGGGTGGAGGCGACCCTCTTGCCCGTCGAGAGCCAGTAGGCCCCCACCTTGAGCCTATCCAGGAGTATCAGTCGGGCTATCGCCACGACCTTGACGTCGTAGGCGGCCGGCGCCATCCCCCTCACGACGCCCCTCGCGTAGAGCTCGGTGTTGAGCGGGTTGAACTTGACGGGGATGAAGAGGAGGAGGCCGCCGGTCTTCTCCTGGAGCTCCCTCACCCTGTATATATGGTCCACCACGTGCTCCGGCCTCTCCACGTGGCCGTACAGCATGGTGGCGTTGCTGGGGATGCCCAGCCTGTGGGCCAGCTCCGCTATGCTCAGCCACTCCTCGCCCGAGATCTTATGCGGCGAGACCGCCTTCCTCACCTCCCCGGCGAATATCTCGGCGCCGCCGCCGGAGATGGCGTCAAGCCCGGCCTCCTTCCACCGCTCCAGCACCTCCCTCCACGACATGCGCCAGAGGCGGGAGTAGTAGTCGACCTCAGCCATGGTGGGCCCCTTCACGGCCACGCCGGGCGCCGCCCTTTTGACCGACCTGAAGAGCCCCTCGAAGTACTCTATATCGAGCTCGGGGTTGAAGCCCCCGTTTATATGTAGCTCCGTCACGCCGAGCCTCGCGGAGGCCTCGGCGACGGCCTTGGCCACCTCCTCCGGCCGGCGGGTGTACGCCTCGGGATGCCCCAACGGCCTGTAGAAGGCGCAGATGGGGCACCTCGCCACGCAGACGTTGCTGTAGTTGATCACCACGTTGTTCACGAAGGTGACCGCGTCGCCCCATAGCTTGAGCGTCACCTCCTCGGCCGCCTTGGCCAGCGCCATGAAGTCCCCCTCGGCGAGCAGCTCGACGGCCTCGCCCCTGCTCAAGCCCGAGAGGGCCGCCTCGACGATTTCGCGCGGCTCCATCGACAGCTACGACATGTATTTAATTAATGAGGCGCCGCGGAGGCGCTAATTATTAAAGGCGGAGTCGCCGGGTTGCCGTGGACGTCGGGGAGCTTCTGGGGCGCGACCTCTGGGAGCTCGGCATGGAGGCCTGGAGGCTCAGAACCAAGCTGTACGGCAGAACCGCCACGTACATATCGAGCATGGTGCTGAACTACACCAACATCTGCGTCGTCGAGTGCGACTTCTGCCCCTTCTGGAGGGCGCGGGGGGACGGGGACGCCTATGCCCTCGCGGTGGGCGACGCGGTGAAGAGGGTGCTCGCCGTCGACGCCGAGCACGGCCTCAGCCAAGTTCTGATCCAGGGAGGCATCAACCCCGAGATAGGTATCGAGTACTTCGAGGAGCTCTTCAGAGCCATCAAGGCCAAGGCCCCCCATATAGCCATACACGCCCTCTCGCCGCTCGAGGTGGACTACCTGTCGCGGAGGGAGAGAATGACGTGGCGCGAGGTGCTGGAGAGGCTGAGGGAGGCCGGCATGGACTCCATGCCCGGAGGAGGCGGCGAGATACTGGTGGACAGAGTGAGGAAGGAGATATCGCCCAAGAAGATAGGCGCGGAGGTCTGGCTGAGGATCATGGAGGAGGCCCACGGGCTTGGGATACCCACCTCGGCCACGATGATGTACGGCCACGTGGAGGGGCCCGAGGATTGGGCCGAGCACATACGCAAGATCGCCGAACTGCAGAGGAAGACGCACGGGTTCCTGGCCTTCATAGCGTGGAACTACGAGCCCGAAGGCAACAGGCTGGGGGCCAAGGTCAGATACCCAAGGACGTCGGCGACGTTGCTCAGAATAGTGGCAGCCGCCAGGCTGGCCTTCACCGGCGAGTCGTTCATACCGCATATACAGTCCTCCTGGCTCACGAACGGCCCCGAGTCGGCGGAGCTCGCCATGTATTTCGGCGCCGACGACTTCGGCGGGACTCTGTACGAGGAGAAGGTGCTGGAGGGACAGAGGAGGAGGTCCCCCATAGCCACTAGGAAGGACGTCGAGGAGCTCATAAGGAGGGCGGGGTTCCAGCCCGTCGAGAGGGACAACTGGTACAGACCGGCTCGCCCCGGCCGGGGCTAGGCCACCGCCTCGCCCGTATCGAGGAGGCGCAGAACGCCCCTGGAGGCCACCGCCACCGCTCTCCCGAACGCCCTCAGGCCGACCAGCGGCGAGAACCTGCAAGTCCCCCTGAAGTCCCGCTCCGAGACCGCGAACTCCTCGAGCCGGAACACCGAGAAGGCGGCGGGGGCGCCGGGCCTTAGGGATACGTCGAGCCCGGCGAAGCGGGCGGGCCTGAAGGAGTAGAGCCGCAGCACGTCGTCGAGGCCGAGGAGCCCATCCCGCCAGAACCTCAGCAGGAGGGACGACGCTACGTCCAGGCTGCAGATGCCGGGGGGCGGCGAGCCCGAAAGCTTCTCGTCCAGCGCGTGGGGGGCGTGGTCAGTGGCGTACATATCGACCGCGCCGGCCAGGAAGAGGGTCAGGAGGCGCCTCCTCTGGTCCTCGGAGCGGAGGGGAGGGTTCACCCTGCAGAGAGGGCCGGAGCAGCGGTCCGAGCTGAGGAGGAGGTGGTGCGGCGTCGCGTCGAGGGTCGCCAGCCCCCTCAACGCCTCGACCGTATAGGGCAGAGAGACGTGGGTGATATGTATCCTGTAGCCCCGCCGCGCATAGACGGCGGCCCGATCGGCGCATCTGGCCTCGGCCTCCGGAGGCCTGCGCCCAGATATATATTGGGGATCCTCGCAGTGGAACACGGCGGTGCAGCCCAGCTCTCTGCATCTGTCGAGAAGGCGCTCCACATGCGGCCAGCCGAACTGGGCCACGTCCTCGGGATATATCTTGACCGAACCGGGCCTCGCCGCCTCCAGCTCCCCGAGGTCCTCCGGGACGCCCATATGGACCCCGTAGAGTATAGGCAGGGAGGAGCCCTCGGCCAGCCTCCTGGCGTAGAGCCCCGCGGTCCTTATGTGGGGCCTGGTGTTAGGCATGTCGAGCACCGCCACCACGCCGCCCGCCAGCGCCGCCGCCGAGCCGCCGGCCAGCGTCTCCTTGTGGGAAAGCCCCCAGTCCCTAAAGTGGACGTGTATATCCACGAAGCCCGGCAGTATGAGGTGCCTCCCCGAAAACTGGAGGACTCTGCACCCCTCGCCCCTCCCCCTAAGCGACTTAATTACGCCGCCCTCGACCAGCAGAGATACGTAGCGGACGGCGCCCCCTACATAGGCCTTCCCCTCAACCACGAAACACACGGAGATGGAAACGCCCGCCCTTATATCCGTCCGAAAGAGATATAAACAGGATAATAACGGAAATAGATAGCTGGGGGGAGAGATAGCGAAAAGTATTTAACTAGTTGCATTCAACAGATAACGCGCCTTTATCCGTGTGGCCGAGGCGGGGCCTCGGCCGAACTACCCTCATGTTCCTCCGATGTCCCCTCCTGGGGCTAGCCCGGGCGGGGGCGCGGAGGAGAAAACCCCACGCCGCCGTACGCGCGCGGAGTCCGGGGTGGTCCCGCCCCCGAGGGCGGCCTGCGGCCGCTCTCGAAACCGGTTGATCCTGCCGGACCTGACCGCTATCGGGGTGGGGCTAAGCCATGCGAGTCGCGCGCCCGGGGCGCCGGGCGCGGCGCACGGCTCAGTAACACGTGCCCAACCTGACCTCGGGAGGGGGACAACCCCGGGAAACTGGGGCTGATCCCCCATAGGGGAGGGGCGCTGGAAGGCCCCCTCCCCCAAAGGGATCTCGGGCGATCTCTCGGGATCCGCCCGAGGGTGGGGGCACGGCCCATCAGGTTGTTGGCGGGGTAACGGCCCGCCAAGCCGAAGACGGGTAGGGGCGGTGAGAGCCGTGAGCCCCGAGATGGGCACTGAGACAAGGGCCCAGGCCCTACGGGGTGCAGCAGGCGCGAATACTCCGCAATGCGGGAAACCGCGACGGGGCCACCCCGAGTGCCGGGCGAAGAGCCCGGCTTTTGCCCGGTGTAAGGAGCCGGGCGAATAAGCGGGGGGTAAGTCTGGTGTCAGCCGCCGCGGTAATACCAGCCCCGCGAGTGGTCAGGGTGATTACTGGGCTTAAAGCGCCCGTAGCCGGCCCGGCAAGTCGCTCCTGAAATCCTCGGGCTCAACCCGGGGGCAGGGGGCGATACTGCCGGGCTAGGGGGCGGGAGAGGCCGCCGGTACTCCGGGGGTAGGGGCGAAATCCTATAATCCCCGGAGGACCACCAGTGGCGAAAGCGGGCGGCCAGAACGCGCCCGACGGTGAGGGGCGAAAGCCGGGGGAGCAAACCGGGCCCAGGTCGGCGTTGCGTAAGATTTAATATACTGAAGCGTAGCAAAACGCCATGGAGTGCGACAGACGCTCGGCCATAGAGTTGCTACCGTTTATTCTCTCCGATGGCGGCATATATCGTGGGAAAGAACTTTACTTCACCACCACAGATACAGCCCTAATAGAACGCTTCAGACAAGCCGCCGCAAAGGCGTTTAACTACAAGGGCTATGTCGTGAAGAGAAGTAATCACTCCTACGTAGTGAAAATAAAAGGAGAAGGGTACGTGAGGCGTATAGCAGAAGTTGCACCAGGAATTTTATGCAAGCCCAGATGTGGAGTTACCTTGCCAAGCGACTTATATGAAGATTTAGACCTCGCCAGGTGGTTTATAAAGGTTCTGGCATCGTGTGACGGTGGCGTCTCGGTGTCGCTTGGCAGAAAGGGTAAGTACAAGTTCTTGGTAAGAAAGGTATTCATCACAGCCAAGAGTGTAGACATAAGAACACAAGTTATTAACATTCTGAGGGAGCTTAAGTTTAATCCTCACGATGACAAGGAAAAACATGTCTACCTCAGCGCAAAGAACGACATCATATGCTACGCCAAGGAGATTAGGTTTCTTGACGGAGTAAAAATAACCCGCAACTCCAAAAGATTCCATGGACTTGAGAAAAACCATCTCCTAGATCTGATCGTCCAGTCCTACGACGACCCGCGCGTATTAACCCTCCTTTTTCAATCCCCCTCATCTTTACTTCACCAAGCCGACCTGGCCCGGGCTCAAAGGGGATTAGATACCCCTGTAGTCCCGGCTGTAAACGATGCGGGCCAGCTGTCGGCCGGGCTTAGGGCCCGGCCGGTGGCGTAGGGAAACCGTTAAGCCCGCCGCCTGGGGAGTACGGCCGCAAGGCTGAAACTTAAAGGAATTGGCGGGGGGGCACCACAAGGGGTGAAGCTTGCGGCTTAATTGGAGTCAACGCCGGAAACCTTACCCGGGGCG
>NZ_LCWM02000075.1 GCF_002077075.2 Thermoproteus sp. CP80 | reverse complement strand
GCTAGAGTGGGATCCGCCGCTCGCCAGGTATCTAGCCACGGGCTCCGCGGACTTCCTGTGGAGCGAGCTGAGGACCTATCTAGAGGCCGGTCTCTACTCGATGGCGGCGCACGTGTTGGACGATCTGGCCGAGGGGAACCGGCGGCTTGCGCCCGTCGCCAAGGCCTTGAAGGAGCTGGTTGGAATTAGGAAGTCAGCCTAGCGCTATCTTCTTGTTCATCTCGGCGACCTTGCGGTTTACTTCCTCCAGTATCTGCTCCTTGGTTTTGCCCTCTGTGTTTATGCCTAGGTTCTTGGCCACCTCCAGCAGCTTCCTGTAGTCCTCGTCCTCGCCTGCGGCCAGGCCTTGGGAGGCCCTTCTGAACTCGTGCAGGGCCTGCCCGAGGCCCCTGGCCAGGGCGGGGAGCTTTGAGGGGCCCCATATGAGGAGGATGACCACGGCGATCAGTATTATGAGCCAGTCCTGGCCCGTGATGAACAGCCACATATACGGCCAAACCCCACAACCATAAAAACC
>NZ_LCWM02000045.1 GCF_002077075.2 Thermoproteus sp. CP80 | reverse complement strand
TGTGGCAGGCCCTACTGCACTCCACCAGGAGCTGTGCCCCCATGAACTCGAAGACCGACCAGTGGCCCTGCCTGTAGAACCCCGACACCCTCCTCTCGACGACGCCCTGCGGCTGGGCCTTGAGGGCGTCCTCGACGGACGTCCCTCTATACAGGATGTCGGTCAAGGCCGACGCCAGGGCCTCCGAGCCCCAGGCGCCCAGGAGGCGGACGGACGGTTGGACTATCCTCACGATATTAACGGCCGCATAAAAAGATACCCCGCGGCTTCGGCGACCATATTCCCCTAAAATTATATAAGCCAATTTCGAGGTCCTCAGCGGTGTCGATATTCTGCCCCGTGTGCAATCTCCCCGAGTGGGAGGCGATGCCGCCGCCGCATACTTACCGGCATAAAGGCCCCGAGAACACCATCATGATAGCCCGGTGCAAGCACTGCGGCGCCGTCTTCTATATATTTAGAACCAGATTCGATACATACACCATCCAGATAGAGAAGGCGGAGAAGAAACACGGCGCAATACCCCACCTGGGATGACCGCTCTCTGCACCTCGTGCGGCAAGAGGCCGGCCCAGTTCCTCCGCAGGAGCAGCGGCGAGAGGCTCTGCCTCAATTGTCTATTTAGATCGATCGAGGAGAGGGTGAGGCGCACTATCCGCGAGGAGAGGATGATAGAGCCCGGGGACAGAGTGGCGGTGGCCATATCGGGGGGCAAGGACAGCTTGGTGCTGCTCGACGTCTTGGGCAGACTGAAGTCCAAGGGGTTCCTCAAGGACGTCGCGCTTGAGGCCTTCACCATCAACGAGGGCCATCCCTACAGCTGCTTCTACAGGATGTCCAGGGCGGACTTCGTGAAGGGGCTCGCCGAGAGGTACGGGATAGCGTACTCCGTATATAACTTCAAGGAGGTGTTCGGGTACTCGGCCCTGGAGGTCGCAGAGCGGCTGTGGAAAAACGGCGTCGACGTCCACATGTGCGCCGTCGACGGCGTCTTGAGGCGCAAGGCCATGAACATCATAGGCAAGAGGCGCGGCTGGACCAAGATAGCCACGGCGCATAACCTAGACGACGAAGCCCAGACGGTCCTGCTGAACGTGTTGATGGGGAACTTAAGGCGGTTCGCCTGGCTCGGCCTAGAGGACGCCGACGAGAAAGACCTGGTGATGCGCATAAAGCCGCTGAAATACGTGAGGGAGGAGGAAATAGCGGTCTACGCCCACTACCACGGCATACCGCTGATGGAGCTCGAATGCCCCTACGTCTACACCAACCCCAGATACGGCTTGAAGTTCATGCTGGCAGAACTAGAGGCGAAGATGCCCAACGTCAAGTACAACCTGGTCAGCTTCGGGCGACGGCTAGGGGAGATGATGCAAGGCCAGGGGGCCGCCTACGGCAGATGCAAATACTGCGGATCCCCCTCGTCCAGAGAAGTATGCAGGGCGTGCGAGCTTTTCGAGAAGGCCGGCCTGCTGGACGGCTATCTGAGGGCGATCTCAGGCTATCTGAAGCCTGACGCAACCTCCCTCGTCCAATAGCCTATAGCCCCTATTGGATACCGAGGATATAAACGTATCTATATACCTCCTGAAGAGCGGATACACAGTCCTGCAGTACTTTATATTGACCAAATTGCTCGTGCTGTTGTCGTCCTGAACGGTCGCCAGGCCCCTCAGCTGGACCACGTAGGCCGCCTCGTGGAGCTCCTCCAAATCGCCGTCCTGCAACGCGGACTTCACGATCTCCGCGTCTCTCCTCGCCATGTCGAGCGCCATCCTGTCCATATCGGTGAGCTTAGCCACAAAATTCCTCTCGATGGCTAGAGCCGGTTCGTTGTTTATCACGTGTGAAATCCACCTGGGCACGAAGATCCTCCTCAAGGCCAGCCTGTGGTGCACCCTCTTGACGAAGGCAAACATGCCCAGCCTCTTGGGGAGCTCCTCCAGATCTTGCTCGTCAACCGTAGTCACGTCCACTATGAAGTGGATCTTGGTGCGCCCGGAGTCCAGCGCTATGTTGAGTATATTCCCGTTGCTGTCTGCAAATACGTTGGAGAGAGCGGCCAATATGCCCGGCTGATCGAAATTCAGCTCCACCAAGAATTCGCCGATTTTCCCACCCAGATTATTTATAATCAAGTACAGTTCGCGGTTCAGCATCGGACCCCAATACACCCACTATAAAAACCTTACCGCGAGGTCTCCCATAGGATCTGCATATACTCCTTCACCATCGCTATGAAGGCCGGCAAGCCGTCGGCGCATTGAATCTGCGCCGATCCGCCTCCCGGGCTCTACCGCCGAAGCCAAGCTCAAGCCCTACCTCCCTAACTACTCCGCCACTAGAATACGCCCTACCGTTGAAGGATATACATCGGAGCCGCCCCTCACGACGCCTCCGCCGTATAGGAGTCGACGTAGGCCACGAGCCTCTGCTCGGCTACCGAGCCTACGCCCCCATCCTCCTTGTTGCTGGTGGGGACCTCCTTCCTCAAGCCAGGCCCCTCAGAAACATGCCGTCGATGGGCGGCCGCCGTAACGTGATATTAAAAAGCCGTTATATATTATCCCCAGTGCCGAGGCTGAAGGAAGCCAGGTGGCGGCTGGAGTGGGAGGAGGACCTCATAAGGGCTTGGGAGAAGGAGGGGCTCTTCGCGATTAGGATAAACCCCGACGGCGACTATCTCGTGATAGACACGCCGCCTCCCTATCCCTCCGGCAGACCCCATATAGGCGGGACCGCCCACTACGCGCAGATAGACATGGTGGCGCGTTTCTTCAGGATGAGGGGATACAACGTCGTCTTCCCGTTCTATCTAGACCGCAACGGCCTGCCCGTCGAGGTTCAAGTGGAGAAGAAGTATGGGATGAACGCCCACGAGGTGCCTCGCGAGAAGTTCCTGGAGATGTGCAAGGCCGAGCTCGACGGTTTGGAGAGGGACTTCGTGTCCGTATTCCGCAGATGGGGCATGTCGTTCACCTATTGGGATAAGGGGACCGACAGCGAGGAGTACCGCGCCATGACGCAGAAGACCTTCATAGAGCTGTGGAGGCGCGGTCTGATATATGAAGCCGAGAGGCCCACGCTCTGGTGTCCGCGCTGCCGCACAGCCCTGGCGGAGGCCGAGGTGGAGTACAGAGAGGAGGATACGTTCCTGAACTACATAAAGTTCAGGGTGAAGGAGACCGGCGGCGATATAGTGATAGCGACGACGCGCCCGGAGCTCCTCCCGGCCACCGTCGCCGTCATCTTCAACCCGGCCGACGAGAGGTATAAACAGCTGGAGGGCTTGCACGCAGTGGTGCCTCCCATGGGCCAGGAGGTCCCCATAGTGCCTCATCCGGCCGCCAATCCAAATTTCGGGACTGGCTTGGTCATGATATCCACGTTCGGCGACACCCGCGACCTGGCGATAGTCAACGAGCTGAAGCTCCCCATAAGGGTCGTCGTAGACGAGGGGGGACGCATGAAGGAGGGGCCCTACGCCGGGCTGACCGTAAGGGAGGCGAGGGCCAAGATAGTCGAGGATCTCTCGAGGGCGGGGTTGATAGTGAGGCGGGAGCCTCTGCACCACACCGTGCCGGTCTGCTGGCGTTGCGGAACTCCGCTGGAGATAATCACCACGAGGGAGCTCTTCGTGCATCAGCTGAAGTTCAAGGAGCGCCTTCTGGAGCTGGCCGACCGGATGGAGTTCAGGCCGCCTGAGTTCAGGAACACGCTCAAGGACTGGATAAAGTCGTTGGAGCTGGACTGGCCGGTCTCACGCCGCCGTTACTACGCCACGGAGGTGCCTCTGTGGTACTGCAGAAAGGGCGATGGGCTGATGCCGATAGCCCCCGAGGGGGGACGCTACTATAGGCCTTGGCGCGACCAGCCTCCGCCCGAGGTGAAGGCGCAGTGCCCCGACGGCGAACTTGTGGGCGACACGAGGGTGTTGGACACTTGGTTCGACTCCTCCATAAGCTGGATGTACGCCGCCGGCTACACAAAGGGTTTGGGCCTCTTCGAGAAGGTGTATCCGGACAAAATACTGAGGCCCCAGGGCTACGAGATAATCCGCACCTGGCTCTACTACTCGCTCCTCAGGGCCTATCTGCTGCACGGCGAGGTGCCGTTTAGGTACGTCAGGATCAGCGGGATGGGCCTCGACGAGAAGGGGGAGGCCATGCATAAATCCAAGGGCAACATCATAGATCCGCTGCCGCCGGTGCAGAAATACGGCGGCGACGCGGCCCGCTTCTGGGCCGCCGCGGCGGCCAAGCTCGGGAGCGACTACCGCTATCTGGAATCCCTAATAAAGGAGGGGAGGGACTTCGCGACGAAGATATGGAACATATCGAGGTTCGTCACCTCGTTCGAGGAGCCCTCGAGCTATAAGCTCATGCCGATAGACAGAGCCGTGCTGGCGAGAGCCCACGAGGTGGCCGCGGCGGCGATAAGGGCGTACTCCAACTTCGACGTGTACGAGCCGGCCCTCTCGCTCTACGACTTCCTTTGGCACGAGTTCGCGGACCACTATATAGAGACCGTCAAGTCGAGAGCCTACAACAGAGAGGGGGTGTTCTCGTCGGAAGAGCAGAACGGAGCTATATTCACCCTTTACGCCGTGTTGAAGTACAGCCTCAAGCTGCTGGCGCCCATAATGCCCTTCGTCACGGACAAGATATGGCGCGAGCTCTACGGCAGATCCATCCACAGGGAGCGGATAGAGGATCCGCCGCCTGAGTGGAGAGGCGACCCGTCTCTGTTCGCGTTGATCAAGAGGATCAACGGCGCGGTGTGGCGCCACAAGAACAGGATGGGGAGGAGCTTGGCCGATCCCCTCAACGCCGATCTGTACGTGCCGGAGCCGGCGCTGCAAGCGGCGGAGGATCTGCGGTTGACGCATAAGGCCAATTCGGTGAGGGCGGGCAAGGGAAGGGAGCAGATAGACGAGGAGGGACTCGTGTGGATAGGGTGATTACACGATCCCCCTTGCCGATCTAGGTATCTCTCCGACCGCCGGCGCGCCCTCGCCGCGCAGTATGCGCCTCAGTATCTCCGCCGCGTTTCTCCTCGACAGCATCTTGTTGTTGTTGCCGCAGTAGGGAGAGTAGACGCATTTGGGGCATCCGTCCGCGCAGTCGCATCTGTCGACTATCTTGAACGCAACCTCGGCGACCTTCCTGAAGTTGCCGAGAAGCAGTTTCGTGGTGCCGTTTCCCCCGACATGGGAGTCGTATATAACGACCGCCCCGTCGGGGTAGCTGATGCCCCCCAGGTCCGTCTTGGACGCGCCCAGGGCGATCTCGGCGGCCGAGATGAGCACGTGCTCCGTCGCGTGGTAACCCTTGGCCCGCGCCTCCCAGTCGACCGCGTCGTTGGGGCTGAAGCGGACGTGCGGCATGTAGAAGACGGCGCCCTTGGTCCTGAACTCGTAGGATACGGGCTCTATCCGGTATTCCCCCAGGGTCTCGTCGGTGGTGAACCTCTTGAGGGCGTAGCCGTACACGCTGATCTTTATCCTAAGTCTGCCGTACTGGTAGAGGATCCCCTCGGCCCTCCTCTCCTCCAGCACCTCCTCCATGTGGGGCTCCATGTCCTCCAGGGCCTGGGTCGTCAGATCCTCGGCGTCCGTCGGCTCCACGACGGCGACCTTCCTGGACAGATCCAGCGACTTCACCATGTAGGTGGAGCCGCCGTGGGCGTATATCGCCTCTGGGTGTAGCTCGTATAGGGCGAGGGGGAGCTCCCTATGGCCCAACAATCCGCCGTCCGCCGTCTTGATCTTGACCGCGTGCGGGCTCCCGCGCAACGACAGATCCGACAGCTTCTCGCGGCCGGCCTTGGATATAAGGTAGAAACGCCCCCTCTTTTCCAGATAGCCGGCCGACGCGAGCGCCTCCAGGAGGCGGATCTGGTAGGGGGATAGCTCCTCCTCCCTCAGAGGCCTGTCGACGGCCATGGCAAGCATGTGGAGAGACGCCACGTCCTCGTTTTCGCGCTCCAGGCCCAGGGGCTCAGGCGATCTTGCGAAGAACTCGTCGGGGTAGTTCCTGTAGTAGCTAGATATGGGGTCGTTGCCCAATATCTGGACCACGTAGCCCGTCTGCCCTCGCCTCCCCACTCTGCCGACCCTCTGGAGGTATCTGTTGAAGGTCGGCGGGACCGAGGCGAGCACGGCGACGTCCACATCGCCTATATCCACGCCCAGCTCCAACGTGGGGGTCGCGACCACCACGTTTATCTCGCCCCTCTTGAACGCCTCCTCGACCCAGCTCCTCTCCTCGGCCCCGAGCCCGGCTCTGTGGACTGCGGCATCCTCGCCGTAGCCTTCAAGCTTCAGCGACCTGTATATCATCTCGCTGTACCTATGGCTGTCGGTGAAGACCAGACATTTGAGGCCCTCCTCTATGCATGCCTTGGCCAGATCGGCCGCCTCAGCCCATTTGGACCTAAAACGCGGCCTCACCAGCACCTGCACCAATTCGCCGCGCCTCCCCCTAGGCCCCTGGACCACGTTCGCCTTCCTGCCCAGCAGGAGCTCGGCGAACTCGGCCGGATTGCCCAGAGTGGCCGACGTGGCCACGAACTGCGGCTTCACGAAGCGCTCCAGCCTTCTGAGGAGATAGAACATATGGGAGCCCAGGACTCCGTTGTAGACGTGGAAATCGTCCAGGACGACGTATCTAGACCTCGACACCAGCTGGCGGAATTTCGAGACGTACATGAGGGCCTGGCTGACCATATCGGGGTTGGTCACCAATATGTGGGGCGGGGATTGGTACAATATCCTCCGCTCCCTGGGTGACGTGTCGCCGTCGTAGACCATGGCCCTGACCCCCAGCCTATCGGCGAGGGCCCTTATTCTCCCCAGCTGGTCTCTGGCCAGAGCCTTGGTCGGATACATGATGACGGCCACGGGGGTCCTGAAGGTGTCCAAGCTGTCCTCGAGTATGGGCGCCAGAAACGCCTCGGTCTTCCCCAGGCCCGTCCCGGCGATTATCACCGTGTCTCTCCCCGACCTTATGCTCCTGATGGCGTCGAACTGGAACGGGTAGAGCCTCTCCACGCCCGCGCGTCTAAGCGCTTCGGCCACCTCGGCCCTCAACGCGGCGCCTACATCGCAACAGAAATCCGGCGGCTCAGGCGCGTCGGTCTTCACGTAGACTATCTCCCTCCTCGGATCGCCCAGGACTCTGGACAAAAAATCCACGGCGACGCCGATCGGGCGCCTTAAATAGCTGCCGCCTACAGCTT
>NZ_LCWM02000008.1:51567-57763 GCF_002077075.2 Thermoproteus sp. CP80 | reverse complement strand
TTAGGGCCGTGGAGATCTACGTGGGGACCAGCGGCTGGATGTACGGCTGGAACCCGGACGGGTTGAGGTGGTATGCGGCCAACTCGGGCCTCAACGCCGTGGAGCTCAACGCCTCCTTCTACCGCTTCCCCCGGCGTATGCAAGTGGAGGCGTGGGCGCGGGAGGGGCGGGCGCTCCGTTGGGCCGTAAAGATACATAGATATTTGACCCACGTCAAGAGGCTTAAGGAGGACGCGATGGAGGTCTGGGCGAAGTTCCGCGACCTCTTCTCGCCGTTGGACCCCCTTATAGATTTCTATCTGGCCCAACTCCCCCCTTCCTTCGACAGAAGACCTGCCAACGTCGAGAGGTTGAGGAGGTTCGCCGAGGCGTCGGGGATCGGCGAAAGGCTGGCCGTGGAGTTCAGGCACGGGAGCTGGTTCGACGGGGAGACCGTCGACCTCTGCAGAGAGCTGGGCATAACCGCGGTCTCCGTCGACGAGCCCGGCGCCGCGTGGATCGTCGAAACCAACGGCGTGGTCTACCTCCGCATGCACGGAAGGACCGCGTGGTACGCCCACGAGTATACCGCCGAGGAGCTGGAGGAGACGGCCCGGCGCGTCCTCTCGCTGGGCCCCGAGAGGATCTATGTCTTTTTCAACAACGACCACTGGATGTTGGAAAACGCCCGCGCCATGTTGCGCCTCCTGAGGACGTAAAGAATTTATACGCGCGCCGGCCGGCGGCCATGGACTACATAAGGCTGGGCAAGACCGACATGAAGGTGTCCAGGGTAGGCCTCGGCGTGTGGCAGTTCGACGAAAACGCCTCCTCAGCCGCCTCGGTTCCATTAGCCCTCCTTCGCCTCGTCCGCGCCCTCGCCTGAGGGGGTGCTCCGCCGCGCGGAAAGGAGGTTGGGGAAAAAGAGGGGGTTATTCCCAGCCTGCCGGCTCCATGTCGATGTCGGCGGGCCTGCACTCGGCGGGGCGGAGCTCGCCGCGCTCGGCGGTGCAGCCCCCCGGGCGCCAGGGCATATCGCGGGGTCCCTGCGGCAGTCGTCCACGCAGCGCTTCATACATGCGGTATAACATCCCCCGAACGCATCCATGTCCTCATCCATGCACGTTCCGCGGTGCACCGCTAAGTTGAACCACCCCTCGACGGGTTCCCTCATGCCAACAGGGATTTCCTCCGGGAAGTCTTACAGGGAAGAACTTCCCTGTCAAGCTTCCCGAGGATTTCCCCTGTAAACGTCGGGAACGCCGAGGGGCGTGGAGCCGTGTCGGCGCAATGCGGAGCCGCGCATGGACGGGCGCCGTCGAGGCGCCGCCGGCGGACTCCGCCTCTCGGGGCGCAGGCCCGGCGGAGGGGGCGGCCCCCTTCCCCGCCCCTTTCCGCGCGGCAAGGCCCGGAGCGGCTGAATACGTCCTCGGCTTTAAATCTCCCTTTTGCCCCCTCCCCCTTCTCTTTCCTTCGATCTACAGGGAGCCCTCCGCAGAGCGTGCCCACAGGGGGCTAGCCCCCTGTCAACATTAATTCGGGGTTGCCCCTGCAAGCGCGCGGCCGAGGGCGGACGGGGCCCGCGGAGGCGCAGATGCTTCCTGCGGCCGACGCGCCGTGAAGGGGCCGGCCCAGACGGCGAATTCGATCAGCCGGACGCCCCGCATGCGCTACGGCTCGATTCGGCCGGACAACGGCGCATCGAATCAATTTAACGGCAACCTCCGATAGAGACATGGAGAGGAAATTCTCTATAGACGAACTTAGGCACCGCCTTGAGCTGGCCTTGAGGCCGGCCGAGCCGCCGACGGTGGAGGAGGTTCTGGCAACCGTAGAGAAGAACGGCAAGCTCCGCGGGCCGGCGGACTGGGCCTTCCCGGCGTGGATAACATACGTCGAATACGCGGCGCAGAGGATCGCCGAGGCGTTCCCGCTCACAGAGGAGGAGAGGAGGCAACTCTTCCACTTCAGAGACGCGATGAAGCAGTTATTGCTGGAGGCGCGGAGGCAGGCAAGAGAGAAGCTGACCGCGATATACAACGCAATTGCCGACGGCACCTACAGGATGGAGGGGAACAAGCTATACACGCCGGACGGGACGTGGATGTACATAGCCAAAGTAGCCGCACCGCAAATCACAATCCACGGCGTAAACACCTCGGTACGCTTCCCCGACATACTGAAGCTTCCGCGCGAGAGGTTGGAGTTGCTTCAGCTGGGCTGGAGGGCGAGCGATGAGGGCAATGTGGGCGGCCGTCCCCTCATGGGCACCACACAGCCTTGGCAAGTATTCGCTTGGGCCGTGACAAGGTATGGAGAACTTCACGTGCGCATCATTACAGTCAACTTAACGCGCAAGGGGGCAAGCGTAAATGTACATATCAAAGCGATGGATTGGAGACAAAAATGGGATAAGGCGGGGGCCATAGATCTAGTGGTGGACTACTTCAGGCATGGAGAGTGGGCACCCGTGTTAACAATGTGGCTAGGGGACGGGAAGAACATGCGAAAGAAAATCCTACATAATAAATATCGTCTGGTGATTGCGGCCAAGGAGCCTTGGAAGCTGAGTTCGAGGACTAACGGTGCAAACGAGGCCCTCGTAGCCACAGGCAAGGAGGCATTCAAGAGACTTAGAGAGGTAGCTGGCACATACAGCGTGTTGCTGGACCTGCTGAGGGCCCACAAGTGGATCGACGTGAAGCTGGCCACCGACGATGCCTTCAGAACGGCCTATAGGTTGAAGACGAAGAGGAGTATAGACGTCCTCAGGGAGGCGTATAACGGCGAAATCCCCACAGAGCAATCTTCACCCGCTGAGGTAGACAAACCGGAGAGAGGCGACGTGGTCGTGGCAGGCGTTGTAGCGTCCCTATGCCTCTCCAACGGTAGGGGCGGCTCGTTCTGCGCCAGACGCTACGTCCGCGATCTCGGGGAGGCGCTCGCTATCACCAAGAAGCTTGAGTCGGCCGGATTTAGGCCTAACGTGTATCGCGAACACTCCTACTACGTGGTATATATCAGTATGACCGATCTCTTGAGGTTGGCAGAGAGGGACGAAGCCGTCAAGAGGGTCATAGCGTTATATCTCGCCGATAAGGCGAAGAACGGTACACCGTGGCAAAGGGAGATCGCCGAAAAGATCCTGAAGAGACATCCCCTTTTTCTATTCAATATCGGTCAACATGTGATATGATCTCGGGGAAACAATAGGGGCATGGACTACGAGAGGGCCAAGGCCATAGTCGCCAAGGCCCACGAGCTCGGCATAAACTTCTTCGACACCGCCGCGGTCTACGGCAGGGGGAGGAGCGAGGAGTTTCTGGGCAGGGCTGTGAGGGAGCTGGGGCTGAGGGGCCACGTCTTCATAGCGACCAAGATACCGGGCGACTGGCACAGGAGGGCCGACGTGTTCAAGTCGGTGGAGAACCAGAGGAGGAGGCTTGGCGTAGACGCGATAGACTTGATCCAGCTCCACTGGCCCTCTTGCTGGCATAACGTGCCCATCTGCGAGACCATGAAGGCGCTTGAGGACCTCGTCGAGAGGGGCCTCGTGAGGCATATAGGCGTCAGCAACTACCCGCCCCAGCTGCTTGACGCCGCGAGGCGGTGCCTCTCGAAGGTCGACGTGGCGACGAGCCAGAATAGGTACAATCTGCTGGAGAGGGAGGCCGACAAGGAGCTCCTGCCCTATCTAAGGGGGGCCGGGATATCGCTGATCGCGTGGTCGCCGCTGGCCAAGGGAGCCGTCACGGGCAAGTACACGGCCGAGAACCTGCCGCCGTTCAACGACGTGAGGAGGAACGACCCGCTTTTCCAGCCCCACAACTTGAGGGAGGCGGAGCCGCTGATCGCCGAGGTGAGGAGGCTTGCCGGCAAGTACGGCAGGACGCCGGCCCAGATAGCGCTCAACTGGATGATAAGAGACCCGGCCATATACCCGATACCGGGCGCCAAGACCCCCGAGCAGGTGGCCGAGAACGCGGGCGCGGTCGGGTGGTCGCTCTCCGAGGAGGACTGGCAGAGGCTGGACAGAATAAGCAGGGAGGTCGCAGAGAGGATAAGCTACGTCACCTATTGAGCGAAGGGCGGATCCCCTCGGCCGCCCGCGGCTAGGGCGTCACGGCGGCGAGGACGGCCTTGGCCGTATGCATCCTGTTCTCCGCCTGGTCCCACACCACCGACCTCGGCCCGTCGATCACGTCGTCGGCGACCTCCATGCCCCTATGCGCCGGGAGGCAGTGCATGAAGAGGGCCTGCGGCCCCGCCGCCTCCATAACCGCCGAGTTCACCTGGTAGGGCCTCAGAAGCCTCTCCCTCTCCTCAGCCTCCTTCTCGAAGCCCATGGAGACCCAGACGTCGGTATACACGGCGTCTACGCCCCTCAAGTCCTCCAGGGAGTCCGTCTGGTAGACGCGCGCCCCGGTCCATCCCGCGTCCTCCGCCAGCTTGGAGACGTCGTTGCGCCACAGCTGTCTCGGCCCCACGAGCCTCACCTCCCAGCCCAGCTTGGAGCCTATGACCACCAGGCTGGCCGCCACGTTGTTCCCCACGTCGCCGACGAAGGCCACCTTCAGCCCCTGGAGCCTACCCCGCTTCTCCCAGAGGGTCAGGGCGTCTGCGAGGGCCTGGAGCGGGTGGAACCTATCGGAGAGCAGATTCAGGACGGGCACGTCCGCGTACTGGGCCAGCTCCTCCAGGGTCTCGTGTCTATAGACCCTCGCGGCTATCACTTGGGCGTAGCGCGAGAGGGTCCTGGCGGTGTCCGGGACGGTCTCCCCTCTGCCCAGCTGTAGCTCCTGGGGGTTCGCCACGATCACGTTCATGCCCAGCTGGTGGGCCGCGGCCGACGTGGAGACCCTCGTCCTCGTGGAGGGCTTCTCGAAGATAAGTACGGCGGTCTTGCCGAGGTGGATCGGCGTATATATCTCGCCGGCGTGGTACCTCGCCTTGAACTCCTTGGCCATCTCCAGCAACGCGACGACCTCGTCCGGCTTGAACTCGATCAACGTCAAGACGTCCCTCCCCCTAAACATATAGCGGTATATAGCCTATTTATTTATGCATTGATGCAGAGCCGGCCGCCGAGGCGACGGCCTCAGCCCAGCCCCAACGCCTTCCTGACGGCGGCCCAGGCCCTCTCGACGAGCTCGCCCGCCGGCCTCTCGAAGACGCCGAGGTCCGTCGCCGCTATGTCTATCAGAGACGAGCTGAACCTGTCGAAGAGGGGCACCTCGACGGATCTGCCCAAGGTCTCGACGGCTACTCTGTAGGGCTCCGGGCTGGGCAACGGCGCCGCTTTATAGCTCTCGAAGACCGCGACGGACGTCGCGCCTATAGACCTGGCGGTGGCCAACAGAGGGAGGGTCCCGACCTTATTGAAGGCGTAGCCGTCCGCGTAGAGGCCGTCGAGGCCCACCACGACGTAGTCGGGATGGACGGCGCCCATGGCCGAGTCGGGGATCGGCACTACGTCTACGTGTCTGCCGTACTCCTCGGCGGCCTCGGCGGCCTCCTCTCCAGGCCTCGACTCCAGCAGGTACAGACTGCGGATACAGCCGCGCCTCGCGGCGACGAAGTCCCCCACAGCGCGGGAGAAGCTTATAGTGGCGAAATCCGCGGGACACCTAAGGCCGAGGCTTGAGATAGTACGCCGTAAGTCCTCCTGGGCCTTATCCACGTAGGCGAGGAGCCTCTCGACGGCCGCCCCCAGCTCAACGCCGCGTCTGGCCGCCTCCTCGACCACGAGGGCTATGAGGTCCAGAGGCGCCATGCCCGGCCGCACCCGCCTCATCTCCTCGGCCGCCCTCTCCGGCGACTCCGCCTCGGCCAAGATGCGCAGGGCCTCCCTTAGATACCAGGAGGCGCCCCTCACGCGCTCGGACCTGAGCAGGTCCAACACTGGAGGGACGGGGCTTGAGCTAAAAAAACCCCGCGCGGGGCCGGGAAAAGGGATTATTTGAATATATAGAGCGTCCTCGGCCTCTCGCCCGGCTTTAGGGGCAGCAGCAACACGCCGAGCGCGAGGAGGGCCGCGTAGGCCAGCACCGAGCCTATAGCTATCTCCATCTGGGACGGAGCCGGGGCGTAGTGGATCGAGCCGACGCCGGCCCAGCCGCCGAGGCTGTAGGATATATGGGCCGTCTGCGGCTCTATTATCAAGTCGTATTTGTCGACGAAGCCGGCTACGACCACAAGCGCGGCGGCCAGCAGGGCC
>NZ_LCWM02000008.1:46818-50982 GCF_002077075.2 Thermoproteus sp. CP80 | reverse complement strand
TACTATACCTATACGCAGTTCGCCGGCCTTCAGGGCTACGTCTCGGACGAGACCTGGTACGCCCCGGCCGCCTACAACATACTCACGCAGGTCCTCGGCTACAACGAGACCCTGTCCTACCCATACCCCAACGCGAGCGGCATCTCGACGTACCTGAACCTAGAGCATCCGCCCCTCGTCAAGTACATCCTGGCCTTGTCCATAGCGGCGCTGGGCTACAGCCCCTTCGCCTGGCGGCTGCCCGGCTGGATAGTCGGAGGAGCCGCCGTCGTCCTCGCGTATCTGGCGGGATACGAGCTCTTGAGGGACAGGGGCGAGGCCGCCGCGGTCCTCGCGGGAGCTATATCCGCCGCCGCGTTGATCTTCGACCCCAACTTCTGGGCTCTGCACGGCATAGCTATGCTGGACGCCTACGCGGGCTTCTTCGCCCTGCTCTCCCTGTACCTGTTGGCGTCGGGGCGGAGGCTCGCCTCGTCCGTGGCGTTGGGCCTAGCCTTCGCCGCCAAGGAGACCACGTTCCCCCTCCTCCTACCCTATCTGTACTACATAGGCGATCTCGAGGGGAGGCCCCTCAGGAGGCTGACCTACGCCGTGTTCATACCGGCCGCCGTCTACCTCGCCCTGTCCGCCCCGCTCATGGCCCACCTAGGCGGCCCCGCCGCCTGGCTGAAGGACAGCTTTATCCACATGGCGAGCTGGGACGTGACGTCGGGCCACATAGCGGGCAACGCCGAAAGCCAGATATCCACCCCCTGGGGCTGGTTCCTCAACATAAACCCGTTCTACCTGGGCAACGGCCTATACGCAAGGGTCAACGTCGCCGTCATGATTCTGTGGGCGGCGCTGACGCCCGTGGCGTTTCTGTTGAGGGACAGAAAGCTGGAAATGGCCGCGCTGTTCCCCTGGTCGATCTGGGCGGCGCTTGCCGCGGTCTACGCCATGGGCAACACGACGCTGTTCAGCTTCTACGTGGCCGACTTCAGCCCCATGGTGGACGTATTCGTGGGGTCCGCGACGGTCGCGGCCCTCGTCGCCTGGGACGAGCGCAGCCGGAGGGCCCGCCGAAAGGCCAGTCGGGGCAGGGATGCGACGAAAAGCGGATAGCGTTCAGCCCAGAGGCCTTATGTATTTATGTTCGCCGCTTATCGCCTCCAGGCTGGCCAACTTGGGCTCGGGGAGCATAAGCGCCGTGAAAGGTATGCCCAATACGCTGACCAACGCCAGCAGCTGCAGGAGGTGGGATACCCCTATGGCCGATAGGAGCGTCGGGAAGAACAGGGTGGATATGGCCGCGCCGAGCTTGCCGGCGGCGGCCGATATGCCGTGGCCGGTCGTCCTGTAGCGGGTGGGGTAGACCTCGGCGGGCACCACGAAGGTCGTGGTGTTGGGGCCGAAGTTTATGAAGAAGTAGCTGAGCGAGTATACCGACAGGGCTGCGGCGGCCGGGGATCAGGAGCTCCACGGACTTGCCGGCCTGCAGGACCACCGCCGAGACGGCTAGATATATGACGGCCATGGCGGCGAACCCCAAGTTCTGGATGGGCTTTCTGCCGAGCCTATCGAGGAGAAACGCGGCGACGAAATATCCGGGGAAGCCCACCATGAACGGAAGCCCTTGGTAGAGGATTTGCTGGAATATCGACTTGGCCTGGCCCATTATGGACGACACGACCGCGCCGGAGTAGACGCCTGTTCCGTAGAGGGCTATGTCCATGAGGAACCAAGGCACCGTGGTGCCTATGAGTATCTTCCAGTTGTTCGAGAGGAAGTCGTGCAGGCTGAGGCCCTCCACCTTGGCCGGAGCGGTTATGTCGGCGCCGAAGAGGCCGGCCGCCCTTTTCGCCTCCTCGACGTCGCCCTTGACCAGAAGGGCGAAGCGGGGGGTCTCCGGCATCTTCCTCCTGAAATATATAACGGAGGCCGCAGGTATGGCGCCGACGCCGAGCATGACCCTCCAAGCCACGTCGGGCGGCAGCCACGCGACGCTGGCCAGCGCGACGCCGACGGAGGCCAATATGCCCAGCCCCTGGTTCGCGAAGACCAGCGCCACGAGCTTCCCCCTATCCCTGACGTTGGAGTACTCCGACATTATGGTGGCCGATATGGGGTAGTCGCCGCCGATGCCGAAGCCCAGGAAGGTCCTAATTGAAGAAAAAATAATATTTATATATTTAATAGAAATATATTTTATTTATTACGAATCATGAAAATTATAGAAATAAGAAAGAATTTAAAAACGTTAATAGCGTTAAGAGGGAAATATATTTATAGAGGAGCTCGGAATGCGTTGTGTCGGTCGTGCAGGGACTCAAGGAATACATGCTGAGGCAGGCCAAGCTCGACAGGGTCATCAAGTGGGGCATCAAGTGGTCCATGTGGCCGGTCCACCTGGTGACGAGCTGTTGCGGCGTGGAGGTCGCCCACACATCCGCGCCTGTCTTTGACGCCGAAAGGTGGGGCGTGTTGCCCTTCAACACCATGCGGCAGACCAACGTCGTACTCGTCGAGGGGACCATAACCAGGAAGATGGCCAAGGTCCTCAAGTGGGTCTACGAGCAGATGCCCGAGCCCAAGTTCGTCATAGCCATGGGGGCCTGCGCCGTGAGGGGAGGCCTCTTCTGGAACTCCTACCACGTGGTGCAGGTGGATACCGTGGTTCCCGTCGATGCCTACATACCTGGATGCCCGCCGACGCCCGAGGCCGTCATCAGGGCGTTCTTCATGGTGGGCAACAAGATATTGGGCAAGCCGGGCCCCGAGGTCAAGCCCGTCAAGGTCGACTTGACGCCCTATCTGCCGCAGCCCAAGCCGGCCGCCAAGCCCGCCGCGAAGCCCGCCGCTCCGGCTAAGCCGGCCGCCGCTCCAGTGGCGCCCCAGACGGCGTAGCCATGTCGGCGAAGCTGCCGCCCAAGTGCCCTCCCGCCGCCGACCATCCGCTTCTGCCGAAGATCAAGGAGGCGCTCGGCGATCTTGTGCTTTCCCACGGCGTCTCCCCGGACGGCCTCCTCTGCGTGATGGTCCCCGCCGGAAGCATAAGGGAGGTCGCCCAGAGGCTCAAGGCCCTAGGCTTCGACCAAGCCCTCTCGGTGAGCGCCATGGACTACATGGAGGAGAAGAAGTTCGTGATGCTCTACACGTTCGCGTCCTACTTGACGCCGGAGTTGAAGGGCATTCTCCTAAACGTGAGGGCCGAGATACCGCGCGACGATCCCCGCGTAGCCTCTATCGCCGACATATTCCCGTCGGCCGACTACGACGAGAGGGAATGCCACGAGATGTTCGGCATATGGTTCGACGGAAATCCCCACATGGGCAAACGCTTCCTGCTGGATCCAGACTGCTGCATAGACGAGAAGACGGGGAAGCCCCTCTACCCGTTGAGGAAGGACTTCAAGGTGCCCGATTGGGGCCTCTTCGGCTAGTCGCCCCTCAACTGCGCACAGGGGCTTATGGTCTTAAGCCCGCGATGGAAAGGGCTCGATGGGAGCGGCGGAGGGCTACGGTCTGGACTCCAGCGGCGGGAGGAACGGGATCGGCCTCAACGCCTCGTCGACGTCGACATCCCACCACGCCGATACGTCTCTGGCCAACTTCTCAGCCACGTAGCCCGGAGCCTCTACGTGGCCGGCCTTCCCGCGGCCTATAAATGACAGGCGGGAGTACAGGGGGAATTTCTCCAGCAGAAGGCGCTGTACCTCTGCTCTGGACGCCACGCGACGGCGACGGCCGAGACAAACAGCCACCACCTCTTCGTCGTCTACCACGAAGATCTTGACGTACCCGCACGTCCATTCAAAGAGCGCAACGATGGCCGTAGCGGCCAGAGCGGCCGCGAGCGCGGCGTATATGGGCCTGGGTTCGCTGGACAGGAACGAGAACAACGATATCAATACGCCGAGAGAGGCGGCTACTGCGTAGTAGTCCAAGAACCTATACCTCTTCTCCACATTGGCGTCGTTCTCGCCGTTTAATATCGTTTCTGCTTAATGTGCAAAGATTGCATCCAAGGACTTATTTATTAGATTGCAGGTTGAGGAAAGCGATGTATAGGTGCCATATGTGCGGGAGGTCCGACACGGCGTTGCTGGAGGGCTACATCAAGGGCGTGGGGTCGGTACTGCTGTGTCCCGACTGCTGGAGGAAGCTCGCCGAGGAGAATAGGCT
>NZ_LCWM02000008.1:0-46375 GCF_002077075.2 Thermoproteus sp. CP80 | reverse complement strand
AAGCGATGTATAGGTGCCATATGTGCGGGAGGTCCGACACGGCGTTGCTGGAGGGCTACATCAAGGGCGTGGGGTCGGTACTGCTGTGTCCCGACTGCTGGAGGAAGCTCGCCGAGGAGAATAGGCTGCTGGCCGGCGCCTCTGGCGGCGGCTGCAACTGCGGCTAGGCCTACGGGTTGTAGGGTATAGCGCCGAGGCCCGGCACCCCGGATAGATATATCCCGGCGGCGAGCAGAGCCAACAGGACAGCTATGCCCACGTAGTCGGGCAGGCGCATCTTCATCTCGCGGTAGTAGGTCCTCTTCCTGCTGGCCCTGAAGCCCCTTATCTCGGCCGCTATGGCTATCTGCACGGCGTCCCTGAGGGTCAGGACCACGATGGTCACCAGCGCCAGCAACACGTACCTCACGGTATTGCCTAGAGCGGAGGCGACGGCCGCCGGGCTTCCGCCTCTAGGCCTGAGGTCGACCCCCCTGGCCTTGAGGGCGTTGAGCGTGGTCATGGAGGCCTCCAGGACCTTGGGCACCGAGGAGACGGCCAGGAGCAACGCGAAGCCCAGCTCCACCGGGAGCCCCGACTTCTCTAGGGAGGTCAGTATATCTGAGGGCTGTGTGGTGAACACCAGCAACAAGCCGGCCGCTATGGCCGCGACGGATCTGAAGGTTATCTGCAGGCCGTAGATGAGGCCCTCCCAGGTGAGGCCCACGGGGTTCTGGACGTAGCCCAGATAGGGCACATACGCGGTGCCGTTGGCCTGCGTTATGCCGAGGGCCGAGAGCGCCCCGGGGAAGGCGTATATGAAGTGGACCTCGCCGAAGTCGTAGAGGAGGTAGCTATACGGCGCTATCATGGACTGGGCCCAGGCGGTGCCTATAAAGGAGGCCAACACCAAGGGGGCCACTATCCTCATCTTCTCCTTCACGTTCGTCGTGAAGGCGTATAGGGCCATGACGCCGACGAAGAGGATCGCCGATATCCACCAGACGGTCATGGCGGCGACCGTCGTGACGACCACCGAGAGCAGTATCTTGACCCTGGGGTCCAGCCTGTAGAGAAAGGTTTCGCCGCCTGCATATCTGAACAGAGACATGTACCCCCTGAAGCCTATGAGCTTGAAGATTAGATATATAACAAGCGCAGGTCCCCATATCAGGTAGATCAGCGATATGGCCCAATTAACTGCAGGATTATATAGGATCAAGCCTAGATCCGACGCCGGGACGCCACCGGAGGCCTGGGCCAGCTCCACGCAGGAACGAGCCCAGCTAAATAAATAGCATGCGGCCGAGGCGCGATAAGGCTCATATATACGTGGATGCATCGCGCCATGGGGCTCCCGAAGAGGCCGTCGGCCCTAGCGGCCGTCGCCCTAATTGCCGTCGCGGCCAGCGTGGCGCTGGCCATCTTGGCCCTTTACCACGTGAGGCCGGCCGCCGTAGAGGGGGGCGGCGCCGTGGGCGCCGCGGCGACGATCCGCGTGTACTCTCCCGCATATGGCAACGGCTCGGCGATACCCGCCCAATACACCTGCGACGGCGCCGACATCTCGCCTCCGCTGGCCTGGAGCGGGGTGCCGCAGGGGGCCAAGTCGCTCCTGGTCGAGATGGTGGATCCAGACGCGCCCGGCGGGGAGTTCATACACTGGGTCATCTACAACATCAGCCCCAACTCGACGGGGCTCCCGCAGGGCGTGCCCCCCGCGGCGGTCACCGCCTACGGGCTACAGGCGGTCAACGACTTCGGCGAGGTGGGCTACGGCGGCCCCTGCCCGCCCCCGGGCAGGCCGCACAGATACATCGTGCTGGTCCTTTCGCTCAACACAACCCTGGAGGTGCCTCCCGGCGCCCCCGCCAGACAGGTCCTGAGGGCCGCGGGCCCCTACGTCGTCGGGCTAGGCTCGCTCGTCGGCCTGTACGGCAGGTGAGATCCTCAGCCTCTTGAGGGTCGCAGCCGGCCTGCCGTAGTGCCTCGACACATAGTAAACTTGAGGCGGATCCACGCCCCACTCGACGTGCTTCTCGGCCTCAGCGAAGGCCTGCTCGGGGGTTCCTCTGAAGGCCACCCTGCCGTCGTACATCACGTAGACCAGCTGGCTGTAGTCCCCGACCTGCCTCATGTCGTGGCTGACCAGAACCACCGTCATCTCCCTCTCGCGGTGCATCTCGATGACGTACTTCATGGTCGCCTCGGCCGTCTCCCTGTCCAGCCCCCTCGTCGGCTCGTCGAGGATCAACACCCTCGGGGACGCCGCAAGGACGGCGGCGAGGCTCACAAGCCTCCTCTGGCCCACGGACAGCCTGTGGGGGCTCCTGCCGAGGAGGCCCTCTATTCCGAGGTCCCTGGCCGTCTGCCTGGCCAGGCTCCTCAGCGCCCTTCCCCTGACTCCCGCGAGCCTCAGGGTCATCGCTATCTCGGCCTCGACCGTGGTGTTCATGAGCATCTGGTCGGGGTCCTGGAAGGCATATCCCACCAGCCTCACCCTCTCGGGCCCCGACAGCTCGAAGGGGTTCTTCCCCTCGATCTCGACGACGCCGCTCGTCGGCCTGTTTATGCCCGCCAGCAGATACATGAGGGTGCTCTTGCCGGACCCGTTGGGGCCCACCACGCTCACCACCGAGCCCCGCGGGATCTCCATATCGACCCCCTTCAGGGTGGGCTCCTCGTTGCCCGGATATCTGAAGACCACCCCCAGGGCCTTGACGGACCCCTCGCCCGCGGGGGGCTCGGCCTCCTCGACCTCGAGCGTCAGCCCTCTGTTCGCCCTTAGGAACTCCTCCACGGTTATGGGCGGGGCCGGGTCCTCCGGCCTCACCAGCCTGTGGAGCTGGGCCACCTGGGGCTCCTCCACGCCGAATTTCTGGAGCCCCTTGGCGACCGCTCTGTGGGGCTCCTCGTCGAGGGCCACCGTGCCGTTGTCCAGGGCTATCACCCTGTCGGCCATCGGCAGGACCTTCTCCACCTTGTGCTCGGCCACGATGATGGTAATGCCCCGCTCGTTCAGCTCGCCGAGCAGCTCGAACACCTCCTTGGTCCCCACCGCGTCCAGCATGGACGTGGGCTCGTCCAGTATGAGGACCCTCGGCCTCAAGGCCAGCATGGCCGCTATGGCCAGCCTCTGCTTCTCGCCGCCGCTGAGCAGGAAGGTCGGATGGCCCCTCTTGCGCCAGAGGCCCACCAGCTCGAGGGACTCCTGGACCCTCGCCCTCATCTCCTCGGGCGGCACGGCTCTGTTCTCCAAGCCGAAGGCCACGTCGTCCTCGACGACCAGCGCGAATATCTGGCTCTCCGGCACCTGGTATACGGTGCCCACGTCAACCGCGGTCTTATACACAGGGGCGGTCCTCGGGTCCTTTCCAAACACCGAGATCCTCCCGCGCACATCCGCCTTAATTATGTTGGGTATCACGCCGTTTATAGCGTTGATCAACGTGGATTTGCCGGAGCCCGTCCTGCCCACCAACAACACGAACTCCCCCTCCTCGATCTCCAGAGTGACCTCCCTCAGGGCGAGCCGGTAGGGCTCTATATATCTGACAAAAACGTTGTTCAGTTCGATTACCTTCATCAGGCGTTAGGCGGCCACCTGCTTAATATAGTAAACCAGCGGGGCGAGTACGGCGCCCATCACGATGCCGGCGCCCAGCGCGGCGGCGCTCGTGACGGCCCAGAACTGCACCGAAGTTACGTAGCCCGTGACGAAGGTGCCCCAGAAGCCTCTCCACCAGAAGGGATAGGCCAAGCTGGCCCAGGCACCGCTGATGATCCCGTCCACGAAGATGATCCACCGCCTCCTCGGCGGCGCCGCCTCCTCGCCGCCCGTCTGCGCCTCGCCTCCGTCGGTCGCCAGAACTTTAGGCGGCCTCAGGTAGGGCGTGAAGATCGCCTCGCCTCTGTAGATGAGCCAAAGGTCCGTGAGGCCGGCGTAGGCCGTCATCTCGTAGATAAACCAGAAGGGCTCGCCGCCGAAGCCGTAGTGGACGATGTCGCTCAGCAGCGTGTATATAAACATCGTGAGCCCGGCGACGCCGGGCCTGCCCGACAGGGCGGCGGCCAGCTGTATTAAGAATATCTCTCCGATCAGCGGATAGTAGAAATATGTGGTGATGGAGCCTATTTTCGGTATCAGGGGGCTGATGAAGAAGTTGTAGACCAGTAAAAGCGCCGCCACGAGGGCCACGTAGACGAAGTCGACCGTTCTGAACTTGCCGAAGGCCCTCCCCTCCTTGGGCCGCCAGGCCCACGCCAGCAGGACGAAGTAGAGGGCCACGAATATCAGCACGACCGGCCAAGGTATTATCGTGTTGGTGTTGAAATATACGCCGTTCCAGAGGGGCTGCGGCTTCGTCGTGGTCGTCGCGAACATTATCGATTCCATGGACACCTGGTGGTTCTGTTATTAAAGAATTAAACATAAGGGAAACTAAGCACCATATAGTGCTTAGTGTATTATCTCCTACGCGCTGTTACGCGCGCCCCTTGGCGTGTAGATGCAGGCGGGGTCCTCCGCCAGGGGGTCTCTGAACGCGGCGAAGGCCCTCGCTCTGGAGCCTCCGCAGACCTCCTTGTACTCGCAGACGCCGCACCGTCCGCCGAGCTCGCCCCTCCTCATCTTGACCAGGAGCGGATGTTCGCGGTATATCCTCACTATGGACTCCTTGCGGACGTTGCCGAGGGGATACGGCAGGAAGCCGCTCGGGTAGACGGTGCCGTCGTGCGCCACGAAGATTATGCCGTGGCCGTCCCTGGTGGGGACCACGGCCGGGTCTAGAGGCCTCGCCGGCTCGCCCATGAGCTCCCTCAGCCTCGCCGCCAGCTTCTCGTAGGTGGGGGAGCTGTAGGAGAGGCCCGAGGCCCTCTGCATCTTGGCGCGGCGGTAGAAAGGCGCCTCCACGGTCCTTATCTGGACGCCGTAGCGCGACGCGTCCACCAGGAACTGGACGGCGTCCTCGTACTCCTGGGGCGATATGTCCAGAGACCTCGCCGCGCGGCCCGTCTCTATGAGGAAGAACACCTCCCACACCTTGACCCCTAGGTCGAAGACGAGCTTGAATATGTCGGGGAGCTGCGGGAAGGACTTCCTCCAGACCACCGTGTTGACCTGCACCCTCATGCCGGCGCCCACAAGCGCCTTTACGGCCTCCAGAGTCGACTCGAAGATCCCCGGCATCCCCCTCAGCTCCTCGTGCGCCTCCTTCAGCCCGTCGAGGCTTATGGAGACGCCTCTGACCCGTCCCCTCAGCTCCGGCAACGCCTCGAAGAGGTTTTTAGAGACGGCGGGCGCGAGGGAGGCCGGTATCCCCAGATCCTTGGCGTAGTCGAGGAGCTCCATCACGTCGAGCCTCATGAGGGGGTCGCCGCCGGTCACTATCAGCTCGGGCGGAGGCCTGCCGAAATCCGCGAGCTGCTCGAGAAACGCCTTGGCCTCCCACGTGGTCAACTCGCCAGGGAGAGGCTTAAGTATGGCGTCCGCCCTACAGTGCCTACATGCCAGAGGACACGCCTTCGTCGACTCCCAGAAGACGAGTAGAGGCCTCTTGTCGAACTCGGCCGCCAGCTTTCGGGGATCCATGAGGCCATCGAACGGTCAATATAAAAACAAGGCCGCGCGGCGGCGTCGCTGAGGCGGTGCTTCTGCCCCTTGCGGGGCCGCATCCCCGCCCGCACAACATTTAGGCGGTGCTTCTGCCCCTTGCGGGGCCGCATCCCCGCCCACATCTGTCTAGAGATCGCCCAGCTGTTTATAAGCTTTAGTCGATCGGCTCCGATGAGGCGGGTCGTCTTCGTCGACGAGTCGGGGACTAAGTCCTTCTGCAACTGCGTCGTGGTGGCCGGCCTGGCGGCTGAGGTGACGGGCAGCTACATGTACTGGGGCCTCGACATAGTGGACGGGATAAGGCGGAGGCTGGGGATCGTCGGCGAGCTCAAGTGGAGGCGCGTCAAGAGGAGAGGGGGCAGGGACCTCGTCGAGGCCTTGCTGAGGGATTTCGAGGTCAGATACTTCGCGGCGCACTACGTCTCCCAGAGGGATTTCGAGGGGCGCCTTTGGAGGTTCTTAGCCGACGTGGATGCGGATATTTTCGTGCTGGACGCGGGCCTCGCGGACGCCTCTAAGTTCCCGCGGGCGGTCAACAAGCCCTCGCACAAGGTCCCGGGCCTACAGCTCGCTGACCTTGTCGTGGGCTATATCTCCGAGGGCCGCGCGAGAAAGGGCTGTCGATGATGCCCCAGGATGAGCTCCACCGCACGACATCGTACACGGAGGCGCGGCCCGTAACAGCCGCCGAGCAGTCGATACGTATCCGTCGCCCAGCCGTACGCGTCTCAAAAGAAAGGATATATATGTTTGATAGATCGTTGAAGATAGTGATGGATCCGAGGGGGTCCGCGTCATCGCTCCATAGGGACCTCATAAAGGTTGTTGTCGAGTCGCCGGGCTCTTCGCGCTACAGCATAGCCAAAAGCCTCCCCCATCCGAACTCGACAATTTACTACGAGTTATCGCGTCTGGAGCGGGAGAGGTATATACGTATAGAGGGCGGCTCCGTATATCCCACTTTGAAGGGACTGGTTAAGTACGTGGAGCTTTTCGGCTGCAACGTAGCCGCGGCTAGGGCCGCGGCCAACGTCCTAGGGGTAGACCGACGCGAGGGCGTGTGCGAGTTTCTTGAGCTTCTGAGACCCTACGGCGAGAAGCTGGACAACGATCCGCTCGCAGGTTTGTTTCTACTTTTGGGCCCGCCTGTAGAGTTGGACAAGATAAGGAGATTGCCCAACGGCGTTTCCTCCATCGTTGCGAAGATAATCGCTGAGAAGTTCCCTGCGGTGACCTTCGCGGAGCACCGCGGAGTCCTATTCGTAGACGGGGACGGCTCGACTTGGTTTGTCGGATACTGCGGGCTGTGCGGCGGGTATGTCGTGGATAGATGCCCCCTCTTCGAGACCTATTATCATTGATGAGATAAATAATAAAAGCGCTATTCGGAGGCAGGCTGAACACGCGTTAAATATCGGCGTGAGCTCACCTCCGTGAGCTCGGATAAGGAGAGGGCCCTCGATATTATTAGGAAGCAACGGGAGGCTTTTCTGGGCGTATACGAGTCCGAGCTGAGGCTTTTCGGCGAAAGCGCCGGAGGGCTCTATGGCCTAATAGCGAGCGAGCCGGACTACAGCTGTTTCAAGGCCAAGAAGCTGTTCGGCAAGAGGGACAAGAACTGGGGCGCCGCCAAGATATGACGGCGGCGACCACTAGGAGGGGGTTCTTGAAGATCTCGGCCATAGCCGCTCTTGCCCTCGGCCTGCCGGCCTCCGCTCAGTCCTCGCTCATACAGCAAAAGACGTCGTGGGCCCTTGGCGAGATAGGAGGTAAGACAGGCCTTAAAAACGCCAGTGTGACGCCGACCATATGCACCTTCTGCTCCATGGGCTGCTCCATAGATTTCTACACCAACGGCTCCGACATAATTTGGACCAGGGGGTCTCCTGAGTCCTACATAAACTGGGGCGCTCTCTGTCCCAAGGGAAAGGTGGCGTACCAGCTGGCGACCAGCACCGAGAGGCTGGACTCGCCAATGATAAGGACGGGCCCCAAGCCGCCGGCCGAGGAGATCCTCAACGCCAAGACTTGGGACGAGCTGGTGGCGGTGATCAAGAAGTACCCGCCGCAGTGGCGGAAAGTCTCTTGGGACGAGGCACTCTCCTACATAGCAAGGAGACTCGCCGCCATCCTCAACGATTGGCGTAGCTCCACCGGGGCGCCGGCCCAACAAGACGGCTACTACTACATAGGCGCCAAGACCCCCGTGGCGGTGATGGGGTCCTCCATACTCACCAATGAGGAGGCTTACCTATCCATAAAACTCGCGGCGTTTTTGGGCACCTCCAATACCGACTCGGAATACCGCAAATGCCACTCCTCCACGGTCACGGCCTTGGCGTTGACCTACGGCTGGGGGGCCGAGACCGCCAGCATAGAGGACGTGGCGTTGGCGGACGTCGTCCTCTTCTTCTCCAACCCCGCCGAGGCCCATCCCCTGTCCTTCTACTATTTCATGAAGGGCAAGAAGGAGAGGGGAACCATCCTCATAGCCCTCAACCCGAACTACAGCAGGACGGTGGAGGCCAGCGATATATGGGTGCCCTTCCGCCCGGGCACAGACACGGCGATACTCAACTACATTCTCCACTACGCCTTCTTCGAGAGGAACCCGCCCATAGACCAACTGCCCGAGTTCCAACGGCTCATGTCGACTAGGTGGAACATAACCCAGGACGACCTCGACGACCTCAAGGCCATGCTGTCCGAGTACGACGCCCAGACCGTCTCGAACATAACCGGCGTCCCCGTCGATATGTTGAGGACGGTGGCCCAGATATACGTAGAGAACAGCGGCGTGGTGACCAGCCACAAGAAACACGGAGTCATACAATGGGCCATGGGCATGACCCAGCACACCGATGCGGTGCTCAGCATAATCAGGGCAGCGGCCATAGTGCAGCTCCTGCTGGGCAACGTGGGGTATCCCGGCGGCGGCACTCACCCGTTCCGCGGCCACAGCAACGTGCAAGGCGCCACGGACGTCCAGGGCGGCGGGCTCGGCGTTTTGCCGGGCTATCACGCCCCGCCTGGAAGCCCCTTCGAGGTCAGGCTGTACCAAGACTGGAAGCTCCAGGGCATGCCGGATCCCTGGAACTGGGAAGTGCCCCAGTGGGCCCTCAAGAGCTTCTCGACGACGGCGCCCTCGCGCGGCAAGGCCGACGCAGCCAAGGCCCTGGAGGTCTTCAACTTCTACGGATGGCGCCGCTTCGAGCTCCTCTGGGGCATCTACTGCGGCACGGTGCCGCCGGACGACCCTGTCAACGGGAAGGTTGTCTGCGACATACCCATAGGCACCGGCGCCTCCGAGACGACGTTGCCCAGCAAGATCTTCACGGGGGATGTGAAGGCCGCCTTTATATTCGGCGAGAACCCCGCGGTGACGGACCCCAATATCAAGGTCACCATGGCGGCGCTCGCGAGCCTCCAGCTGTTGGTCGTCTCCGACATATTCGAGACCGAAACCGCTTGGTTCGCCGACGTTGTGCTGCCCGGCGTCTCGTTCGCCGAGAAGGAGGGCACTAAGACGGACGGCAATAGGGTGATCCAATGGCAGTGGAGGGCGGTGCCGCCGAGAGGCCAGTCCAGGCCCGACTACTGGATCATCGCGACCCTATATAAATACCTCAGGAGAGAGGGCGCAATTCTGCTCCCCAGCGAGGCCGCCGGCGTGAGGTCCGAGGAGGTGAAGTTCAGGAAGATGGGGCAGATCGTGTTCGTCTACGAGAGGCCGCTTAGACCCGACTACTCTTGGGACTACTCGGGAGGCGTGGGCGCGGCGCAGCCCATATCGGACATAGAGGCCGAGGTTAACCCGCGTATAATAAACAAGGAGATAAACTACACTATGTTGATATATCAAGGGATGTACGACCCGGTGAGGGATACCTTCACTACGATGCGGCGCAACAACGCCTTGAGAAACCCCGGCGAGATCGACGGGACCTTCAGCTCCACCTTCAAGGTGTACAAGAACTGGGGCTGGTCTTGGCCTCTGAACGTGAGGTTCATGTACAACTACGACTCTCTGCAGATAGCGCTGGGCCATCCCGACGTAGTCACGGCTGCCGGGAAGCAGTGGACTGTGACCGGCGAGACGGGCGAGATAATAGACGAGTACACGGGCGAGTACAGGCCGGCGTTCGTGCCTGGCCACAACTTCTTCGTGCCCAAGGCATTCAAGAGGAGGCTAAGCGGCGTTGCGGACCTCTTCGGAGGCGTCGACCTCATGACCTTCATACGTACTGGCCAGCTCTCGTTCCCCGGCAAATTCGTCGTGGAGACTGACGGCGGAGTCCAAGTGCTCGATTTCGAGACCTTCGCGTCGTCCACAGGCATGAGGTATCCCTGGGCCAACGACGCGCTCTACTGGGACGAGGAGACCATGACCTTCCCGGCCTTCCTGAAGAGGATATTCTACCCAGGAGTCGGATGGCGGCAGTTCAAGCCGACCTACGAAAATATGAGGAGCCTCCTGAGGCAGTACTACAGCCAGCTCGGGGATCTGAAGGCCGCTACCTTGAAGGTGATACAAGAGATGGGCGGATGGTACAAGGGCTATACGTTCCAGTGGCCCATACACGCCGAGCCCGTCGAGGCGCCCATAGTGGACTTCGCGATCCAGTACCCGACCCTGGCTTGGCTGAACCCCTACAACATCGAGGTCCTCGAGCAGGAGCCCAGCATATTGCAGGGCAAGATGGTAGGCGTCGCCTTGGAGCCGAATGAGCTGCAAGCCCAACTACAGCCGTTGGGGATCACGGGCATCACTGTGGTCATGACCACCAACCGCCTCACGGAGACCTGGCACAGCGGCTCCATGAATCGCCGTATACCGGACCTCGTGGAGCTTGTGCCCCGTCCCTTCGTCAAAATCCCGAGGAAGCTGGCCCAACAGCTCGGCGTGAGCACGGGCGACTACGTGGAGCTGTGGACGGCCCGCGGAGGCCTGAAGATGCGCGCGTACGTCACAGACGGAGAGGCCTACCTCGAAGTCAACGGGCAGGACGTGCCGGTGGTCAACATACTGTGGTCCTGGAGCTTCGAGGGACCGGACGCCGGTCCTTCTGCGAACTTCATATCGCCCGACGTGGTGGACCCCGTCACGACGATACAGGAAACCAAGGCGTGGCTCGCGGTAATAAGAAAGGCCCCTAGCGTGTGACCATGGTGGCCGTCAACTTCCCTCCGGCCGATCAAGGATTCGCCGTCCTTGTAGACATAGACAAATGCATAGGCTGTAGGGCGTGTCAGCTGGCTTGCAAGGACTGGAACGGCCTAGCGCCTGTGAAGACCACCTTCAGCCCCACCTTCACGAACCCGCAGAGCTTCACCGCGCAGGACTGGAAAGTGGTGTTCTACTACGAGGGGGCCGCGAAGAAGGGTCTCGCGACGCCCGCCGGGGAGGTGGTCTTCGAGCAGGTGGACGTGGCGCCTCTGCCCGCCCAATGTCTCCACTGCGCGGCTGCCCCCTGCGCGAGGGCCTGCCCCTCGGGCGCCATATCGGTCACGCCCGAGGGAGCCGTGGTTATCAACAAGGACCAGTGCATAGGTTGCGGCTTCTGCGAGAACGCCTGCCCCTACGACGTCCCGAGGAGGGGATCCGACGGCAAGTACTACAAGTGCACGTTCTGCGTCGACAGGATTCAGAACGGCAGAGAGCCGGCTTGCGTCGAGGTGTGCCCCACCGGCGTGTTCACCTTCGGGCCGGCGTCTCAGATAGTCCAGATGGCCCAGTCGGAGGCCGCGAAGGGCAGGACCGTCTACGGCCTCAACCTCAATCCCTACGTCGGTGGGCAGGTCAGATGGATCTACGTCTCTTCCGACAGGAAGGCGTTTGCGATAAAGCAACACTTCCCCAGCGACGCCGTGGTTCCCACGAACGAGGCGAGGGAGGTCTTGCAGGAGATAGTCCCGCCGCTGGCGCTGGTCGGAGCAGTTGCCCTGACGGCTGTGGGCTTCGCCTCTTGGCGCAGGGCGCGTATAGAGGAGCAAAAATCCCAACAAAAGCAAAAGGAGCAATAAGTTTTTAAACTAAAACTCTAATTTATAATATGAGTAGTGTAAACTCTGAAAAGGAGGAGGTCGAGGTGGCCTCGATGGGGTACAGGATATCGCACCAGATAAACCTCGTGTTGATAACCCTGCTGGCCATCACCGGCTCCATGTTGCTGTTCCCCGGGCTCATGAGCTGGCTTAGCTACGCCGTGGGGGCGCCCCTCGCCGCCTTTCTGGGAAGCCCCTACCCGACCTCCGTGGGCGAGGAGCTGGCCCGGACGTCCCATAGATTTCTGGCCGACGTGTGGGGCGTCTTCCTGATCGTCTACGCCATATACCTCCTCGTCTTCAGGAGGATCCGCGTCTTCGATGCGTTGAGGAAGCCCTTGGGCGACCAGATAAGGGAGGCGAGGGCCCTGGCAGACCACTACATTCTGGGCAAGCCCCTGCCGGACGACGTCGCGTCCTCCCTCGAGAGGCACAACATCCTCGTGGCCTATATGACGGTCGTTCTGGTCGTAGGCATAGTACTGCTGTCGGCCAGCGGGGTCCTGATGGTCTACAGCACCTATTTGGGGCTGACCGAGGGCTCCTACAGGCTCTTGTTGTTGCTGCACGACCTCGGCTTCTATCTGGTCCTCCTCTTCATATTCGCCCACCTATTCGCCGTGTTGCACCCGTCCAACAGGCCTCTGCTGGTCGCCATGTTCAGCTACGGGAGGATACCGCTGGAGTGGGCCAGGAGGCATATGCCCAGATATCTGAGGCATGTCAAGGGAGGCGGTTCTTGAGGCGGTCTGCGGCGGCGAGGCCGAGTGCAGGGAGGAGCTGGCCAACGCGCCCAAGGAAGTCGAATCTTTTCTGGGTCCGTTCTCCACCTTCGTGCCCATAGTCGGCGAGCTTAAGCCTCCGTTGATAGAACGCGTCGAGAATATGGCCTCGGCGGAGGCTCTTGCAGGGGATAGGGAGCTGGCGCGTCTGGCCGTGTCGAGAAGGCTCGCCGAGCTCTACCGCGATAAGTTCGGCGAGTGGGAGGGGGATTTCTGCCCCATCTGCGGCAGAACGCCCGTGTTGTTCCTCGTAAGGAGGCAACAGGGACCTCTCTTCGAGACCGCGTCCAAGACGGCTAAATGCGTCTGCGGCTTCTCGTGGCGCTATAGATGGTGGCGCTGCCCCAACTGCGGGGCCGAGGGCAGGGAGAACTTCGAGGTTTTCCTCAGGGAGGGGCTGGAGGGCGTGTTCTTCTACAGGTGCAGTAAATGCGGCTACGTCCACGTCGAGGCCTACGGGGAGCCCGACGAGGTGGTCCAGTACGGCTTGAGGATTCTGGCCAGATATGTGGCGGGAGATTGAGGGCGTCAAGATAGCCCTGGACCGGCTCTTCGAGATATACGTGAACGGGAGGCTGGCCGCCACCTTGGTCGCCTCGCCGGCGGACCTGGAGGACCTCGCGGTCGGCTTTCTGTACGCCGAGGGCTACATAGACTCCCTCGACGACGTGGTGGAGATAAAGACCGGGGAGAGGGCCATATATGCGGATATAAGGGGCGCCGCCGGGCCCGCCAAGAGCCTCGAGGAGTGCGGCGGAGTCGAGGCGGACCCACGCCGCAAGCTCGTCGAGGTTTCGCTGACCATGGACGAGGTGAGGTCCCTAGTCTCGGAGTTCGGGAAGTTCACCATGCCGTCGGTGGAGCCCTCGCTGGCCATGCACACATCCGCGTTGCTGAACGGAGAGTGGCTGGTGGCCCACGACGTGAGCAGACATACCGCCGTCCTCAAGCTGGTGGGCAAGGCCGTACGCAGGGGGGTCAGAGGCGGCGTGGTCTTCACCACGGGGCGCGCCTCCTCCGACGTCGTGGCCAGATCGGCGGCCGCGGGGGCCTCCGTGGTGGTGAGCATAAGGGGCCCGCTCTACAGCGGCGTCGAGATCGCGTGCAGGCTCGGCGTCACGCTGGTGGCCAACGTGAGGGGGAGGGGGCTCGTCGTGCTCTGCGACAGGGGGAGGATAGCGGGGTCCTTAAAGGCTTAAGGTCCTTGCCCTTGAACCTTCTATCCAGCTCGAGAGGAATCTTTTAGGAAATAGTGGGCTCTAAGATGCTTTTTTCAGCTCTGAGACTTACCCGTCCTCTGGAACTATTGTTGCGTGCAATAAGGCAGGGGTTTTCGACGCCTTCGGCGAAACCTGCCGCTACGGCGTTGCCCTCTTGAGCTCTGCGTAAATCCTAGTCGCGGCCGAGACTTGGGCAACGTGCCGGTCTATGCAATAAACTGTCTTCCTGCCCCCTTATGCAGTTGAGAAGCTCAGCCACCACCTCTGGGCCGAAGAGAGGCGCGTCCTCGCTCTCGGCCTCAGGCGCCATGCAATGAATATCTCTCCAACGTATTGTAAGGTGGTTGCAGAAGCCGTAATGGCGGCCAGGAATCTGCAGTACAGGAATACTTATAACGAGCCGATATACTGGATTTCATGGGTTTACAAAACATCCTGGAGAGCAAAGAAGTAAGAGAGGAAATAAGCTCCGTATCGTTCCTCGGCATCTATTGGGCAGAGGAAGGCGCCAATTTTAAAATTGATGCTAACGACGACGGCGCCTTGGGCGCACCGCACAGGCCTATTTACGACGGCACGATCGGCAAATACGCTCTTCCCATGGCAATAGCCGGGGCCAACGTTAAGGGCTTTGTCCCCGTTGACGTCATGTTATCTCCCAGAGGTGTCCGGTTCAGCAGACCGGAGATGATCAAGCGGGAGGTCCGTGTGGATGAGCTTAAGCAACTCATATACGGCGGGGACGGGGAGATCAAGAAAGAGTTGCTGGCATTATTGAGGAGCTATGAAATTCCCGAGAGGTATGCCGAGGAGGTCGAGCACAGGTTGCGGGAACTTGTTAGAGAGGAAGTCAGAAGGAGAAAGTTGCCGGAAGAGGAGTGGCTCATCAACGCGCTGTATAGAATTCTCGTCCACATGGCCTATGTGATGTTGTATGTTTGAAAGCCTTGCAGATATAGATATCAATATTTTAAAAATAGAACTAAATATTACAAAGCACATCAGCGATATAAATCAATATCCCATGAAGAAGCTCCAGCATATTATCGAAGAGCTTGTAAAACTTGGAGAACGTCCTAAGCCGGAACTTCTACAGGTTGTCCTCGAGGCAGAACGGTGTGAGTACTACGAGTCAAAACGTATATTTGGGCTTTACAGGAAGGAGGTCAGAGTGAAGACGCACCTAATCTGACCTCCGCCTTAGGGGGCGGGGGTTCCGCCTCTCGGGAAGCGGCCCTCGCCCGGCCCCATCGGCGTCTTGGCCAAGGCTGAGCCCAAGCCCCAACTAGGCGGGAGACGAGGATCTACCCCCTCAGCTGCGCCTCGAGCTCCAGGAGCGCGTAGTACTGCTCCTCGCTGATCGATATCGCCGGAACCGCCTCCGAGACCTTCCTCAACGCCTCGTGAGCATCCATGCCCCTATATATTAGGTAGGCCGCAAGCGCCGTGGGGGTCCTCCCGACGCCGCCGACGCAGTGGATCAAGACGCCGCCGAGTCTCGCCAGAGAGGCCGTGATTCTGGCCAGCGCCTGCAGGTCGGCGGGCGGCCTCCCGTCGGGCGTCGGCCAGTGGAGCCACTTTATCCCCAGAAGCGCGAGGGCGGCTCTGAGCTCGTCCGCGCCGCCCCATCCGCCGTATTCCCGCAACTCCCAGTCCTCGGCCAAGGTGATCACGTGCCTTATCCCGGCCCCGGCTATCCTCTCCAGATCGCGCCTAGTGACCATGCAGCTGCCCGCCAGGCCGGGCTCCACGAAGTAGGGGCACTCCACGTCGACGGCGGTGGTAAATATTTTAAGTTTGGAGGCCGCGGGGGCCGTGGATCTGATGGCGCTGTACACAGGCGGCAAGGACAGCCACTACGCCGTGGCGAAGGCGGTGGAGGAGGGCCACGTGGTGAAGTGCCTGCTGACGGCCGAGCCCGCCAGAGGCGACTCCTACATGTTCCACGCCGTGAACGCCCGCTGGGCCCTCCTGCACGGGGAGGCCATGGGGATTCCCCACTACCTCGTGGAGGTGTCGGGCGCCAAGGAGAGGGAGGTCGAGGAGCTGGGGGGCGCGTTGGCTAGGTTCAAGAGGGAGTGCGGGGTGGAGGGCGTTGTCACGGGCGCCGTGGCCTCTAGATACCAGAAGGAGAGGGTGGATAGACTTGCGGCGCGGCTCGGGCTGGCCCACGTGGCGCCGCTCTGGGGGAGAGACCAGGGCGAACTGCTTCTGGCTGAGGCGTCTGCGGAGGAGTTCATAATGGTGGCCGTCATGGCCATGGGCCTCGACGAGAGCTGGCTCGGCGTGAGGGTCGGGAGGCGCGAGGCGGAGAGGCTGTTGGAGCTCAGCAGGAGGTACGGCTTCTCGCCGGTGGGGGAAGGCGGCGAGTTCGAGACCTACGTAGTAGCGAGCCCCCTCCTCCGCGGCAGGAGGGTGGAGATACTCGAGGCCGAGACCCGCTGGAGCCCCGCCGGATGGGGGTACTACGCCATAAAGTCGGCGAGACTGGTCGGCTGAGCGCGCGTTACGCCCATCAGGTCACCGCCGCCTCCGGGGGTCCCGCGCGGCCTTTTGGTGGTTTCATCAACGCCCTAATGGGCCGTAGCTCCCTCCTGAAGGTCGAGGACTGGGCAGAAGATCTCTAATGTCGCCGCGCCGAGTAGGTCCTCGCTTTCGCCCGGCACCACGGGCGTGCGCCTCTCGCCGTAGCCTGGCAGCTCCAGCACCGCCTCGGAGATCGCCCTCCTTATCGCGGTGCCGTCGGCCGACACGAGCTCCATCTCGCCCATAGGCTTCAGCCCCAAGCCCTCCCAGACGCTCCGCGTCAAGACCGCGGACGCCGGAGTCCACCAGAAGCCTGGCCGCGACGCGTCCATCTCCGTGTTCAACCACGCCGCCTATATAGACAAGACCCATGGATTAATCTTAAAATCAATCTTATCAGTGTGCTCGTTTCAACTACCGCTACACCATTAAGAGGAGGATTCCACTTCTATTTTCGCTGCACGAGAGCCTTGGAGATTGCGGGAGGTTGCCCTAGATGCGCTTGAAGCGATGTTGGAGACGGCCAACCCTCTTCTCATCTAATATCGAACGTGCGAGAGGGCCAGCGGGGCTGTGCCCATTATTTCAACTTAGAGGGCCAAAAGTTTTTAGCTGGTCCCCTGTAGGAAAATAAACGTTGAGTATTTTTGTGGGAGATTTATCCCACCCATGAAGTCGAAAACGGAGATTCAGGAAGAGAAGGCCCTCCATCGGGGGCCGTTATTAGGAGCCCATCAAGAGCCGAGGGGGACCTGGAGAGACATGGAGGAATATCTAGGCCAGGACTCCCCCGAGGCGAGGGAGAACGCGAATCGCTACGTGGGCCCCACGGGGTATTTCACCTACGTCTTGGAGAGGAGTTTGGGCGAGCACGTGAGGGAGCTCCTCCCCCGGGAGCTCTACATGGCGCAGGAGGACGGGCTGGTGTATATACACAAGCTCCCTGAGTCTCTCTACTTGCCCTACTGCTCGGGGCACTCCGTAGCCAGGCTGTTGAGATACGGCCTGTCGACTCCGGTCGTCTCGTCGAGACCTGCAAGGCATTTCGATACATACGTAGACCACGTAGCCAACTTCCTAATTACGGCCCAGCACTACTTCACAGGGGCACAGGCGTTCTCAAGCGTCGAGTGGTATGCGGGCCCCTTCATAAGGGGGGACGGGCTTGGCTACAGAGAGGTTAGACAAGGCGTGCAACGCCTCGTGTATAATCTGAATTACCCAAGCAGGATGGGGTTCCAGACCCCCTTCACGAACTTCACCGTGACGATGGATGCGCCGAGTAAGATGTTGGAGGGGGACGTGGCTGTCTACGACGGGAGAGAGGCGGAGCCGTTGGGCGTATATGAAAAGGAAGCGAAACTATTTCTCAGGTCACTTGCCGATGTGTTGTCGGAGGGCGACGCGTCGGGGAGGCCCTTCACCTTTCCGATACCGACGCTCATGGCCACAGCTACTTGGCTTTGGGAGGATCCCGAGATATTCGAGGCGGTGTTCACCACGGCGGCTAAGCGAGGTAGCTTCTACTGGCTAAACACCAGAGTTGTGGATCCAGACGCGTCGTTCGCCATGTGTTGCAGAATTAATATAGACCGTAACGAGTTGCTTAGGGCGGGCTCCAAGATAACTCGCATAGACCTTAAGAAGAACCTAGAACTCAGCCATGAAGAGGCCCTAAGTAGTTTAGAGAAGCAGAGGTTCGGCGGCGTGTGGGCGATCCCGGACGTGACTGGATCTGTAGGCGTTATAGACGTCAATTTGCCCAGGCTGGCCATGGCGGCGAGAGACGATGCAGAGTTTTGGGAGAAATACGGAGAGGCGCTGGAGTTGATAAGACGCGGCCTCACGTGGCTTAGAGAGCTCTATATCCGCTTGCTCAAGACGGAGCTCTATTCATTCGTAAGGCGGTACATACCGGAGTTTCCGGCGAGCCACTTCAATACTGTCGGCATAATTGGTCTGCCCGAGGCAGCGGCGATTTACTTAAGAAGGCCCGATCTATGGACGGAGGGCTCGAGGAAGGACTGGCTAGAGGCTGCGGATCTCATGAGGAGGATGGTGGCGTTTGCGGTTGAACGCGCGAGGGAGTGGGCTAGGGAGGACGGCGTACCTTGGAACGTGGAGGAGGTGCCAGGCGAGTCCGCTGCGCACAAGCTGGCTCAGAAGGACTTAAGGGCCTATCCGGAGATAGCCGAATACCTCCCCGAAGAGCCCATCTACAGCACGAGTGTAGCGCCCTACTACGCGCCCATGGAGCTCTGGGATAGGGTGGAGATAGAGGCCAAGGTGCAGAAAGAGTTCACAGGCGGCGTCATGATGCACGTATTCCTCGGCGAGGAGCCAGACCCCGAGGCCTTGGCGAAGCTGGCAAAGAGGCTGGTGGCCACGGATCTGGTCTACTGGAGCTTCACGCCAGCGCAGACCCACTGCCCCAAATGCGGCAGAACCTTCACGGGCCTCTACGCTAGATGCCCCCACTGCGGATATGAGGAGGTGGAGGTGTGGAGCCGGATTATCGGCTACTACCGCCCTCTGAAGAACTGGAACCCGGCGCGTCGACGTGAGTTCTGGCTTAGGAAACACTACAGCGCCTTGTAATGCCCGCCGCGCTCTCCGCCGGCTGGAAAGGCATATCTACGGTGGACGTACACGGCGCCGTGACGTTCACGGTATGGTTTTGCGGTTGCAACCTCAAATGCCCCTTTTGTCATAACTGGAAAGTTGCGGAGCGCATCGACTGTCGGCTCCTCGACCTCGACGCCGTCGCCGAAGAGCTCGAAAGGGCAAGGGGTTTCGTCGACTACGTCCACGTAACCGGGGGCGAGCCGCTTATACAGAAGGCCGCCGTTGAGGAGATATTTGAGAGGGCCAGAAGGCTGAGAGTCTCCACCAGCCTCAATACAAACGCCACGCTTTATAAACCTTTAAGCTCGTTGATAGAAAGGGGGCTGGTTGACCACGTGGCCACGGACGCAAAGATACCGCCCGAGATCTACGGCGTCCCCAACTCGAAGGCTCTGTGGAGGACGTTCTTGACATCTCTGCGAGCCGTCACGTCGAGCAAAATACCGCTCGAGCTGAGGATTCCGGTGGCCAGATTCCCGCTGGAGGCCTACGAAAGATACCTGGCGGAGGTACGCGAGGCACTGGGGCCAGGCGAGGTCGCCGTTGTGGTGAACCCGCTCCTAGGCCCGCCCACGACGATGCCCAGAGATCCATCGTGGTGTAGAGAGTATTGTAACCCTTCCGGAGAGCAGCTGGAGGCCGTGGCCAAGTTGGCGCAGAGTCTCGGCAGAGTATATATAAAGAGGTGGGGCCCTGGCGTAGAAGATACAAGGTCTTGAGCCTATTGGGCTCGCCAAGACCGCGAGCACCTCCGCCGCAGACACCGTCTGCCACGGATTTACGGCAAAGACGGCCATAGACGCCGCCGGCACGGCTGTAGGAAGCCGTTGCGCATATACACCCCACCACATGTAAAGAAGGTGGTCAAGCTCGTGACATCTCACTTCGTGGCCGAGACCGTCTCGACACCCTACAAGACAACGTTTCGCAGAGTCTCTTCCGGCGTCCTCCTGGACCTGCCGGGGCTTAGGGTGGAGGTCGCCGAGGCTTGCCACCACACGGCCAAGGAGGCGTACGCCCACCGGCTAAGTGCCGGAGTCGACGTGTTGTTCTCCGGCGACACGGCGCCGCGGTGCGAGCCTCTGCAGCGGCCGGGCGCCGGCGTGGACGTGGCCGTGCTGGAGGCCACCCGCAACGAAGAAAACAAACCGCTTTGCAAGAGGATGCCCACTCCACCACTATCGAGGCGTTGGCGGAGGGGAGGCCATAAAGGCGGGGGACTGGTGATTACACACAGATGACCGTCTTAACCCAACCACATATCAAGATGTAAAGAAGGCAGACGGACAAGTCTTGGTGGCCGAGGACAACATGCAACTAGGCTGTAGTGACGCCTCGGCAGGCGGCTTATCAGCTGGGGCTTTCATAGCTGGTTTAGTCCCCATTCTACACGGGGCACCTACCTAGAGAGACGGGGCGCCTTCACCGCCGGGATCTCCTCGCCGCCGTCGGCGTCTCGCGACTATAAGTCCTCATGCGGCGATTCTCCAATCGCCATGACGCATGACGGGCGCCTTGCGCAGACCCTCTTACAGTTGTCTCGCTACAGGGCGATGCGCAGGCCAGCGTCTGACGAGAAGAGCGGCCGCCGGGGAGTCAGACCATGCGCATAGAACCAGGTGGATACATATGCATACCCACGCGGGCTGTCATGCGTAGTTCATATTATGTCTGCCTTCGCACGCCCTGACCAAGCGTCTCCAAATTCATTATTTCATAATATGAATAATACTCTTAAGACGTCTGTGCAACGCCGTCCATGAATCCGATCAAAATCCTAAGAAGCAAGGCTGCAGTACTAATGTTGGCAGTGGTGTTAGCGGCGGCGTTGGTAGCCATCTACCTCGCCACTGGACCGCAACAGACGTCGTCCACCTCTACGCATGTCCCAGAGACGCAGTCTCCCGCCGCGACCGGCGCCTCGCCCGCCACGGAGGCGCCGACTTCCGTAACCGCCACCACGACGCCGGAGGCGCCGAGGCTCCAGCTCCAGGCTCAGCCCCAGAGGTCTGAGGTTAGAAGAGTCATTTTGATCAGTATAGACGCCGCTAGGGCCATGGATGTCTGGCCGCTTGCCAGAGACGGCTTCCTCAAGAACATGGGCAAGATCGCGGCTGAGGGCGCGTACGGCGAGTTGTCTCCCATCTTCCCGGCCGAGACCGTCCCCAACCACGCCGCCTTTCTGACCGGGGCGCCGTCCGGCATCCACGGCGCCTTCTCCGACGTTGCCTACCCCAAGTCCCCCTTCGAGGGCGGCAAGTCTGAGCCGGGCTACTGGGGCCGGCTCATTGCGGCGGACACCATCTGGGAGGCGGCTCTGCGCAAAGGCTACAGAGTGGCCATCTCCAACTTCATCCACGGCTACGTCCCCACCTGGCAGGCGAGGCTCAGCGACGCCGACAAGAACAAGATCGTGATCATATACACGACGAAGGCCTACACGCCCGGCGTAGGCTTCGCAGGCTCTCAGCTCTACAGCACCTCCGGAATAGGCACTAGGATCAACTACACGGGAGGCAAGCTCTACATACCTATCGCAGACACCGTGCTGGTGGGCGAGGTGCAGTCGACTGGAGGCGGCGCCAGGGTGCTCGTCTTGTATCAAGGCAACAAGAAGATCGCCGAGGTGCCTGAGGGCGGCTGGGCCTCCGTCGTGGTGAACGTGACGGAGAAGGGCACCACGTACCTGGCGGCCTTCATGGTCAAGGCCCTCTCCCTGGCCCCCAACGACGTGAGGATATACCGCGGCAACGCCCTCGTCTACAACGCCCCCATACCCTGGTTCATGGGGCCTGAGGACCTCAAGAGGAAGTACTGGGAGGAGGTGGTTGAGAAGGGCTACATAGACGTCTATCACGGCCTCACCAGCGACGTGGGGAGGGGCTGGATCGACCTCAAGACATACGCCGAGATTGTGAACTACACCGTGGACTACTACTGGCGCACCAACCTCTTCGTGCTCAAGAACGTGGAGTTCCAGCTGATGACGGGCTACGACGTGACGCCCGACCCGGTGGAGCACGCCATACTCGGCCTCATGGATCCGTCCATGCCGTACAGCAACGCCAGCATCGCCGAGTGGGCCAGGAGGACCTACCTCGGCATGTGGGCTAGGATAGACCAGTGGATCGGCGAATTTATGAAAGAGATGAATAACGGCGACGTGTTGATCGTGGTGGGCGACCACGGCCAGTGGGGCGTAAGGGGCTGCGTCGCCATAAACACCGCCCTTAGGCGCGCCGGCCTCCTGGTCACAGACGAAAAGGGCAACCCCGACTTCTCCCGCTCAGTGGCCTACTACGACGGCGGCTACATCTACATCAACCCCAAGTACAAGGCAGACCCCGCCACCTACAGCAGAGTGGTGGAGAGGGTAATGGAGGTATTGCTCTCCATCCGCGACCCAGCCACCGGCGAGTGGCCCTTCGCGCTCGTCGTCGCCAGGACCGGCCAAGCCGCCGGGCCTTTGGCGACCATCTACGGCCACGACTTCTCGTCGCTCTTCCTCGACGGACCCGCAAAGCTCCAGTCGCGCATAGGCGACATAGCCATAGCCGTGAAGCCGGGCTACTGCGCCTACGACAAAAGCGCCACTAGAGACAACGTGGTAAACACTCCCATACCCTTCGTCTACTCCGTCACCGGCTGCCACGACGGCCTGGGGAGCTGGAAGGAGCTCCGCTCCATCATCGGCATATGGGGCAAGGGCGTCGAAGTGAGACAGTTAAAGGGCTTCGAGGCCTATTCGCCGCAGGTGGGCTCCACCATCGCCGCCCTACTTGGGCTGGAGCTCAGAAACGCCACCTTCGCCCCCATCTGGGTCCTAAATTAAAACCCCCTTACCCCCACAAAACCCTTTTTCCCCTCCTTTTACCCTTTGTTTGTCAACCTCATCTAACGAAGGTTCTTGAATTGTTTAGTAGTTGGCTAGGTGGTGCGACACCAAGGTCCTGTCGAGCCCCAGTATGTAGGAGAGGAAACAGACGGGCATGGGGCTCTGCCGCAGTAGATACAGGATCTTGAGCCTGTTGGGCTCGGCCAAGACCGCGAGCACCTCCGCCATCTTCTCCACCGCCACAGGCGGCGGGGAGATCTCCTCCACGGGGGGTCTCGGCGGGTCCCTACACACGCCGACCTCGGCCAGCCTCCTAGCCACCTCGCCCAGCCTCAGCACGCCCATGTCAGAGGAGCGTCACCAGTTTATACAGAGTCATGACCACTATCACGAGGCCGAATATCCGCCTCAAGGTCCTCCCCTTGACGTGCTTAACGGTCGTCCTCGCGCCCGCATACGCCGCGGCTGAGCCCGCGGCCCGACATAAACAGCGATAGGTAGGGAATAGTGGCGAACGTAGCGCCGAGACCCAATATGCCGAAGATGTATGGCGACGCCGATCGGCACGACGCCGGAAATGAAGCCGTTTACGAGAGGCGAATGACAAGCCTCGCTCTTCAGATCGGGGGTCAGAGCTAACAGATGTTCGCCTATTTAAACGGGAGCGTCCGCAATCCGCCGCCTCCCCGCCTCCCGGAGGCTCGGGCCGCCCCATCTATTAAATATTTTGATCTGCAAGATTAAAATACTGCAGATTACAATCTTCTATGTTTGTGGACAGAGAGGAGGAGCTCTCGTTTCTCCAGAGGCTGTACGAATCCGGGAGGCCCCAGCTCGTGTTGCTGTACGGCCGTAGGAGGGTGGGCAAGACTTGGCTTGTGAAGAGGTTTCTAGAGGGGAGGAGGGGGCTGTATTTCTACGCCCAGAGGCGGCCTCTCGCCGACGAGCTCGCCCGCCTCGCCGAGGCCCTCAGCGCGGCGCTCGGGCGTTACGTCAAGCCGCACTGGGATTCCATCTTCGCCGCGTTGAGAGACGCCGGGCGCTTCGTACTTGTGGTGGACGAATTTGGGTACTGGCTCGACGAAGACCCCGGCGTCCTCTCTGCGCTGCAGAGCGGATGGGATGAATACCTCGGCGATAGCCAGGTGTTTTTGATCCTGCTCACGTCCACACACGCAGTCGCCGAGAGGGCGGTTTCATACGGCGGGGGCCTCTTCGGCAGGAAAACCGCGCAGATAAGGCTGGGCCCCCTGGCTCCGCCCTACACGAGGTACTTCCTGCCCAAATACGACGCGCCCGAACTCGCGGCGGCGTACGCGGTCTCCAACGGAATCCCCCACTACCTTGCGTTATTCGACAGAGATAGGGGGCTGGGTGAGAACATCGCGTTTCTCTTTTCGCGGTGGGGTCCCCTCTACGAAGAGGCGGAGAACCTCCTACGACATGAGGTGAGGGAGCCCTACGTCTACTTCAACATCGTCAGAACCATAGAGGAGGGGGCGACCACGTATTCGGAAATCGCCGACAGGGCGCATATCAGCGCTCAAACCCTCGCCAAGTACCTCCACGTCCTCGAGAAGCTGGAGGTCATACGGCGGGAGGTCCCCGTGTTGGGCAAGGCTAGACCTATCTACGTCGTTTCGGATCTATACATGAAGTTTTGGATCCGATTCGTATATCCCCAGAGAGAGTGGATAGAGCTGGGAAATCCGCCGCGCCTAGACCTAGATGGATATATGGCGGCGGCCTACGAGGAGATAATACGCCGGGCCTTGCCCCATCTCCGCAGGACAGGTTTAATAAGGAGGTTGGGCAGATGCGGCAGATATTGGCAGAAAGACGTTGAGGTGGACATAGTGTGCGTAGAAGATGGACACATCACGGCGGTCGAAGTCAAGTGGAGCGACTTGGGTCAAGACGACGTGGAGGAGATCATCGAGGACTTAAGGAGAAAGCTGGGGGGCCGTGAGGGGGATTACTACGTGGCGGCCAGAAGAGGGCCTAGCGACCCCCGGGTATTGACGGCGGAGGACGTGTTTGGGAAAAACTAGATGCCGACGACTCGGCGGCAGACGGCTGTTTAACTCTCCTTGGGTCGCTCGGAGCTGGGACGCCGCGGCCGGAGGCGGCTGAAAGCCAGCGTTCCGATTCCAACTCCAGCCGCTTCCGCGGCTCCTCGCGCGGTTGACGGCGGCGCGGGGGCTGCAATGGATGGAATAACTCTATATACTTATATCGTGTTGAATAATTATAATATTATTTATATATAATTAGAGACAATATTTTTATAATAGCCACATTGGGATCTTGCATGGTATCGCGGAGAGATGCGTTAAAGATAGGGGCCTCGTTTGTGGTAGGCCTCGGCCTCGGCGCCGGCTTGGCCTCTATAATATCGGGGAGACCCAGCGCGGCTAGCCAGAGCGGGACGACCATCTCCCTATCGCCGCCGACATCCTCCTCAGCGACGCAGACGGGCCAGGGAAAGGAGGTCTTCAAGCTGGGCGTTGTGACGTTCCAGACCGGGCCCGCCTCGATATTCGGCGTGCCTGCGCTGAACGCCGCGCAGTTGCTGGTAGACGAGATAAACAAGGCGGGAGGCATCTTGGGCGCCCAGATACAGCTGGTCGTGAGGGACGAGAGCGGGGGGCCCGACAAGATGGTCGCCGTGTATAAAGAGCTCGTGCAACAGGTGGGCGTCGACGCGTATATAGGGCTTATATCGAGCGCCGACTGTCTCGCCGTGGCGCCCGTGGCTGAGGACATCGGGACGACCCTGACGGTTTTCTTCGACTGCGCCACGAAGCAGCTGGTGGATCAGGGCATGATGAAGAGGGTGGCCTTCAGGACCGGCGGCACCACTGTCACGGACGGCGTCTCGCTGGCTAAATACGTCCTGGAGGTCATGCCAGACGTGAAGACCGTGGCAGGTCTCAATCAAGACTACGCCTACGGCCACGACGAGTGGGACGACTTCAAGAACGCCCTGCTAGCGATGAAGCCCGACGTGCAGATAGTCGGGGAGCTCTTCACGCCGCTCTTCACGTCGGACTACTCCGCCCAGATATCCAAGATCTTGGACCTCGCGCCCGATCTGTTGCATACATCGTTCTGGGGCCCCGACTTGGTCAACTTCATCAAGCAGGCGTCCGCCAGAGGCCTCTTCCAGAAGGTCAAGGTCGCGTTCGCCAGGGGCGAGTTCGGCCTCTCCCAAGGCATGCCGGACGGCCAGATCGTGGAGGGCCCTGACTACCACGCCTTCCCGGACCCCAGGGCCTACTACGTCAACAGGGACTTCGTGAACGCGTACCAGTCTAGGTTCGGGTCCGCGCCGTCCTACCCGGCCTACCACATGGCCAACGCCGTGTTGGGCGTCAAATACGCCATAGAGACCGCGGCCGCCGTGGAGAACGTGGCCTGGCCGGATCTCTCGGCCGTGATACACGCCTTCGAGAGGCTCGCCTATCCGGCGCCCGGCCAGTACATAATCATGGCGCCTAACCACAACGCCATGGAGGGGGCAGTCGTGGGCGTGTCCAAGGGCGGCGATCTTGAAAAGTTCAAGTTCATGTATCCGGCGGAGGTCAACCCGCCCGTCGGAGTTCCCAGCACGCAGTGGATCAAATCTCTGTGACATGGCGGGGTTCGCCATATCTTTCCTCATATCTTTCTACGTCTTCTTCCTGAACATCTTGATGACATCTCTAGGCATGGCCTTCACCTACGGCGTGACCAGGATATTAAACCTAGCTCAGGGCACCTTCTTCGTGCTCGGGGGCTATCTCGCGTCCGTCTTCGCGTGGCAGATAGGCCTGGCCTTCGGCATAGCCGCGGCGGCCGCCGCCTCGCTGGCCTTCGGCCCCCTCTTCTATCTCTACGTCAAGGCCCTCGGGAGGACGGAACTCGAGCAGCTGTTCGCGACCTACGCCCTCCTGTTGATAGGGGAGGGCCTCTTCAAGCTCGTATTCGGCAACGGCGACTATACGACCGCGAGCCTCGCGGACGGCTTGGGCTCGGTCGAGGTCCTGGGGCAACAAGTGCCGTATTCCTATCTCTGGGGCGGGGCCGTCGCGGCCGCGCTTCTGGCCCTTATGTATCTGCTCCTGGCGAGGACTAGGGCTGGCTTATACATGAGGGCCGTGAGGGACGACGCAGAAATGGCGTCGGCCCTCGGGATAAACGTCAGGGAGGTGGGCCTCTCAGCGTCGGCCCTAGGCATCTTAATAACGGCGGCCTCCGGCGCCGCGTCGTCCATGTGGCAAGCCTTCACCTTGGGGCTCTCGGGCCAGATCCTCGTCTACGCGTTCGCCTCGCTGGTCGTGGGGGGAATCGGCGATCTGCTCGGAGTCGTCGCGGCGTCGGCCGTCATATCCGCCGTGAGGACGGCGGCAGTCTTCCTGTACCCCCAGCTGGAGCTTGTGGCCATATACCTCGTGGTCATAGCGGTGCTCTTGACGAGGCCCTCGGGCCTCTTCGCCAGACATGCGAGGCTGGCTTAGCCCCATCGCCATAATTACGGCGGCTACGGCGGCCTACTTCGGAGGGCCCTTTCTGAGGTTCGCCGCCGTGTATATCTTGGGCTGGAGCCTCGCCGTGTTCGGCGCGTGGCTTCTGCTGAGGTACGGACTTGTGAACTTCGGCATAGGGGCCAGCTACGCCCTCGGCGCCTACGCGGCCGGCCTTATGTACAGGTACCTCCACACGGCGGACCTCGCGGTGCACCTCCTCGCGGCCGTCGGCGCCGCGGGCGCCTGGGGGGCCCTCAACGGGGCGGTGGGGATCAAGACGAGAGGTATTTACTACTCTCTGTTGAGCCTCTCGCTCTCGATGGTGCTCTACGGAGTGCTCGTGAAGTTCTACACGGTGACGGGCGGGAGCGACGGGCTGTACATGCCCGACCCGCGGCTCCTCGGCGTCCGTATTGGGACGGCCGGCCTCTTGGCCTTAGCCGCCCTGCTGGCCGCGGCGTGGGCCGCCTTGGGCGAGGTCTTCGGGAGGTCCTACGCGGGGCACGTGGCGGCGGGCATCAAAATAAACGAGCTCAGAACGTCGGCGCTTGGGGCCGACGTGGGGAGGCACATCCTCATCTCCTCGGTCCTGGCGTCGATAGCGGCAGGCCTCGGGGGCCTGATCGTGGGGTACTCCACAAGCCACGTGTCGCCCGACTTCGCCTATTGGGTCACCTCGGGCAAGATGGTGGTAGGCGGACTGATTGCGTCTTTTCTGCCCTGGACGTGGGGCTTCGTCGCCTCGGCCGCCCTGTATCAAGCGGTGGAGCTCTACTCCCTGCAGTTCGCCTATCCGGAGCTCGTAGTCGGAGGCCTCCTTCTGGCGATACTGGCGGCATGGCGTCTATACTATCGGCGGTGAGCCTCCGCAAGAGCTTCGGAGGCGTCAAGGCCGTCGACGGGGTCTCCATGGACGTGGAGGAGGGCGAGAGGCTGGCCGTGGTGGGGCCCAACGGATCGGGGAAGACCACGTTGATAAACCTCCTCTCGGGCCTTCTCAAGCCGGACTCGGGCGATATATACTTCAAGGGCATCCGCGTGACGAACAAGCCGCTCCACGCCAGGGTTAAGCTAGGCATCGCGAGGTCGTTCCAGTTGCCTTCGCTATATCAAGGCCTCACGGTGCGCCAGAACGCGGCCATAGCGGTTTCGGCCCTGAGGGGCTTCAGCCTAAGGCCCGTGGACGAGGAGGACGTGAGGGACGCCCTAGAGCGGTTCGGCCTCTGGGAGAAGAGGGACTTGCCCGTCGGCTCGTTGTCCGAGGGCGAGAAGAAGATACTCGATATAGCTCTGGCGGTGGTCGCCAGGCCGAAGGTGCTCCTGTTGGACGAGCCCACCAGCTCTGTTGCCGAGGAGAACAAGTTCGAGCTCATGGAGTTCGTAGTGGGGCGGCTCAAGGGAGTGTCGCTGGTCATCGTAGAACACGATCTGGACATCGTCGAGGCGTTCGCCGACAGAGTCGCCGTCATGCATTCGGGCAGAATAACCGCCGTGGTTCCCCCAGGCGAGGTGAGGAGGATGGCGGTATGATCAAGACGGAAAGGCTCTCGGTGTCTCTGGCCGGGTCGCAGGTGGTGAGGGACGTGACCCTAGAGGTTCCGGCGAAATCTGCAGCGGCTCTCGTGGGGCCCAACGGTGCGGGCAAGACGACGACTCTGAGGGCCATCATGGGCCTCCTGAGGCACGGCGGAAGGGTCCAGGTAGGCGGCGTGGACGCTACGGCCATGGGCCCACGGGAGCGGGCCATGCTGGGGCTCGGCTACAGCCCCGAGGACAGAAGGCTCTTCCCCAGCCTGACCGTAGCCGAGAATTTAGAGCTCGCGGTGTCGGCGCTCGGGCTCCCCAGGGACAGGTTGGAGCTGGTCTACGGCCTGATGCCGATCCTCAAGGAGCTGGCGAGGCGCAGGGCGGGCGAGCTGTCGGGCGGACAGCAGAAGCTGGTGGCGCTGGCCAGGGCCATGGCCGTGGGCACGAAGGCGGCTCTGTTGGATGAGGTGTTCGAGGGACTTTCGCCGAAGATGAGGGACGACGTATCTCTAATAGTGCGAGAGTTTATCGAGACCGCGGGGGCGGCCGTACTGATGGCCGAGTCGAACCCTGACTACGTCAAGTTCGCCCACGTCATCTATAAGATACAGAGAGGCGTAGCGTCGCCGTTAAAGTAGGCCGGGCGCCCTGCGGGACGCCCGTCTTTAGGCTTCTCGCGGCCATATACTCGCTAGGGCTGAGGCCTTACGGCCGCGGCGGACTCCACGAGCTTGGAGACGGCCCTCGCGATAGCCTCTAGGGGAGGCGCGAGGCGCGGCTCGGCCTGGGCCAGCACCACGGCGCCGGGCAGAGTCCTAAGTCCGCCTCTGTAGACGGCCACGCCGCCCCACTCCACCACCACGCTGCCTATAGCCATGGTCCTCCCCTTATTGTCGGCGGCCACCACCGCGCCCTCGAAGGGGTAGAGGAGGTAGGTGGCGGTTATGCTTGAGCCCATGTAGGGTATATAGACCTTGGGGACCGCTCTCCTGAACGCGAAGGGCCCCACCGAGTCCACGACCTTGGCCCATCTGGCCCCCAGAGCCTCGACCGCCTTCACGTGGCCCTCGAGCCACTTGGCTATGTTCGACCTATCCGGCGGCTCGTAGCTCGTCCCCAGAGCCTCGGCCACCTTCCTCAGGAACTCGTCGTAGGCCTCGACGTACGGCGCCGCGTAGGCCCGCGCCTCCTCGAGGCCGACGGGGACCTCGTCGTATCCGCCCGGCCCCCTGCCCACCGCTGTGGCTCCCTCCGGCCTGATTATTAAAGTGGCGTCCTCCAAATCGCGGAATCTCCCCACGGGCACCGAGAAGTCCATGTACGATCTTGCGCCTATAAATATAGAACATCCTCCGCCCAAGCTTATAAAAAGGCTGGCGGTCTAGACCTATGCCTCCGGTGTTGGTCGTGGAGGGGCTCAGGCTCTATTACGGCATGGGCAAGGACGTGGTCAAGGCAGTCGACGGGGTCTCCCTCGAGCTGGATAGGGGGGAGGTCTTGGCCGTCGTGGGGGAGTCGGGCAGCGGCAAGTCCTCCCTGGGCTACGCCATTATGCGCCTACTGCCCGAAAACGCCGTCCTCTACGACGGGAGGATATTGCTACATGACGGCGGCGCCGAGTTCGACATCGTCTCCATGGACGAGGAGGCGTTGAGGCGCGACGTGAGGTGGAAGCGCATATCCATGGTTTTCCAAGCCTCGATGAACGCCATCGACCCCGTCTCGACCATAGGGGACTTCATATACAGGATAGTCAGAGAACATAGGCCGGATCTCGACAAGAGGAGGGGGCTTGCGGCGGCCGCCGAGGCGATAAAGTCCGTGGGTCTCCCCGTCTCGGTCCTGGACATGTATCCCTTCGAGCTTTCCGGCGGGATGAAGCAGAGGGTCATGATCGCGCTGGCATTGATACTGCGGCCTTTAGTAGTAATTCTCGACGAGCCTACGTCGGCCCTGGACGTGATAACCCAAGCCAACGTGATCTCCCTGTTGAAGAGCCTGAGGGGGGATGTCTCCATGATATTGATCACCCACGACCTAGCTCTGGCCTCCGAGATAGCGGATAGGATCGCCGTCATGTACGCAGGCAAGATCGTGGAGATAGGGCCTTCCGACGCGGTCTTGACCTCGCCGAGACATCCGTACACAGGCGCCCTGCTCGAATCGACCCCCACGTTGAGACAAGATAGAGCCCTCAGCTCTATACCCGGGAGGGTGCCCAGCCTGATAAGGCCGCCTCCCGGCTGCCGCTTCCACCCCAGATGTGGACACGCCATGGATATATGCAGGAGGGAGGAGCCGCCGATGGTCGATGTGGGGCCGGGCCATAGAGCGGCTTGTTGGCTCTTGAGGACATGAGCCCGTTGAGGTATATCTTGCTGAGGCTGGCCTTAGCCCTGCCGACCATGTTGATTCTGCTGACCGTCGTGTTCTTGATATTGAGGGTCATACCGGGCAACCCGATAGAGGCGATGGTGGGCCAGAAGGCGCCGCCCGAATATATCCAGCAGCTGATGGAGCAGACCGGCCTCAACAAGCCTCTATACGTGCAGTATCTGGACTATATAAGGGGAGTCTTCACGGGAGATCTCGGCAGGAGCTTCATAGACAACAGGCCTGTGATAGCAGACATAATGGATAGGTTCCCCGCCACAGTCGAGCTGGCCGTGTTTTCCTTTCTGGTCAGCATAGCGATCGGCCACGCGCTGGCGTTCCTAGCCGCCTATTTCAGACGCAATGTGGACGAGGCGGTGCGCCTATACGCCATAATAGCGTATATATTGTTCATCCCATTCTTCGGGCTGGCCCTTCAGCTGATCTTCGGCGTATATCTGAGGTGGCTCCCCATAGGCGGCAGAATTACGCCGGGCCTAGAGCCGCCTCACATCACCGGCCTCTACGTCGTCGACGCCGCCATCTCGGGCGACTGGCCCGCGCTGGTCAGCGCATTGAAGCATCTAGCGCTCCCCTCGATAACGCTGGGGATAGTTATATCCGGGGTCTTCACGAGGTTCATAAGGAACAACATGGTCAAGACGTTGGAGGAGGACTTCATAACGACGTACAGGGCGGCCGGGTTGCCCCGCTGGCGCGTGCTCATGAGGGCGTACAGAGCGGCGTTGGTCCCGACGATAACCATGATGGGCCTCCAGCTGGCGTTGCTCCTACAGGGCGCCGTGTTGACGGAGACCACCTTCTCGTGGCCAGGCCTCGGCACTCTATTGCTGGAAAGGATCCAGTATCTGGACTACCCGACCGTGCAGGGCGTGGTGATATTCTACGTCCTTATAGTGGTCTTCATCAACATAGCGGTGGATCTAGTGAACCTGGCGGTGGATCCCAGATTGCGGAGGGGGGTATGGCAGTGAAGCTGTACGTAGGAGCCGCCGTGGTGGCCGCCATCTTGATATTCATAGCGATACCGCCGCTCCTGATAGGAACCAGCCCCACCCTGTCGACAGACAGGCCGTTGCTGCCGCCCAGCCCCGCACACCCGCTGGGGACCGACTACCTCGGCAGAGACGTGCTCGCGAGGCTGATGTACGGAGGGAGAGTTCCGTTGGGGGTGGCCCTCCTGGCCACCTTGATCTCGTCCATCGCGGGGGTCCTACTGGGGATGTTCTCCGGCTATACGGGGAGGTGGCTGGACAGACTTCTGACGATGACCATGGACAGCCTATACGCCTTTCCGGGCCTCCTCATGGCCATGGCCATCGCCGCCGTGCTCGGCCCTAGCCCGCTGAACGCAGCCCTGGCCATAGGCTTCGTCTACATCCCCACGTACTACAGACTCGCCCGCAACGAGACGCAGGTAATCAAGACGTTCCAGTACATAGAGGCCGCGCGGGCCTTGGGCGCCTCGACGACGCATATAGTGGTGAGGCATGTGTTGCCTGTATTGACGTTGACCATAGTCGTGATAGCCACCATAAACCTAGCCGACGCAATCCTCACCGAGGCGGCTCTGGCCTTCTTCGGCTACACCGTCGTGCCGCCGACCCCGGACTGGGGGGCCGACCTATCGGCCGCGAAGTCGTATATATTGAACGGGGCCTGGTGGCTCTTGACGCCCGGCTTGATGATAGTGCTAGCAGCCCTGGGCTTCTCCCTGCTGGGGGAAGGCCTTGCGGATAGGTTCGGGCTGAGGAAAAAACTTTGATTTTAGGAGGCGGAGATCAGCCAGTACCTCAATATCATCGTGGGGTCCACCGTCACCTTGATGCCGGGCTTGGCCACTATGAACAGCTTGCCTTGGAACAACGGCACTATGGGGGCGTCCTGCGCCACGATGTTCTGGGCCTCGGCGTATATCTGCGCCCTCGCGGTCTGGTTCACGAGCACGGACGCCTCGTCGAGCAACTTGTCTAGAGTCGGGTTGGAGTAGCCGTTGCCCAGCCACGAGTTGGCGCCCGTCCTGAAGAAAGGCACCATGTAGTCGTCGGGGTCCAGGTAGTCCGGATACCAGCCGAGCAGATAGACCTCCATGGCGCCCTTCCTGGCGTAGTCGGTGTAGGTGCTCCACTCGGCGGATCTTATATTGACCGCCATCATGCCCGTGGCCTCCAGCTGTTGCTTCAACAAGGCGGCCACGTCCTGCTCGGTGCTGCCGTAATGGGACGGGGTGTACCAGAGATCTATGACGAGCTTGTTGGAGGGAGAGTAGCCGGCCTTCTGCAGCAGCTGTTGGGCCAAGGTGGTGTTGCAGTCGCCGTACATCTGCTTGAAGACGGGGACGGCGCCCCACATGCCGGCCGGTATCATGGTATAGAGCGGCGACATGGTGCCGTTGAACACCACGTTGATTATCTGGGATCTGCACACCGCCGCGGCCAGCGCCTGTCTGACCAAGGTGCTGTTTATCATCTTGGTGTTTATCACCATGTAGCGGATGAACATGCTCGGGACCTCTATCACTTGGAACTTGCCGCTCGACTTCAGGGCCTGGAGGTCGGGCGGGCTGAGGGTGCGCCAAGCTATGTCGATCTCGCCGCTCTGGAGCGCAAGCCTCAGCGCCGAGGAGTCGCTGTAGAATCTAATGACCACGGTCTTGTAGTAGGGCTGGGGGCCGTACCAGTAGGGATTGGCCGTCAGCACTATGGTCTGGTCCCTCACGAACTTGGAGATGCAGTAGGGCCCGGCGCCGCCCGCCGTCTGATCTGCGTCGACTTGGCTGGGGTTGTATCTAGGACTGACGGGGAAATACGGCGGAGTCGCGAGAAGCGCCAGGAAGTACGCCACCGGCCTCTTCAGGACGAACTCGACCGTGTAGTTGTCGAGCGCTGTAACGTTCATCACGAAGTACGTGACAAGCCAGGCGGGATCGCCGTTTATCTTCATGACTCTCTGTATGGACCATACAACGTTCTGGGCCGTCACGGGGGTGCCGTCGCAGAACTTGGCGTCGTGCCTCAGGTGGAATATCCACACGGTGCCGTTGTCCCTCACCTCCCAGCTTGTGGCTAGGGCAGGGACCAGCTCGGTGGTGCCTGGCTTATACATGACGAGGCCCGACATGGTGTTGTAGAAGATCTCCCACGTGAAGAAGTCGTAGGCCATCGCGGGATCCAGCTCGGTGACCTTGTCGGTAACCCCTATGGTCAACGTGGGGCCTCCCGCCGTCGATGTGGCCGAGGCGGCGGGCGACGTGGAGGAGGAAGTCGCCGTGGAGGCCGTGGGCGGGGAAGTAGTAGTCGCGGCGCCTCCCCCTCCGGAATAGGCTAGATAGGCGATGGCCGCGATCAGCACGACCACGACGACCACGACCGCTATTATTGTTGAGGTCTTCATGAAATACGCGATACGTACGTCTTTTAAGTTTTATGAAAAACTAGGATAAGGAATTTATCTCGTTCAGGACAGCCAGGTATTTATCGCGGGCCGCGTCGCGCCATATGGCGATCATCTGGTCCCTGAACGCCGCGTCCTTAGCTATACGGCTGTTTATGCTCTGGGCGTATTCTTGCGTAAAGACGTAGGTGGTGCCGTTCACCTTGAACTGGAGCGGGGCCCCCAACTCGGCCGCCAGCCTCTGCGCCGTGGTTGCATTTATCTTTCCGCTGTAGTAGGCCTGCAGAAGGGCCTTCCACGCGTTCTGCAGATCGCCCTGCTCCTGGACTATGGTCGCCACGAAGTAATATATTATGGCCTGTTCGTAGCTCATGGCCAGGGAGTCGTTGAAGGCCATGGCGTGGAGTCCCTGTAGCTGCTGGTAGACCGCCTTCAAGTCGGGCCTGCCTTGACCCTCGGGGGTGTTGAACGCGTTGGGGTTCGAGGGCAGTCTGTTTATGCTTTTGTCGAAGACCATGCGCTGGCCGTCCGTGATGACCCAAGCCACGAAGGCCTCGGCGGCTTGTCTGCACTTAGTGGCGTTAACCACGGCTATGGGGTCTCCGTTGACCGTCGTGTTGGGCGGGATTATGTACCTGGTGTGGGGGTTCTGTAGCTGGGCTATGTAGCCGTAGAAGTCTATGGTCCAACCAGCGCCGGAGTCGCCGCGTATTATGGCGTCCCTGGCGTCCTCGCTGGAGCTCCAGACCTTGCCGTTGGCGGCGGTCAACGTGATGATGCGCCACCCTCTATCCCAGCCGTATGCCTGTAGTATTATCTCGGCCATCCTGGTGGAGCTGGTGGACCTAGATATATCGCCTATGGAGGTGGCCGGATAGCCCTGCAGGAGGGCCTTCCCGAACGTGAAGGATGCCAGGTCGGACCAATCGCGGGGGATGGGCAAGCCGGTCTTGTTGAGGAAGTCCAAATTGACGGTTATCCCGAAGCTGGATATGGCCCAGGCAACCCAGTACACGCTCCCGTCCGGCCCCTTGAGCTTCAGCGGCATGCCCGCCACGGTGTCCGGCACTTGGGACAACGCGGCCTTCACCTCGCTGCCCTGTAGGGGCAGTAGGAATCCGTCTTGGTACAACACGTTGAAGAGCGTGGGGCCGCCTCCCCAGGCCACGTCCACCCCGCCCTGTTTGATCAAGGCCTCCCACTGGGAGGCAGGCGGGTTCTTGAAGACGAGGTCCTTTATGCCGTACCTCTTGGCCACATCGCTACTGAGGAATAGGGTCCTCGTCACGTTGAGGATGGCGGTGGGGTGGCGCGTCAAGATGACCAGCTGGGGGCATTGCTGGACTGTCGTGGACGTCGGCTGGGCGGTCGCCGTGGCGGTCGTCGGGGGCGGCTGGGACGTGGGCTGGCTCGGCTGCGGCCGTCCGGCCGTCTGGCTGTAATAGACAGCTATGGCCGCTATTATGATAATTACTATGGCTATCGTGATATAGAGGGTTTTCGACATAATTAAATGAAATACCCGAGTTTTTAAATATTGTGCTTAAGCAGTGTCTGAGGCTAGACTATAAAGCCGTATCTCGTCTTGAGCACTCTAGTGACGAGGAGGATAGCAGCTATCTGTATGAGCGCCAGTATGAGGCCGAGCGCGGCGGCGTAGAATAGGCCGTTCACGCTTCCCTGTATGTCGACGCTCATCACGGCGGTTATGGGCATCGCGTGGTCGTATCCTAGACCCTTCAGGGACCCCAGCGTGACGCCTAGAGAGACCTCGCTGGTCATATACACAAAGGCGATTAGGGCGCCGCTTATTACGTTATTCCTAATCAAGGGGAGGACTACGCTCGCAAGAGTTCTGCCGTAGCTTGCGCCTAGGTTTAGAGAAACCTCCTCGGTAGATATATGCAGTTGCTGCAAGCCGGCGTACATGCTCCTCACGGCGAAGGGGAGCTTCCTGACGGAGTACCCAATCACTATGGCTGTCGCGGGGTTGTCGAGCGGGTTTATTATATGTGCTATATCCGGACAGCAGCCCGCCAGCCAGCCGGAGAGCGGAAGCAAAGCCAAGAAGTAGGAGTACGCGACCACGAGACCCGGTATGGCTATCGGCGCTGTGGCCAAGGCGTCCAAGACGCCGGCTGCCCTGCCGCGGAATCTGGCGGCCGCCACCGATATCAGTATTCCCATCACGACGACGGCCGCAGTGGCCGTCAAGGAGTACACTACGGTGTTCTCTATGCCTCTAACGTAGTACGGGTTTGTCAACACGGTCTCTAGCCTGTCGAGGCCGAGCGACGGCGAGAGGCCCGAGGGCAACGGGGAGCTGGCCCACCTATCTGCGAAGACCAGCACGAGCGCTCCCGCCAGAGGTGCGGCGGCCGCGATCACCACCAGGAAGGATAGAGCTATCAAGGCGTATCCGCCCGGGCCTGGCCTATAGGATCTAGGTCTCAGTTGCCTTACGAGCATGGCGTATTGGCTCAATCCCACGTAGCGCCTGACCGCGAGGAAAGCCGCGAGGGACACCGCGAGCAGTATCAAGGCGAGCAACGCCGTCGCCGGGCTTATCTGGCCGCTTATAGAGCTAATGAAATACTGATATATTTGGTATGACATCAGTTTGCGGGCTTCTGGATAGTCCTGAAATATTATAGGTGCGGCTATATCGTCTATAGACATAATGAATACTAGGGTGAACGCGGCGGCTATGCCGGGCGTAGCGAGGCGCAGGACTATATCTCTGGCGGCCCTCGACCCGCTGGCGCCGAGGTTGTTCGCCACCTCCTCCAAGGTGGGGTCCACCCTCGATACGGCCGTGTATATGTTTAGATATGCTATGGGCAGATACAGGAACATCTGGGCGAGGGCCACCGCGGCGAGGCCTCTTATCTCGACTCTCAGAGGGATGCCGAGAGACGAGATCGCCCAGTTTAAGGTGCCCCAGAGCGGGTTGAGGAATATGCGTATCACGTAGGCGGTGACGAACGGCACAACTATCAACGGGGCGGCCGCGACGATCCCCAGCGCCGTCCTCCCCCTGAACTCGTACTTGGCCAGGGCGAACGCTATGGCGAGCCCCAGCAACGTGTCGGCCAGAGCCACCGTGAGCCCCACCCACAAGCTGTTCGCTATGACGCCCATATCGGGGCCGTTTAGCACCAGGCGGTAGACGGAGCCGGCCCTCTCTATCTGGAAGGCGTTCTGGAACGCGGCTGGAGATACGTCGAAGTAATAGGGGCTTGCCAGCAGAGGCGCGACAGCCGCCAGCTGGGTGTAGATATAGTAGAAGATGTAGGCGATGGGCGATACCAGAAAGGCCAGGAGGAAGGCCAAGCCCGCGGCCAGCGCCGCGGAGACGAACCTCTGCCTCATGGTCTATACGCGAGGGCCCCCTTTATGGCCACCCTCACGAGCTCGCCCGGCCTCGGCGCTGAGTCGGACTCCGCCGGCAACCTCACCCCTCCGCAGTCGAGGTCCACGTGGTACGTGCCGCCCAGGAACCTAGCGTCGACGACCCTGCAAGCTATCCCTCCGTCCTGCACCATGTGTATAGAGCCTTGCCTGACCACAACCACGGCGCGCTCGCCCACGGCCAGATCTTGAACCGCCTCGGCGTTGATGGGGAACCCCACGTCGACGGTCACCATCGCCCCGCTGCGGTCGACCACAACGCCGTGCACCGCCCTGGCCCTCCCTATGAAGGATGCGACGAACACGTCGGCAGGTCTTCTGTAGATCTCCTCGGGCGATCCGACTTGCCTCACGGAGCCTGCGTTCATCACGGCGACTCTGTCCGCCACGGCGAACGCCTCCTCCTGGTCGTGAGTCACGTATATGGTCGTTATCGAGAGCTCCTTCGCGATCCTCCTGACCTCCCCCCGCAACTCCAGCCTGAGCTTCGCGTCTAGGTTGGCCAGAGGCTCGTCGAGGAGAAGCAGCGAGGGCTCCACCACGAGGGCTCTGGCGAGCGCCACGCGCTGTTGCTGACCTCCAGAAAGCTCGTAGGGCCTCCTCCTCTCCAGTCCGGACAAGCCGACCAGTTCGAGCATCCGCCTTACGCGGGCCCCTATCTCGGCCCTAGGCAGTTTTCTGAGCTTGAGGCCGTAGGCCACGTTGTCGAAGACCGTCATATGGGGCCAGAGGGCCCAGGTCTGGGGCACGACGGCCGTGTTCCTCTTCTGCGTCGGCAGATCCGTCACGTCCCTTCCGTCGAAGTATATTCTGCCGCTGCTCGGCTCCTCCAAGCCGGCGATTAGGCGGAGGAGCGTCGTCTTTCCGCATCCCGAGGGCCCCAGCACGGCGAATATCTCGCCGTCCCTCACCTCCAGATCCACGTCTCTGACGGCGTATATATCGCCATACCTTTTGGTCAGTTTCTCTGTCCTGACTGAAACCACGGCTATCATGTGTGGTTAAAAACTTATGGGCCTCTCCCATATGCATTAAACTTATATATACATGAGTAAAGCACGGCGTGTACGCCCTCGTGAGATTGCGCGGCGAGATGGAGGGAGTTGGGTTTAGGGCGGCGGTGTCCGGCGACGTGGCTCAGGCGTTGGGCCTCAAGGTGGGCGACGCCGTGAGGATCGAGAGCCCGGATGGCGCCAGCGGCGCCAGGATAGTCGAGGTGGATAGATCCATGAGGTCCGGCGTGTCGGTGACGGCCGACGTCTACCCCGCCCTCGGGGGGAGGGCCAGAGCAGTGCTGCTGAGGAGGATCGACAGGGCGTACGAGGCCCGCAGGGTGAGGCTCGCCGTATCGTCGGAGGCGCCCATCTCGGCCGAGGAGTTGAGGGCGGCGGTCTCGGCCGTAGCCGCGGCCAGAGTCCCCGTCTTCACCAGCTTCGCCGGGTTCATCTACACGGGGGGCGGGTGGATCAAGATGGTCGTTAAGGCGGTGGAGCCCAGGGAGCCGGCCTATATATACCACTCCACGGCCATCTCGGTGGGCTGATCCCCAACGGGGTCGAGTCGGACCCGCCCCCGCGTCTCCGACCCGGCGAATAGGCGTCGATGGCGGCGGTTGCCGGGGCTTGACAGAACCGCGGCGAGGAGCTCCGCGGATGTCCGGCGCCGGCCTCCGGCGGGCTTGCTACCAAGCCCTTAGGTCCACCCGTATCACCAGGAGAGGTTCCGACGTCTTGCCGAGTCCCCTCACTCTCTTGAGGATCCTCTCGGCCAACGCGCCCTCTCTGTATTTCTCGAGGGCCTTCTCGGGCCCGTAGAGATCCAGTAGGTAGTTCGCCTCCTCCCTGATTATGTAGTCCGCTATCTGGTCCAGCCCGGCCAGCTCGCCGGCTCTGATCAGGCTGGAGACCGTGAAGAGCTGGAGGTCGAGGCGGTCCACCTTGGAGAGGAACTCGTCCAGGTTCTTGTGGGGCTTGAAGGGCTCGCCCTCGGCGGTGGCCCTCTTGAACTCCTCGTCGCTGAAGACCAAGCGGACTCTCTGGCGCCACTTGGCCGACCACATCACCACCCACTCGGAGGCCAGCTCGGCAATTTTGGGCCAACGGTCGGTTATATAGACGCAGAGCCTCAGGCGCGCCTTGTCCTCCCTGAACCTCTGCGCCGTATAGATGCCCGACTTGTAGGCGAGGTAGTGGAGGAAGTCCCTGAGGGCTATGTCCACAACGGCATCCAGCTCCCGCCTGGGCATATCCCAGTAGTACTCCGAGAGGGCGCCCTCCAGAAGCTCCCTCGCGTTCTCCACAGCCACGTCGAAGTTGCAGTAGGGCTCCACGCCACTGATATGCGATGTATATTTAAAAGCTATCTTCCCGCGCTACAACCACTTCAAGGTCTCTTCAGTAATTTTTTCATATACTCTACTCAATGAGAGGTATATATAATACTTATTCAAGAAATACCTATATATTTTGGTCAAGATGCTCCGGTCGATGGAGAAATCTATGCCGTAGTCTATGGAGAGCAGCACGAGGCCTTCGGCGGGCGCGCTGGGGACGGGGCCGCCGCCAGCCCCCTCGAGCAGACGGCGCACGTCGTCCATGTTCAAGACGCCGCGGCCTACGGCCAGCAGGGCCCAGGCTATCTTCCGCAGCATCTTGTTCCTGAAGCCCCTCCCCCTGAACGTGATCTCTATGTACGTCCCCCTGTCCTCCACGTCCACGGAGTATATGGTCGTCACGGCGTCGCGAACCCCCTTGGCGAAATTCCGGTAGTTGCGGGTGCCCACGAAGAGGGCGGCCGCCTCCCTCACGAGCCCGACGTCCTCCCCCCTATAGGGAGCGAAGTAGACGTAGGTCCTGGCGCGCGCCCTCCTGGGGTTGAAGTCCTCGGGCACCTCGGCCCGTCCCCAGACCCACACCCCCCTCGGCAGCTCGGCGTTTATCTGGCCCAGAGGCTTCGAGCATCTAGCCGCCACGACGTTGCCGAGGGCTGACACGCCGGGGTCCGTGCGAGAGCCTCTGCCGGCCAGAGGGCCCAGGGCCTTGGCCAGAGCCGGCTCCACGGACCGCTCGTGGCCGGTGAAGCCGTGGAACAGGGCCCCGTCGTAGGCGACGAGATACGCGATCATCGACGGCCGTAGCTCCCCGCTTAAATTCTTTCACGCGCTGCCGGCCGAGGCCGCCGGCCATCCGGCCGTCGATCGAGGTCGCGGCTCGGCCCCACGCCCGATCGTCCTCGATAGGGCGCCGCCCATCGATCGAGCCGCTCGACGCAAACTGCTTTAAAGGGCCTCTGGGCAAGGCTCTGTGGTGGTCGTGAGGGCTAGGTACGTCCTTTGGGGGGTCGATCTGGACGTGGTGGAGGACGGCGTGGTGGAGCTGAACGACGAGGGGAAGATCGTGGGCATCGGGAGGTACTCGGGCCAGGTCTCGCTCAATCTAGGCAACGCGGTCTTGATGCCCCAGCTGGTCGACGCGCATGTCCATCCTCTCGACGTCGCCATGGCGGACCGCGACGACTACTACATAGACGACCTGGTCGGCTGGCCCCATGGCGTGAAGTACCACCTCCTGAGGAGGCTGGTCGCGAGGGGGAGGCACATAAGGCCGCTGGAGGCCTTCGCGAGGAGGGCGAGGAGGTACGGCGTCGGTTGCGTCGTGGCCTACGCCGAATACGCCGCGGGGGACGTGGAGGCGGCCTTCAGGAGGTACGGCGTGGACGCCTTGGTGTTCCAGGAGGCCCACGGCGACATGCCGGACCACCCCTACGTGCAGGTGGCCTCGCCTCTGGACCACCCGCCGGAGTACCTCAGAGAGCTGAGGAGGAGACACCGGCTGGTCTCGACCCACGTCTCGGAGACCGAGGACTGCCACGAGGCGGGCGACCTGGACCTGGCGCTGAGGGTGCTGGACGCCGACGTGCTGGTGCATCTGGTGTACGCCACGGCCGACGAGGTGGAGAGGATACCTAGGGAGAAGGCCGTGGTGATAAACCCGAGGGCCAACGCGTACTTCGTGGGGAGGCTCCCCGACGTCCCGTCGTTGATGCCGCTGAAGCCCCTGCTGGGCACCGACAACGCCTTCGTCAACGAGCCCGACGTGTGGGCCGAGGTCAAGTTCCTCCACGCCTACGGGAGGACCAGGGGGTGGGATCTGGACGAGAGGGACCTCCTCAGGATGGCGACCACGTGGCCCTGGGAGAAGCTGAGGTGCGGGGCGCCTCTAGATGTCGGCGCGAGGGCCAAGGCGCTTGCGGTCGCGCTCCCGTACCCAACACACAACGTGTACAAATTCCTCGCGAGGAGGGCCGGAGGGCAGGACGTCCTCGCCTTCATGGAGGGCGACGAGGTGGTGTTCCCGCACGAGGTGTAGCCCCCGGCGCGCCGCCGCGAACCAATTTATATATGGGGGACGGCGTTGTCGTGGATATAGCCGTATATGTGAGGAGGGGCGCCAAGGCGGGGGCCGTGCTGGAGGCCGCGCGGGGCCTCGGCATCCCCCACGTCCTGGATCTGAGCAGGCTCCGGCTGGACAAATCGCCGTATCTCCACGCGGCGGAGCTGGACCTAGAGCTGGCGGAGCCGCCCTCCGCCCTGGTCCTGCCGCTTCCCGACGACATCTACAGGCCCGTGTTGGTAGCGGACCTGCTGAACGTGAGGAGGATAGTGCTGCCCCCGCCGCCCACGGTCGAGGACCTGGCCCGCCTCCACGAGGAGGCCGCCACGTACGGCGTCGAGGTGGTCTGGCTGTACGGAAGGCCCCCTCTGGCTAGGCCCGGCGACGTGGAGGCGGTCGCGGAGGCGGTCGGCCCGAGGGCCGCGAGGATCGTCTACGACGTGGTCTCGGCCGCGTCCAGCAAGGAGATAGTCAAGACCTTGGTGGCTCTGCAGGGGTACATAGCCCTGATGTATCTCTCCAACAGGAAGGGGCGGCGCGGCCCGAGGCTCCCGCCCTTCGACGTAGACGGCGTCATAAACTACTCCGAGGTGGTCCAGGCGGCCCTCCTACTCCAGTGGGAGGGCCAGTACGTGGTGAGGATGGCGCCCCAGTTCGCCGACAAGCTACCCCTGCAGGTCGCCGTGCTGAACGAGATGGCGGAGACCTTCCGAAACGCCGGGAGGGCCTCAAGAAAGGTCCAGAGGATGGTCGCCGCCGTGTTCGACGAGATATTCGCCGGCAGCGGCCTCGACTGACCCCCTCCCCGTCCCGAAGGGCTCTCCAAGGCGCCCCGTCGGGCCTTCGCCCTGCCTTCAACGGCTCGGGCCGGGTCATGGAGCCGCCCGACCGACGCCGCGGGCCCTACGCCCCGTCGGGGGCCAACCGCGTGTATGCTCGATTTAAAGATCCCTCCCCGCCCCGGATGCGGGGCTTTCGGCCGCAACAACGCCGCTATAAGACCAGCGGTATCTTGGCCTCCCTCGCCCTCTCGAGGAACTCCTCGACGCCTAGCCCGGCCAGCCTCGCCGCGGTTCTGAAGTCGCCGGTCTCTACGTAGTACCTCAACGCAGCCCTTAGGCGAGGCGGCTGCATATCTATATAGGCCCAGTCCGCCTCCCTCCTTCTGATCTCCCGGGCCTCCTCGAGGAGCTCCATCCAGAACTCCCTATCCACATCACTCGAGCCCCAGCCTCCTTAAATCCCTTTTGGCAAATCTATGTCCAGTCTCGACCTGGTACCTAGCCACCTCCTCCCTCAGTCCTATATGGCCCGCCTGCGCGAGGGCGTGAAGCACGTCGAGCGCCCTCATGACTTTAACCGGGCTGAGCTCGTTGAGGAAGCTGGGCGCCATGACGGCTCCCCCGTTCTCCGTCAAGACGACGTATCCGAACTTCAGCCCGGCGGCGAGGCAGACGGCCTCCGGCAGATCGACGCCTCTGGCGGGCAGAGCTCGAGACAGCGAAACGATCCTTCTGGCTAGATCGACCACGTCCTCCGTCTCGGTGAAAAGCGCCATCCTCCGCGAGGCTAGGCCGTCGACTATCCAGGCGAGCGTCCCCTCGCTGTAGATCTCCGCCAGGACAGACTCGGGGAGGTGCACGACGTCGAAAAGCCTCCACAGAAGATCCCGCCTGCTGTATCTGGCCCAGTCTATCAGGAAGGAGGTGTCGGCTATCGCCTCGGTCACACCATCGGCACCTTAGCCTTTCTCCGGAGCTCGTCGAACTCGCCCACCTTCATCCCGGCTATCCTGGAGGCGACATAGATATCGCCGACCTCCACGAAGTACGTCAAGGCGAGCCTCAACTTAGGCGGCAGGCTATTTATGAAGTGCCAATCGGCCCCCCTCCTTCTGATCTCCCGGGCCTCCTCGAGGAGCTGGATCCACTCCTCCACATGCCTAACTGGGCGCAAATATAAAATCTGCCGTCCTGTGTGCCCGAAATTATATCTGTTTCGAGGTCCGTCCTTAAAAAGAGCCGCCGAGATCTGTACATGCCGTGTAAGAGCAAGAAGAAGGAGGGACAGAAGCCGTAGCCTCCGCCCGCCTATTTTTGAGCCCCCAAGGCCGATTTCAGCTTTTCGACTACCTCCCTCGCGGTCTCCTCCCTGATCTCATCCCTCCCGTGCCACAGCAGCTTGTCGCCCCACCTAGGTATCACGTGGACGTGGTAGTGGAATATGACTTGGCCGGCCTCCCTCCCTGCGTTCGTCACTATGTTGACGCCCTTGGCGCCCAGCCCCTTCCAGATCCTCGCGAATCGGGCGGCCACCGAGAACGACTTGACGACTAGATCGTCGGGGGTATCTATCACGCTCTCGTGGTGGGCCTTGGTCACCACGAGGAGGTGTCCGTAGGACGCCGGATATCTGTCGAGCACCACCACCACGTCGTCGTCTTCATACACACGCCACGCGGGAGCCTCGCCCTTGACTATCTTGCAGAATATGCAGTCCATAGACCACGGAACGACGGCCTAGATAAGCTTTTCAGCCCCGCGCATCTGCCAGAAACGTCTGCATGCGCCGCGTAATACCGATAAATAACATGAGTTTAGTGGCCGCCTCAGCTAATTTTAAGGCGCATGGATAGTTGTGGAGCCCGCCGAGTGTTGGATCTGCCGCTGGTATTTCCTCCACGTCAAGTGGAGAGGCGATTCCGTCGTGCTGGGCAGATACATCGGCTGGATAAGGGAGGAGCCCTACCACCCATGTGCGAGCGATCCCTTCAACGGCCTCAAGTCTGTGGATGGCTTCCTAGCGGCGGGCCTCTACTACGGCGTAGACGCCTGGGGGAAATTCCGCAATACGCTCACAGAGTGGATACTCAATCTGAAGAGGGATCCACAGTACGCAGAGCCGCTGGGATGTCTCTTGGCAGAGGCCATCAAGAGGGAGTGGGATGGCGACCTCCGCCGGGCTGGCGAGGTTCTGCTCGTGCCGGTGCCCAAGCATCCAGAGGAGAAGGCCGGCCACAACCAAGCCTTGGAGCTTGCCGAAGCCGTACGCGCAAGGCTCAGAGGGCTGTACGACGTAAAGCTGGAAGAGGCGGTGGAGAAGACGGCGCCAGTCAAGGCTGGAGCCATACGCGCGGGGCGCGACCTCGAAAGCAGATCGGCCGAATATATGAAATTCCTTAGGGCGAGGGTCCGGCTCCCTCCAGACTCGCTGGTGGTGATAATAGACGACGTCAGGACCACAGGCACGACCATCGAGGCGCTGGCCAGAACCCTCAGAGGCGCCGGCGCCAAGAGGATCTACGCGGCCGTCGTGGCCAGAGACGCTCTGAGGAGGGCCTTCACGTGCGCTGTGCCCAAGATCTGGGAGGATCACGGCAATTACGACGACGCGCATCCGCGAGAAGCCGCGCGGCTGGCCGCGCTCTGGGAGCGGCAGATCCTAACGAGGCGGGGGGCCACCACCCTAGGGATAGCCCGGTCGGTCAGAGAAGGCAGAAAGCTGGTCGAAATACTCGCTGAGGAGCTGAATGCAGTAAACGAGGTACGTCCGTATGCCAAGGCCGAGAGGCTGGGCATAGTTCCCGTGCCCATGGACGCCCCGGAGTATCCGCCCAACCTATTGAGCTACGGATACGGCGAGGTCTACCCGCCCCTAGTCCTCTTCCGCGCAGGCAAGCCGTTGGACAAAGTGTTGAGGAGCCCCATCGCGGTGGTCGGCACGAGGGATCCCACTGACCAAGGGAGGGAGGCCACACGGAGTATCGCAGCCTTGCTCGCCGGGCGCGGACATACGGTGGTGACGGGGCTTGCGGCCGGCGTGGACAGAGAGGCCGCGGAGGCTGCCGCTAGGGCTGGCGGAGCCGTGGTGGGAGTGCTGCCGCATCTACTCGACGGACCGAGCGCGCTCAGCCGCGACGCCCATCTGCTCTTCGATCTGGCGGAGGAGGCCGCCGTGGTGGCCGAGCACCTCCTGAGGGATCCCGCCGCGACGAGGCGACGCCTCGCCGCCAGGAACCGCATAATCGCCGGCATGTCCCACGCCGTGATAATCCCGGAGACCAGATACCGCCAGACGCGCTGGGGCACGAAGTACCAAGTCCAGTTCGGCATAAAGGCGCAACGC
>NZ_LCWM02000007.1:35066-57937 GCF_002077075.2 Thermoproteus sp. CP80 | reverse complement strand
TCAAGGCCAGGCGCTTCGGGATCCAGACCAACGGGCTCCTCGCGAGGAGGCTGCCGCCGGAGTACTGGCGCAGATTCGACGTGGTCCTCCTCTCCATAGACGGGGTCGAGGAGGTGACGGACCGCTACAGGGGGCGGGGCGTCTATAGATCGGTGGTGAGGACGTTGAGGTGGCTCAAGGACGAGGTGCGGTGCGGATGCGAGGTGATCGCCAGGATGGCGGTGGGGCGGGCGAGCGATATATACAGGGACGTCTCCCACCTCCTGTCGCTGGGCTTCGACAAGGTCCACTGGCAGCTCAACGCCGTGTGGACCGACGAGTGGGGCCCCGACGAGTTCCTGAGGTGGGCGAGGTCGAGCTATCTGCCGGGCGTGGCGAGGCTCCGCGACTGGTTCCTAGACGAGGCGCGGAGGGGGCGTCTGCTCGGCATAGTGCCGTTCCTCGGCATCTATCGAGCCATGCTGGTCAGGCCGTATACCTGGGTTCCCTGCGGCGCGGGCAGAGACGCCTTCGCGGTGAACACAGACGGCAGAATCCTCGCGTGCCCCATAGCGGTCTCCGAGCGGTGGGCCGCGGTCGGCGACGTCAAGAGGGGCATCGACGCGGTTGGGCTCAAGCTAGACGAGAGGTGTTCGTACTGCGAATACCGCCACGTGTGCGGGGGCCGTTGCCTCTACACCCACTACGAGAAGTACTGGGGGGATGGGGGGTTCGAGGCGGTGTGCGAGGTCACCAAGAGCACCATCAAGATACTGGAGGAGGGGAGGCCGGTCTTGGAGGACTTGCTCTCCAGGGGGGTTCTGAGGAGGGAGGACCTCGACTACGAGCCGACGCTGGATTCAACAGAGGTCATACCGTAGGCGGCGCGTCGGAATCTATTTTAATATACCAACGGGCTACTGCGTGAGGACCCACGCGTTTATGGCCTTGCTGTTCGCCGCGGGGCTCCTAGGGGCTCTGCCGTATCTATACGCGCCGTCCCAAGCCTCGGAGCAGATACTGCCGGCGGCGCCCTACTCCCCCTCCAACACGGCGTCGGCGGCGGCCTACAACACGACGTTGTTCATATCTCTGGCCGTGGCCGCCACGGTATTTATCTACCTGGTCATGAGGTATAGGAAGTTCTTCAAGGCGTTCATAGCGGCCATATGGCTTCTTGTGATCGTCGGCGTCTTCTGGGCGTACGACCTGAAGTACTACTCGTGCGGCCTGTTGCCCGACTGGGCGGCCGAGGCGCTCTTCTACGCGCCCTTCGCGGTCGCCCCAGCCGTGATATACGCGATACTCAAGGCCCGGCTGGACCAGGCGGTCGCCGTGTTCAGCGCGTTGGCGGGGACCATGGTCGTCTGGATACTGCCCCCTCTGACGGTCCTGGCCCTCCTGGCGGCGCTCCCCGTATACGACCTCGTTATGGTCTACTGGGGCCTTCTGGGCAGGATGGTCAGGAAGGCCAAGGAGAGCGCCCCCCTCCAGCCGCCCGCGGGAGGGCCGAGGGAGCCGCCCCTGATGGGGCTTATGGCCAGAGTCGGCGAGGTCTCGGTGGGCACGGGCGACTTCTTCGCCTATACGGCCGCCATCACCTTCATAGGCATTAAATTCTCGCAGTACGGCTTGATCCCCTCGCTGGCCGCCATGGCCCTCGGGCTCGTCCTAATATACGCGGGCTTTCTGTTGACCGTGAGGCTGTTGTTGCGGCGTTTTGGGTACGCCCCCGCGCTGCCCATACCCATGGCTCTAGTCATGCCCCTGTTGTTGCTATGAACCTCGAGGATATAGTGCTGGCGATACTCTCGAAATTCGGCATATTGGACTCCCGGTCCATAGCGGCCGCCATGGTGCTGTTGAGGGAGGAGGCGGGCGTCGACGACGTGCCCCGGCCAGGGAGACAGCTGTATATACCCCAGCTGGCCCCGGCCCTGGAGAGCCTGGTCAGCAGAGGCTACGTCACCGTCTACCAAGAGCTCGGGTCCTCCGCAGTGAAGTACGCCTTGACCAAGCTGGGCTCAGACGCCGCGGCCAAGATCCAGATAAGAGGTCTCGACGAGCTGGCCAAGAAGTATCAGTTCCAGTACGTGCCGTTGGCGCTCGTCGTGGCGTTGAGATATCCGCAGTACTGGTAACCGCCGGGCTGGGCGCGATCCGCCCCGCTCGTCGACACAGCGTCGGGAAATAGCTTTTATATGGCCGCCCGACGGGGGCCGTGCTCAACGTGGAGAGGCTCTATAGGGAACTGAGGGAGTACGAGGAGACCAGGGAGAGGATCATACAGATGTCCATAAGGGTCACGAGGCTCAGCAAGTCGGTGATCTACTCGCTCATCAGAGGCGATGTCGAGACGGCCGAGAGGCATCTGAAGGACATGTCGGCCGTGGCGGCGGAGCTGAGGGACTTGGTCTCGCGGTACCCCATGTTTTACAACAACGGCGCGCAGGGGCTGCAGGAATACGTCGAGGCCTATTCCCTCTGGGTGTTCCTCAGGGAGGGGAGGTTCCCGAGCCGCGAGGAGGTGGGCGTGGACGTCATGACTTATTTGATGGGCGTCGCGGATATCGCTGGCGAGCTGGGGAGGAAGGCCAACGAGGAGCTGGTGAGGAGGGACTTGAAGGCGGCGGAGTCCCTGAGGGCCGCCGTGGAGAGGCTGTACCTAGATATGCTGGGGCTCGAGCCGCGCGACTTCGAGCTCAGGAAGAAGGTCGACTATATATCGAACCAGGCGAACTGGATAGCAGAAAAGCTTTTTTACGCATCAACGTGTCGCCAGATGTATGAAGTACGTCAGGGAAATAGTGAGGGAGCTGGAGCTGGGCGAGGCGACGGAGGAGGTGGAGAGACAGGTCGAGGTCATCCTTAGGGGCCTCGGTCTATTATGATAAGAGAGCTGGTCGAGAGGAATCTGGCGGACCCCGCATCTCTGAGGAAAATCGCTGAGGAGGCTCTGAGGAGGGCCGAGGCCGACCGCAACAACTACTTCCTCGCGATAGATAGGGGCCTCCCCTGGAAGGCAGAGCGTCTGGCGGGGCTCGGGCGCGGAGGCCGCCTCTTCGGGCTCGTGCTGGCCGTAAAGGACAACATAGATGTAGTGGGGTTCCCGACCACCAACGGGGCGCCCTACGCCAAGTCGACTCCCGCCCGGACGGCCGCCGTGGTCAAGATGCTGGAGGCCGAGGGGGCTTTGGTTCTGGGCAAGACCAACATACACGAGCTCGCCTTGGGCGCCACCAACGTCAATCCGCACTTCGGCCCCACGAGGAATCCCGTGGATCCCTCTAGAATAACCGGCGGCTCTTCGGGGGGATCCGCAGGGGCAGTCGCGGCGGATATCGCCCACATAGCCCTGGGGACCGACACGGGCGGATCAGTGAGGATCCCCGCTGCGTTGTGCGGAGTCGTGGGCTACAAGCCCGCCTACGGCGCCTTCCCCGTCGACGGCGTGAGGCCGCTGGCGCCTACGCTGGACCACGTGGGCTTCCTCGCCAGGTCGGTCTCCGACGTGGCCTATCTCATGGAGGTCCTGCGGGGCGTCAAGGCGGAGCCCCCGACCCGGTTCCGCTTCGCCGTGTTGAGGGGAATCGCGGACGTCGATGAGGAGGTGGAGAAGGCCTTCTGGCGCGCCGTCTCGGCGCTCGAGAAGGCGGGCGGGGAGCGCTTTGAGGTGGACGTGGACGCCAAGCGCTTCTCCCACGCGCGGGCCGCCGTGCTCCTCGCCGAGGCGGCCGCCGTCAATTGGGGCTACCTCAAGGCCCACGGCCAGTCCATGGGGCGCGACGTGGCGTCTCTCCTGCGCGTCGGAGCTGCCCTCCCGGCGGCGGCCTATATAAAGGCGCTTGAGGTGCAGAGGGAGGCCAAGGCCTATTTCGCCTCGCTCCTCAAGAGGTACGACGCACTGGCGACGCCCACCACGGCGGCGGTCGCGCCGAGGATAGAGGAAGCCGACTCCATAGCGGTCAGGCCCAAGTTGCTGGCCTTCACCGAGCTTTTCAACCTCACGGGCCTCCCCGCAGCGTCAATCCCGGCGCCCGCCTCCGGCCTGCCCGTAGGGCTACAGCTGGCTTCCTCCGACGACGAGAGGCTGTTGGGCGTCGCCCTCGCCTACGAGCTCTCGGCGGGCCGTTGATCAGCTCTGGAGGAGGCCCAGCAACGTCTGCTGGAGGAAGAAGCTGTAGAGGAGGCCGCCCCTCTGGGCTATCTTGGCCACCGCCTCGTCGCTTCTCCTCAGCTCGGCTATTAGGTCGTCGGCCCCTCCTCCCCTCTCCCTCACCGCCAGGGCCGCCTCGCGCCACGTCCTTATCTGCTCGAGGTGGGTCCTCAGGAGGTCGACGTCCTCAGTACACGCGAAGTGGGGGAAGCAGAGCATCTTGGCCCCTATGGAGGCGACCTTCCTGAGGGACTCCACGTATAGGTCGAACCTAAACGGCGGAGGGGTCGTGGGGAACAACGCCCCTATCTCAGGGACGTATACGCCGGCGCCGTCGCCCGTGAAGAGAACGCCGCCGTCTCTGTAGTAGAGCATGACGTGGTGGGGGGCGTGGCCCGGCGTGAAGTAGACGTCTATCGCGTTGAACAGCCTCTCGCCGTCCCTCAGAGGCCTCACGTCGGCTGCACCCCTTGGCTCGCCGAATAGGTCCGCGATAGGGCCGAGGACCTCCTTTGTGGATTGCCAGAGGCGCGAGGGATCGACCACATGCTTCATGTACTTCTCATGTACGTAGACTGGCTTGCCGGCGTGGCCGGCGGCGCCGCAATGGTCGTTGTGTATATGCGTACAGATTATATAGTCGGCGTCGACAGGCGTGTAGGAATTGGGCGGGCCTGGATCCACGGCCGCTCTGGCTCCCCCCACGTCGAGGACGTAGGTGGTGACCAGGTGGTTGCCCTGTACATACCTACGGACGAGCTCCATATAACGATCTTCCTAAAATTCCTAAAAAAATAGACCTCCGCGGGCCGGCCGAGGCCTATGCCGCGAGCCGCCTAAGGCCCGCGGCGGCCGGCAGGCGCGTCGCGTCAACGCCCGGATAGTAGCTCCCTTAAGCTCCTGATGACCTCGACGTCGGGTCTGCACGGCTGGGCCGCCCTCGCTATACACACGGGCCGCGCCCCGGCCGAAAGCGCCATCTCCATGTCGTAGACTGTATCGCCGACGACCACCATGGAGCTCGTCGGCACCCCGAAGATCCGAGACACAGCTAGGAGGGGGTCCGGATGCGGCTTACCCCGCTCCACCTCGTCGCCGCCGAGGACGTAATCCACCGAGATGCCCACCCGCCTCAAGACGGCCCGTGCGAGCACGCCGCTCGAGGAGGTGACCACGGCCATAGGGCGTGGAAGCAATCGGAGGACGTCCACGTCGGGGTACGGCTCCACCTCGTCCATATGTCGCTCCAAGAAGTACTTTATCTTCAGCTGGGCTAGCTCCCTCGCCCGGCCCGGCGCCAGCCGCCTCGCTATCTCGGCCGCTGGGAGCCCCATGAGGGGCCTCACCTCCTCCTCTCTCGCCTTGACCCCGAGCGCCGCCAAGGCGTCTATCCACGCCTTGACGTGCGCCTCGACCGAGTCCACCAACGTCCCGTCCAGATCGAATACGTACACGCCCCGCGGTGGGGAAACCTTTATATTGGTTCAGCGGCCTATCAACTCCTCACCGCTTGGCGCCCGGTTCCTCATCATCGTCACTTGACCACCAGCACGGGCCTCTTTGCGTGGTTCACTATTCCGGTGGAGACGCTGCCGAGGAGCACCCTCTTGATGCTCGAAAGGCCTCTGCTTCCCGTCACTACGAGGTCTGCCCCGATCTTGTCCGCATACTCCACTATAGCCGCGGCCGGATCCCCCTCGAGCATGGCCGTCTCGACAAGCACTCCCGCGGCCTCAGCCTTAGCCCTGGCGTCGGCCAAGTCGGCCTTGGCCTTCTCGCGCATCGAGTCGATTATGTCGGGAGGCACCGGGCCCATGGAGAGGCCCAGTATGGTTGCGGTGTCGACGACCTCCGCCACGTATATCTTCGCCCCGTACTTCTTGGCTAAATCCACGGCGACCTCAAGGGCCTTCCTGGCGTGTTGTGAACCGTCGTAGGCGACGAGAATGCGCTTGAACATATTTCTCAAGACGCCGCATTATTTATCTCTTTTGCCGGATGCCGCCGCCCCGCCTCCGAGTCGGCCGGAGCTCCGTCAAGGGCGCGTGTGCCGCCCACGAGATATGGCAACTCAACACTCTTTTTGGAATAAAAGCCCCGCCGCTATTTAACAATCAAGACCGGCCTTTTCGCGTGCGTCACAATGCCCGTGGAGACGCTGCCTAGGAGCACTCTCTTCATCGTCGAGAGGCCTCTGCTTCCGGCCACTATAAGATCAACGCCTTCCCTATCGGCATACTCCACCACAACAACTGCCGGATCTCCCTCAAGGATCGCCGGCTCGACCTGGATGCCCTCAGATTCGGCTCTGGCCTTAGCCTCAGCGATATCCGCCTCGGCCTTCCTACGCATCGACTCTATTACGTCGAACGGCACATGCGTACCGGGTCCCCAGAACGCCGTGGCGGTATCGATGACCTCGACTATATACAGCCTTGCGCCGTACTTCTTGGCTAAGTCCACGGCGACCTCCAGGGCCCTCTTGGCGTGCTGCGAGCCGTCGTAGGCCAGGAGTATTCGTTTAAACACACCAAATGATCGCGTCATCATATTTATAACAGACGCCCGACCGCCGTCTACGGCAATGCTATATATATACATCACCAGACACCGCCGTGGTCAAGATCTTGGGGCTGGGCCCGTCGGGGGCTGTCTTGGGCGTAGCCTTGGGGAAGGCGACCGCCGTGGAGAGGAGCAGGCGCTACTTCAAGGCGTGCGGCGAAGCCGTCCCGGTGGAGACCCCCATGGTGTCGAGGGAATTCGTCGTGGATAAGGTGCGTAGATACCGCTTCTTCTCCGGCGATAGGCTGATAGGGGAGGTCTCCTACGGCGGACCGCGGTGGTATATAATCGACAAGGCGGCTTGGGTTGAGGCGTTGAGGTCGGCCGTGGGCGTCGACGATGGGAACGATGGGGTCGTGGTGGACGCCCGGGGGCCCTACGCCAGCAGGGGCGTGAGGCTGATAGTCGCCATGGCCTACGTAGAGGGGATCAGGCGCGAGGCGGAGACCGTCGACTTCATATATCCCCCCGGCCTGACGGGCTTCTTCTGGATATTCCCGCACGGAGGTCTTTACAACGTCGGCGGGGGCTTCCTCGGGGTGGAGGACCCCACGCACCTCGTGAGGGAATTCGCCGAGAGGCTGGGCGGCAGGGTGAGGCTCCTGAAGGGAGCTCCCCTGACCGTCATGCCGGAGGTGAATCTAGGGGCCGAGGGGGCCTATAGGGTCGGGGAGGCGGCAGGCCTCGTCTACCCTCTGACCGGAGAGGGCATAAGGCCCGGCGTCATCTCGGCGTTGGCCCTGGCGGAGGCGCTCAAGACGCGGAGGCCTCTGGAGGAATATCGAAGGAGGGTGGAGCGCATCGTCGGGCAGATAGAGCTCCAGAAGAGGCTCCTGGCGCTTGCGGCCAGGCTGGCGGCCAAAGGCGGCTCCGTGTCCCTCCTCGCCGACGACGCCCTCCTCCGGTCCTATATAGAGGAGGAGCTCTCCGCGCGGGGGCTGTTCATGGCCCTCGCGAGGAGGCCGGGGGCGGCGGCGAGGCTCGTCGCGGCTCTGTTGAGGAGGTGAGGCCGCTAGGCGCTCATCCCCCGCTCGAAGGTCCATTCGTCGTAGCCCGCTATGACCCTGAGGGCGTTGTCCTCGTAGACCAGGTCCTTTATCGAGAGGACGCCGTAGAGCCTGCCGTCCTTGACCACCACCACGTGGCGTATATTATGCCTCCTCATGAGCTCGGCCGCCTTGCTCAACGGATCGTCGGCCTCGACCGAGATCACTGACCTCGTCGCTATGTCCCAAACCGGCCTTGAGGGATCTACGCCCTCGGCGACCGCCCTCACGAGATCGCGCTCCGAGACCACGCCGACGGCTCTGGACTGATCCTCTCTGTCGACCAGCACGAGGAGGCCTATATTGTGCTCCTTGAGCATCTTGGCCGCCTCCTTGATGGATATATCGGGCGTGGCCTTGACGACATCCGTCGAGGCGAATTGGGCCGCCGACATGTCGTATACTCTGTTCCTTATTTTTATGCATTTCCATAATTATTCTTAACGTGGGATTTAGCGTGGGCCAAATATTTATCTCGGAAAGTCGCAAGCCCCATGGAGAGACTGCTGGCCGGCGAGCTCGACCACCTCACGGAGCTGCTCAAGCTGAGGGGGGCCGTCACCGACGAGTACATGGCGGCCTTTCTGGACGGAATAATCAGGGAGGTATACCTCAGGGCGAGGCTCCTGGAAGCGCTCAGGATGCCCGACCTCCCGCACGAAGGCGGCGGCTTGGAGCTGGGCGAGGCGGTGGATAGGCTCAACGAGATGTGCAGACGCTACGAGGCCCACATGTCGCTCGTGAAGTCGCTGCGGGCATCCGCCGAAACCCAGCTGGAGCTCGAGGTGATAGCGGCCATGGAGAAAAGCATCGAGAGGACTCATCTGATGCTTAGAATGCTCATAAACGCGCTCACGGAGCTCCCCAAGGCGGCCCAGAGGGCTGAGGGCAGGTGATAGCAAAGTTTATCTAGCTTAAACAAGGATATGGAGACTCGCCGCGTGTTTAGGATAAGGGAGTCCTACGCGGTCTTCCTGCCCAAGGCGTGGTGCGAGAAGAACTCCATCGGGGAGAGGAGCGAGGTGAACGTCATGTGGGAGGAGGACGTGGTGGTCGTGAGGCCGGCGAGGCCGAGGAGCTTCACGGCGAGGGTGTCCAGCCCAGATATGGACACCTTGGTCAAACTGCTGATGGCCGCGCTGGTGTCGGGCTACGACGAGGTCAGGCTGGAGGTGAGGGGGCTCGACCTCGAGCTGAGGCACAAGATCATGTCGGTGGCGCGGGGGCTCTACATGCTCCCCATGGAGGAGGGGCCCGACTATATAGTCTTTAAAGTCGAGGACGTGAAGTTCGACAGAGAGAAGCTGATAGCTAGGATGGTCTCCACGCTCGCCTTCATGATAGACCATCTGGTGACCGCGCCCAAGGTCAACCCGGCGTTGCTCGAGAGCGTAGACGACGAGGTGGATAGATATAGGCACATGATAGAGAGGCTCTGCCATAAATACCCCACAGGGCTCTGCGCCAGCTACGTGCAGCTGGCTAGATACGTGGAGAGGGCGGCCGACCACATCGTCGAGCTGGCGAGGCTGGAGCCCCCCAAGGAGCTCATCGGGGCCCTGAGGGACGCCGTGGCGGAATTCGTACGGTCGTCGTCGGCCGACGATTTAAGGTCGGTCTTTGCGTTTATAGAGGCCACGAAGAAGACGCGCTTCTTGTTGCAACAGCTGGCGCGGGACGAAATAACCATGCTGCACGCCGACAGAGTCGTCGACTATTTGACCAACGCGGCGGAGGTCTACATCGATATGTTGACGCGCAGAAGCCCGACGGCGGAAATCTAGTGCGCGGACCGCCGAGGCTCCGTGCCCGGCGGCCTGGAATGCTGATAAGCATAAAAAGTCCTCTGACTGAGGCCGCGTGAGGCCCCACGAGGAGCATCGGGCACGCGGCCCCAAGGAGCTATCCTTCTGGGTAGTCACGGTGAGCACCTCGCGCTACGAGGCCATGGCCTCCGGGAGGAGCTACACCGACGAGTCGGGCGATGCGGCCGTCTCCCTCATATCGCGGGCGGGCCATAGGGTGGTCGGCAGATCGCTCGTCAAGGACGACTTGGTTATGATCAGAGGCGTCGTCATGGACTTACTCCGGAGGTCCGACGTGGACGTCGTGGTGCTCACGGGGGGCACCGGCGTGGCGCGCACCGACGTGACCATCGAGGCGGTGAGGCCGTTGCTTGAAAAGGAGCTGGACGGCTTCGGCGACGTCTTCCGCCTCAAGAGCTATCAGGAGGTCGGCACCGCCGCGATCATGTCCAGAGCGCTGGCCGGCGTCTCCAACGGCAAGTTGGTGGTCGCCTTGCCCGGCTCGCCCAACGCGGTGGAGACGGGCCTCGGCATAATACTGCCCGAGGCGCCGCACATAATATATCTGGTTCGGTCCTAGGGACGCCGCCGGTCTTGCGGCGCCCGGCCGCAGCGGGCTCTGCCGGCTTGGCTACATACGGCCGACGTCCGGGGCGACGGTCGAGAGCCCGGCGCCGCGCCCGGAGGCCAGGCCCGCGGCCGTCCGCGCGGTCTAGATCACCCCACCTCCGCTATCTTTCCGCCGGCGCGCGATCTGCAGATCTCCCTGGCCATCTCGCGCGGCTCCCCGAAATATCTAACCGCGGCGGTTTTCCTCTCGTCTATATACTCGGGGAAGGCCTTGGCTAGGTTGTCCGAGGCGAGGCCGGTGTTCGTCAAGACAAATACGGGCTTCCCCATGGCGTAGCCCATGAGGACCTCTATCATTGTGCCGGCAGCCCCTCCGAACGCCGCCACGGCGTCAGCCGAGCGGACCAACATGACGCTCCGGCATCTGTACTCGCACCCGGTCCTTATCCCCACGGCGCCCTCGGGGAGCTCCACGTCCTCCCTCTCTATGGGGAGGAGGGCGATCACCGCGAGGCCTCTTCTCAGCGAGGCGTCCACCACGCGCCTCATCAACCCCCAGTAGCCCCCCACGAGCACCACGGGCTTTGCGCAGGAGACAAGCTCGTCGAAAAACGCCTCTATCTTGGGGGCGAGCGCCTCCGAGTCGGTGCTGTGGGCCGCTACGGCCAGCTTCATGGATGGCTAAGTATACAGCTAATTAAGCATCAGCGCTAGGAGAACAACAGCCTGTACAGCGCGAGGCACTCCCTGGCCGTGAGGCCCTCGCAGGCCTTGCCCGGCTTGCAGAAGTCGGCTAGGCTCGTTATGAACCTCACGGCGTCCTCGGAGCGTTTGAAAAACGCAGAGGCGAATATGGCTCCGCTGTACGTCCTCTTGATTATCGTGGCGCCTAGGTCCTCCAGAATCCTCGGGGCGGCCATGATCACCGGGCACGCGCCCCTCAGCGACAGCCCTATATCGACGCCGCCCTCGCATATATATAGGTCCATGTCCTTATTGGGCCCGACCAGATAGGCGTATATGCAGGCGCCCCTGAGGTCCGCGTCCAGCAACTTGGGCTCGACGAATTTGTATACGGCGTCGATAAGCTCGGGTGCCTTCCGCGACGTGCACTCGAAGGCCGCGAGGGCGTTTCCGTAGCCCTTCACCGAGAAGGCCGAGTTGCCGTACCTAAGGCTGATCGAGCTGCCGCGTATGCTTATATGGGTTAACCTCTGTCCCTCTATATTGCAGTAAACGGCCTTGAGCGTGGTGGCGCGCCATGAGAGCGCCCAGGAGGCCGCCAGCCCGGCCAACACAGCGGCCGAGAGGACGTAGAGCCCCTTGGCCCACGCGAAGGCGGCCAGGGCGAGGAATACCAAGAAGCCGCCGCGCTCCAAGAAAAAACGGTAGAAGCCCAGGGCCAGCCTCACGGAAAACTCGACTCTCGTTTATATATTTCTTGTTGCAAGGAACTTCTCGGCTCTCCACATATTGGCAACATCGAGGCGTATTTGATCGCATGACCTGGACGGCGCCGCGTACGGCATGAAACGCGCCGTAGGCTCTGCGGCGTCGGGTCTATACGTAGCGATATGTAGGCGGCCGAGCCCTTCAGTCATAGCGGGCAAGTCGCCGGGCGGTGCGGCCTCAACGGCGCCTATGTGTCGAATATGCGCACATCCAGCGGGGGCAGATGGGGGGACCGATCCGCAAGCCGTCTCCATATCCGCCCCCTTGATCGCCTCCTCGAGGAGCCGTGGTCCTTCGAGACCCGACCGTGGCTATATCGATGCGGCCCTTCTCGCCGTGACGGCCCTATTGGATGTAGAGATATCGCCGTAGCGCAGCTCGCCGGCGTCAAGCCCATCCGCGGGATGGAGCTGGGCGCCCGTGGGAGGCGCCCAACGCGACGACCGATGGTATATATTGCTGTGGGTTCGTTCTATTAATGCCCAAGGTCGGGAGGCAAGCCTTGTTGAGGAGAATCGCCGAGTTGGGCAGGAGGCTGTCTGGGCTGGGCTACGACGCCTACTACGTGACTAACCCCGAGAACATATTCTACCTCACGAACTACTTCTTCCTCCAGACTGAGCGGCCCCTGGCCCTCCTTGTCACGGCACGCGGGGAGCTGGCCCTGTTCGCGCCCATGGTCGAGTACGAGCACTTCTCGCTGAGGTCCGACCTGCCCGTTGAGGAGCATTACTACTTCGACTACCCGGGCGAGGTGCACCCCGTGAAGTTCATCGCCGAGAGGATCGGGGAGCTGGCGAAGAGGTGGGGCATAGAGTCCCTGGCGCTGGAGACGCGCGCCGGCGCCGCCGGGGGCTGGGGGTACAGCGGCCCGGCTCTGGCGGACCTCCTGGGCCAGCTGAAAACAGCCGTGGAGCCGCGGCTCGTCGAGGACATGCGGCTGATCAAGGACGACGAGGAAATAGCCTTGATAGAGGAGAGCGGCAGATGGGCCGCCAGAGGTCTCGAGATAGCGTCGGGCCTCATGGCCGAGGGGAGGTACGACTGGGAGGTGGCGCTGGAGGCCAGCCTCGAGCTCAGCAGAGAGATGAAGAAGGCCTTCGGCCAGGACTACATGCCGCTGAGGGAGTCGGTGCCCGGCTTCGTCGGCTTCAGGGGACAGATAGGGGAATACAGCTACTATCCCCACTCCATATCCGCCCCCCGTCCGTTCAAGAGGGGGGACGTCGTCGGGATCGGGGCGGGCCCCGAGGTCGGGGGATACTACAGCGAGCTGGAGAGGACTCTGGTGCTGGGGGGAGCAAGCCAGGAGGTCAGGAGGTACTTCGACGCCATGCTGGAGCTCAGACGCGCCGCGCTCGACGCCTTAAGGCCCGGCGCATCTGCCGCCGAGGTCGACAGGGCCGTGAGGGCGAGGGCCGAGCGGCTGGGCCTAGCGGAGAAGCTTAGGCACCACACGGGCCACGGCATAGGGCTGGGCTTCCACGAAAGGCCCTATCTGGACGTGGGGTCCGACGAGGTCTTGAGGCCGGGCATGGTGGTCACCGTGGAGCCGGGGATATACGTACGGGGGCTCGGCGGATTTAGGCACTCCGACACGGCCTTGATAACCGAGGACGGCTATAAATTGCTCACAAAATACCCCGAGGATCTCGACGAGCTGATGGTATGAGCGATAGAGGCGCACTCTACATGGCGCTGGCCTACATGGCGTTGCTGGCCGCGTGGGATGTCGCCTCGGCGTTTCTCCCCCCATCGGCGGCCGTGTACGGATTCGCCGCGCTGGAGACGGCCTTCTTCGCGTCGTTTAGATGGGTCAGGCGTAGGTACTCGAGCCGCGGCTTCTACAACGCGCTTCTGCTCTTCTTCATGTGGCTTATGGGCACGGTGTACCTATCGCCGTTTCTGGCCTCGGGCGAGGCCGCCTCGGAGCCCCAAGCCCTCTACAGAGGCGGCCTGCTGCCCGTACTGGTGGTGGTCCTCACGCTGGAGGAGCCCGTGGTCTCGGAGTCGATCTTCAGAGGAATTCTATTCCAGCGGCTGTCGCCTAGAGGCAGGCCGCTGGCCTACGTGGCCTCGTCTCTGGCCTACTCCCTCCTGATAACGGCGCCGGACACCGCGGCCGAGGCGCTCACGGCGCTTCTCTACTTCCTGCTGGGGCTTATACTCGCCTACGCCTACGAGAAGGGCGGCTTCGCGTCGGCGTTGGCGATACACGCCATGTACTCCGTGCTGAACACAGCCTTTCTAGTCCTGTCGGTAGCCGTCTAGGGGCTCCGGCCGCCGCGCAACCGATTTATATAGAGAAAATGGAGACCATGTGGTCAGAATCACGCAGATATTGAGCCTCCCCCCGGAGACTCTGAACAGAATCCTCCTCCTGGGCGGGCCCGGGATAGGCAAGACCGAGATCACGGAGCAGTACGCCAGAGAGCTCGCCAGGAAGGAGGGCAGAACCTTCGTCGACCTGGATCTGCTGGACGATACGGCCGCCCGCAGGCTGGCCGAGGACTGCGAGGGGCATTTCGTCTATCTCAGGGTGGCAGCGCCCCATATATTCCCCGAGGACGTCTCTATCCCCAAGCCCATAGCCAGCGGCGACGTGATAGACTTCCTCACGCCGGTGAGGCTGAAGATACTGTCGAGATGCAGAGGCCTCTTCTTCATAGACGAGATGACGAACGTGAAGAGGGCCGACCAGAGGGTCTTCTTCTACAGCCTAGTGCAGGAGGGCAAGGCGGGCTGGAGCTGGAGGCTCTCCCCGGACGTGATAGTGGTGCTTGCCGGCAACCTGCCCTCCATGAGCGTGGACGCCGAGCCCCTCCCCGCCCCGTTGCTGAACAGGCTGACGGTCTTCAACGTGGAGCCGCCGACGGTCGACGAGTGGTGCGCATATATGGAGAGGAAACACGGCGACGCCTGGGAGAGAGCCGTCTGCGAGTTCCTTAAGGAAGGCCCATCCTTCCTCTTCGAGCCGCCTAAGGAGCCCGAGGGGCTTGAGGCGTACCCGACGCCCAGATCCTGGACGCGGCTGGCGGTCCAGCTCCACATACTCGGAGGCATCAAGGCGGACGAGGACCTAGTCGCCGAGGTGGTCTACGGCAATGTAGGCCGCTCCACGGGCTCCAAGTTCCTGAATTTCTACCTGTCTAGAGTACCCAAGGAGTTTTTTCGAAAGGCCTCTAGAGCTGTGGAGAACGTTTGACATAGAGCAGAAGCTGATTGCGGCGGGCCTCTACGCCAAGGCCCTCATAGACAGGTACCTATCGGGAGGCTCCATCGATCTAGCCCTGCTGGAGCATCTAGCCGACGAGGAGCGGGAGTTCTACGCATACATCTTGACCACGGCGGTGCGGACGTTCAAGGAGAGGGTCGGCATGCGGCGCGAGTTGCTCGAGGACTTCGCGAGCAGGCTACCGCTCAAGGTGAGGAAAGCCGCCGTGGGTCTGTGGCGGTAGCCACGGGAGGCGCCGCGGGGACGGCGCCAATTTAATATAGATCAATCCCTATGTACGTGGAGCTGGGCCGTATAGGCGAGGAGTTTCAGAGGATTAAGGAGTACCTCATGTTGAGAGATCCGACTTACTACTTCCTCGTCATGTCTTTCCCCATAGGCTACTCCAAGGAGGTGCCTAAGAACGCCTACGCCATGTTCACCGGCAACACGATACTGGTCGGAGATCGCTTCTTCCAGCAGTCGCTCACCACGGAGAACAGGGCTGCGGTGCTTATGCACGAAGTCCTGCACGCCTACCTGGGCCACCTGGAGAGGGCCAGGGACCTCATGAAGATGGGCAAGGCCGAGGAGGCCATGGCCTTCAACGTGGCGGCAGACGTGGTCATTAACGAGAAGCTCGAGGCGGGCGGCTTCGAGGTGCCCTGGGATATGTTGAGGGCGGAACACGTCGGCGTGTCCAGGACCGCGGCCCTGAGGATGTCCGCCGAGGAGCTCGCGGCAAGGCTGTCGGGCCTATCCCGGAGGCAGCTCTTCAGGCTGTATAGACAGTCTTCGAGGATAGCCGAGGGCGAGAGGCAGGTCTCCAACTACGTGCCCATGAATCAGGGCTCGGAGGAGATCAGACAGGCCAGCGACCCCGGGGAGGTCAGGAGGATGCTGGAGAGGAGAGTGATGCGCATCAGGTCATATAGAGAGCCCGGCGTATCTCCCTCCGGCCACCTGAGGCATATAGTAGACGTGGATAAGCCCTCCCTGGACTGGAGGAGGCTTCTGAGGGTCGAGCTGGAGGAGGCCGTCGAGAGCCTGAGGGATCTGCGCAAGCGTTGGTCCAGGACGTCCCGCAAGTCCGAGTGGTACCCCTCGAAGGTGGGTATGGGGCCCAACGCCATCGATGTATACGTCCTGCTGGACACGTCCGCGTCCATAGACGACGAAAAGCTGAGGAGGTTCGCCTCTGAGGTCTACGGCCTGTTGAGAGCCGGCGTCTCCAGAGTGTTCGTGATACCCTGGGACGCCAGAGCCTACGACCCCGTGGAGCTCAGACGCCCCGCCGACATAGAGAAGATAAAGAGGGGGCTGAGGGGCGGCGGAGGCACCATCCCCGACGAGGCCATCAAATACGTCTTGGCCAAGGCGCAGCGCAGATCCATCGTCGTGGTCCTCAGCGACTTCGAGCTCGCGGAGACGGCCGAGACCAAGAAGCTCTTCTCGGAGCTCGCGGCCAAACACAGGCTCATCTTGGTATCGGCCGGAAGAGGCTCGGTGAACTATCCAGGCACCTTCATCAAGATCTCCGACTGAGGCCCATCGCAACTTCAAAGCAGTATGTAGATGCTCAGCGCCGATCAGGTCGGCAAGGCTGCTTTCCGCGCCGAGACGCCTAAATTCCGGCCGCCCGCGGCCTCAACAAGGCCGTCCGTCGGCTCTGCGGGGCCTTCGGCTTGAAAGGAGGCGCCTAGACCAGCTGCAGCTCTATTTTGACGGTGTCGGGGACCTTTATCGTCATCAGTCTCCTTATCACCTTGTCGTTGGCCTCTATGTCTATAAGCCGTTTGTGGATCCTGAGCTCCCAATGCTCGAAGGTGTGGTAGCCCTCGCCGGAGGGCGCCTTTCTGGTGGTGACCATCAGCCTCTTGGTGGGCAGAGGCACCGGGCCTCTCACACCTACGCCCATCTTCTTGGCTATATCGACGATCTCCCTGGCAACGCTCTCCAAGTCCGAGTAGCTCGTGCCGTACAGCCTGATCCTCACCTTCCTTCGCGCCACCATGCTCATGGCCTCCCGCCAGCTGGCCGTTTATAAAATTTTCCCTAGGGGCTCTAAAACCGATTATTTGGTCTGGATCTGGGCCGGCTTGACCTCTATCACCTGCCCTGCGGCGATGGTGCGGCCCATGTCGCGAAGCGCGAAGCGGCCCAGCGCCGGGAACTCGCTGAATTTCTCCACGACGACGGGCTTAAGCGGCTTCAGCCTCACCATGGCGACGTCGCCCTGCTTGATGAACTGCGGCTTCTGCTCTATGGTCTGGCCGGTGCGCGGATCTAGCTTCGACACCAGCTCGGTTATCTGGACCGGCACGGTGGCCGTGTGGACGTGCATGACCGGCGCATAGCCGGGCCCGATGGCGGTGGGGTGCCAGAGCACTATGACGCGCGCCACGATCTCCTCGGCGACCGTCGGCGGGTTCTCCACCTTGCCCAGCACATCGCCGCGCCTCACGTCGTCCTTCTCTATGCCGCGCAGGTTGACGCCTATATTGTCGCCCGGCTTGGCCTCCTCCAGCTTCATGTGGTGGGTCTCCAGGGAGCGGACGTCGCCCGCCTTCCCGGCCGGCATGACTATCACCTTGTCGCCGGGCTTTATCACGCCCGTCTCCACCCTGCCCACCACCACGGTGCCGGCGCCTGTGATGGAGAAGACGTCTTGTACCGGAAGCCTGAGCGGCTTCTCCACGGGCCTCTGCGGCGGCTCCAGCATGTCGAAGGCCTCCAGGAGGGTCGGGCCGTTGTACCAGGGCATGTTCTGCGACTTGGCCTTTATGTTGTCGCCCTTGACCGCGCTGACGGGTATTATGGGCACCTTGGCCGGGTCGTAGCCCAGAAGCTTCAACATCTTGACGAGCTCAGCCTTTATTTGGTCGAACCTCTTCTGGTCGTAGTTGACGATGTCCATCTTGTTGACCGCAATCACCAGCTGGTTGACGCCCAAAGTCTTGGCGAGGAATAGGTGCTCTCTGCCCTGGCCTTGAGGCCCTATGGCCGTCTCGAACTCGCCCGGCCTAGCCGATATCACGAGCATCGCCGCGTCGGCCTGGCTGGTGCCCACGATCATATTCTTTATGAAGTCGCGGTGCCCCGGCAGGTCTATTATGGTCAGGAAGTACTTGCTGGTCTCGAAGCCGACGTGGGTCGCCTCGATGGTCACGCCCCTCTCGCGCTCCTCCCTGAAGCGGTCCAGTATCCAGGCGAAGGCGAAGTCCTCCTTGCCCATCTTCTTAGCCATCTCCTCGATCTCCTTGAAGCCCTTCTCGTCCACGTAGCCGGTCTCGTAGAGCAGTCGGCCGGTCAGAGTCGATTTGCCGTTGTCCACGTGGCCTATCACGGCCAAGTTCAGGTGGGGCTTCTGCAACGCCGAAGGCTTGGGGTTCAATATTATCGACGGCATGGCGACTCTAAAGTGGCTATATTTAAGCTTTATACCAAGATATCGGCGGCCGGATTACTTAACGCAAGCGACCTCCACGTCGGCGAGCGCCCCAGCCGTCTCCATGGCCCTTGCGCGGCTCGGCGCAAAACCTATAAGGAGCTGCGTGGCGGCTCATCATGAGGGAGGTGGTCTACACGAGGGCGGCGCCGGAGCCCATCGGCCCCTACAGCCAGGCCGTGAAGGCCGGCAACCTCCTCTTCGTGTCCGGGCAGATACCCGTCGACCCCAAGACCGGCGACGTGGTCAAGGGCGGGATAAGGGAACAGACGCGGCAGGTCCTCGAGAACATAAAGGCAGTGCTGGAGGCGGCCGGCTACGGCCTCTCGGACGTGGCCATGGCCTTCGTGTTCCTCGCAGACCTCTCACTCTTCGGCCAATTCAACGAGGTCTATGCCGAGTACTTCAGGGAGAAGCCGCCGGCGAGGGTGACGGTGCAGGCCGCCGGGCTTCCGAGAGGCGTATTGGTTGAAATAGCCGTGATCGCTGTGAAGCAGTGAGGAGGACCCGCAACGCAGATGGGTGAAGAGGAACTGGGCGCCGAGCTCCTGGTCTCGTCAAGCGGAGGCAATCCCTTCAGAGTGCTGGTCGTAGGCCCCCCGAAGGCAGCCGCCGCGGCGGCGAGACGCGTCGGAGGAGTCGCAGTGTCTAACTTCCTGGACGTGCCGCCCGAGGTCTATGAGGGGATCTACGCGGTGCATGCGTCCGGCGATCTATCTCCGCTCCTAGCCGGCGCCCGGGTCGTGCTCTACATAAGGGGGCCGGTCCCCCCGCCTGCGGGCACGCGCCTGATAGTTCTGACGTGTTCCCGGGATCCCCTCTGCGGAGAGGCCGACTGCATATGCGGAGGAGCGCTGAGGATCTAGTGCTCACGACAGCTGCGGCGAGGTTCGGCGTAGAGGCGTGCGCAGACCTTCTGGAGGCGGTGGCTGACAGGGCGGATCCCATATACCTCCCGATACCGACGGAGATCTGCGAGGGGGCCTTCGTCGACCTGGGCGCGTTGGGGTGGCTGTTGGAGCCGCTCCTCGACTTGTACCACCACGCGCCGGGCAGATGGCTCTGCTACGGCTCGCTCGACGACTTGAGGAGAAGGGCATTGGCCACCGCCAGGCTGGCCGGGCTCGTGGTTAGGGCCAAGGTGTTCGGCTCCGTCGATCTGCGCCGGTGGGATTCGCTATTTGCCCTGCCGCCGCAGGAGCCGCCGAGGCCTTCGTTGGCCATAGGCTACTGGGGCAGGGACTCGGTGATATGCGGCGCGCCCGTGCCCACGCCCCTAGAGCTCGCCTCAGCCTTCTGGGCCGAGCTGGACGGCGCACAGAAGCGGGAGCTCGTCGAGTATATAGTGGAGTATATAGATCTCCTCCTGGCCAGTATAAACATGGACGAGGCCTACTCCAAGCTCCTGTCCCACGGGCGCTACCTCCGCTTCGCTGACGCGGTCGTTCACCGCGTGGGAAATAGAAAGCACGACGTCGTTCCCACGTGGTTTCCAGAGAATTCGACTTAAGCCCCCAGGCACAGCCGGGCATGATCCGAGAAAAAACAATGACAATAGTAATAATAGCAGTACTGGGGCTGGCAGCGCTGGGGGCGCTGGCCCTAGGCGCCTCTACACAACAGCAGACGTGTCCCCCCGACGTGGAGGTCAAGTGGTACGCGCTTGTGAGCTATCTCGCCTACGCCTCGGGCCAAAGCCCATCCCAGCTAATAGCGGAGGCCCAAGCCTCCGGCAACTTCACCGTGGAGATATCGGGGGGAGCCGAGCTCACGGTGCCCTACTGCTCGCTGAACGCCACCTTCCCCAACGGGACGAGGGCGTTCTTCGCGCCGGCTGTCGGCGTCGGCGAGCTCAAGAAGCTAGGGCTCAACGTGACTCAGGCTAGGGCGGTCTTCCAGAGGCTCCAAGAGGCCAGGCGGGAGGCGCTGGCCAATCTAAGCAGATATCTAAAACCCATAGAGATAATGGGGCTCGACGAGGCGGCTCTAGCCCTGTCGCGCGACAAGGGCTATAGGGAGGCCGCCGAGGCCAACGCGAACGCCTCGGCCGTCTTGAGGGCGCTCGCGGACGTGGTGGCTAGATCGGGCGTCGGCGGAGCTCTGGTGGGCGAGGTTCTCAACGCGAGCGAGGCGCACCGCGAGGTGGCCTCAGCGCTTCGGCTTATAGGAGAGGCCGGCGGCCTCGCCGGGATTAGGGCCGGCGTAGCCGCGAACCTCAGCGCAGCGATCACCAGCGACAGCGGCTATCTCAACGCGTCGGCCGCCATGGAGGAGCTCGCGAGCAGGCTGGACGTATTGGCGCGCGCGATCGCCGCAGTAAATTCCACGGTGGCCGGGCGCCTGGCGCACGAGGCCCGGCTTCTCAACAGCTCCGCCAGCGCCCTAGCCCTCATCGGAATCCAGGGAGGTATCCACGGCATAGATGCAAACGTCGCGGAGGAGGTGGCCTCGGCGCTCAACGGCAGGCGGCATGTCTGGATCGATCGGCCTCGGCGGCAACGCGACAGGCTCTGTCGGCATATCTATTGGCGGCTCGGCTGGCTCCATGGGCGGCTCGGGGGCCGGCTCGGGCGGCATGGGCGGCGGTAGGCCATGATCTTGCTGAACTTGACGATACCGCCGCTCCTTTTCATAGTGCTGACGCCGGCGGCCATGTCCAACGTCAGCATGCCGGCGCCCAACGCCTCTGCGATAGCCGCCTTCTCAGCCAACGGCACCTCTCTCCCGGCTCTGGCCTACGGCGGCAGGATCTACGTACTGCAGGATTGGGCCCCCGCCTATGTGGAGTACGTCCCGGCCTACGCCAACGCCAGCGGGGTCTACTCCATCGCGCTGAGCCTCGACCAGAAGGCGCTTGTGGTGGCGCCGCCGGGCATAATGCCCCAGAGCATATCGGGAAGCTACGAAATACTCGCCGTCAATAGCACGGGGACGTATATAGAGGTAGGGCCCGGCAGCGTGTCGCTGTCTTACTACGCGATAAGGTTCTCCCTAGCGCCGGCAACCCCAACAAGCTCGACGAGCACAACCTACACATCAAGCAGAACCTACACATCAACGACGACGCAGTCTGTATCAGTTGCTCAATCAACTACACAGGCAACACAGTTATCTGGTCTAAACGCTATATATATAACCATTATGGTAGTGATTATTATAATAGCTATATTACTACTAATTAAAAAGAAATAATAAAAAATATTTTAAATAAATTTTTAATATAATTTATAATATAATAACTAGGCCTATAGATCGGTTCAAACCCCAGCGACGCCATACATCGTCGTTACAACTCTCCTAAGACCAGCCGAAGAAGTCCGGCTACCGGAAGAGCTGCGGGAGTCGGCATGCAGGACTAGGGCAATACATCAAGCCGGGAAAATCGCCGAGGATCCCTAATTGGTAAAGGACACGGCACCCCGCCGCGGCTGGATTCGCCGCCCCATTTTGAATTGATGCATCGAGCTTAGCCGGCTATGGAGCCGATATGCCGCACATCCGATATACGGAATCGACTACAGTGTCCGGTCGGACTGTGCAGACGATAGCCGGAAGAGCTAGCCGGATGGACCGGCCGGGATTTGAACCCGGGATCTCCCGCGCGCCAAGCGGGCCTAAGGGAATGCTTTCAATCCTTCCGCTAGACTACCGGCCCTTTACATATATTTCTAGTGGTTTTTAAGCTTTTCCCCATTCTGCATCCAGCGTCAGGCGCCGATCGGGCGCTACGCCGGTATGACCCGCACGCCGAGGCTATTAGGCGAGGACTGCCGGCAGCGCCGTGTGGTTATTCGCCGGCCTTGAGTCTCTGGAGCGCATCCCTGGCCTTGTCTAGATGCCAGAGCAGCTCGTCCAGCTCCTCCTCGGCGAGATCCGCGTTCCACCTCTCAAAGAGGAGCTCCAGGGCCTGGGCTAGGTAGTGGGCCGCCGGCCAGTAGGGGTGGTGCTCGGCTACGCCCGATAGAAGCGACGAGATCTCTCTGGCGCGCCGTAAAAGCGCGGAGGAGACGTCTCCGGAAAACTCGCTCATTCGGACTCGGCGGCCTGGGCCGTGGATGCGGCGTAGACCACCTTCCTCCTATAGTTCCGCGAGTTGCGCCTCCTCGGCGTCAGATTTTTCTTGGGCTTCGGCGGAATTTTCGGCGTCTGGGACCTGACCTTACCCGCCTTGGTCAAGCTACCGTGGGACGGCATATGCCGACCCCCGTATCGCTATTTAAGCTTAGCGCCGGCGTCGGTCGGGCCTCGATATACCGCAACCAATATATTTCCAGACGGAACTATTGGACGTGAGGCTGTACATAGCGGCGTCTCTGGCCATCGCCATATACCTGCTGTACACCCTGCACGTCAACTCCCTGGGCGCCGCGCTGTCGGTGGCGGAGGCGTCCCTCGCGCTCGGCTTCGGCCTTGCCGTCTCCCTAGTGCCTCTGGTCGGCCCCGTCCTATATGCCGAGATAGTCGCCTTGGCCCAGTCCTCGACCGGCGTCGTCCTGCCGCCGGTGCTCTACGTGGCTCTGTCCTGGCTCTCGTTCGCCCTCTCCGTGATGTCGACGGCATTCCTCGCCATGTATTTCCTCCAGATGGGGAGGTGGGCCGCCAAGAGAGCATTTAGGTTTCTGCTCTACTGGTAGCCGCA
>NZ_LCWM02000007.1:0-34455 GCF_002077075.2 Thermoproteus sp. CP80 | reverse complement strand
GTGAGCCCCAGCACGATTAGGGCCAGGGCCCTCACGGCCGCAACGGCCACGGCGCGCGGATCCGGCATGTTGCCCAGCCGCAGCTGGCCCAGCCCGGTCTCTATGGTCACGGTGGTCTCCGGTATCTTCTGGAGGTAGAGCAGGGCCGCTGCGACGACCGCGAAGGCCACCAGCGCGGCGCCCAACCCTACCGCTATATACGCCTCGACTATATCGGCGTCCATGGAGATATCGAGCCCCTTTTAAATTTCAACTACGCACCAGAAGCAGGGCGCCTCGTCTCCGGCCCGCCTCACCGGAAGCCTGAGGCCTCCCGAGGCTGCTTCGTAGTACCTCCTCTTGGGTATGTCTAGGACTCTCACCAAGCCGGGCCCTCCGACCTCGAAGATTCTAGACAGCGCAATTGCCCGTGCGCCTCCCGAGAGGACGCCGCCCTGTAGTATAACCCCGCGCCTGCTCTCGCCGACGCGTGCGAGGCTTGCTATGTACTCGCGCCGGGGGTCGTCGCCGGAGATAAAAATAGGCCCGTATCTCGGCAACAGGTCGAGCGACTCGAGCGCAAGCGCGGCGTGGACCCTCGCCAGGGCCTCGACGGCGTCCCTTGGGGCGGGGAAATACAGCCTTGGGGCGATGTACTCGGCCGCCGCGTTGTCGGCAAGCGCCACGACGTACTGCCCCGTCTCCGCCCCAGGACCGCCGACGACGTTGCCGAAAGCCCACCGGGAGATCCTCTCGAGGCCTCTCGAGGCCGCCCACATGCTGAAGTCGTCGAGGAGGAACGCCCTGACCTTGACGGCTATATGGCCCTTCGGCACGTGGAGGAACGGCCTCTCCTCCTTGACCCATCTGCCTCCTCTGTATAGGAGCTCCCACATCACTTTATGAGGGATCTTATGCCGAAGGCCGCGCTTAAGCCGTCGCCGAGCAGATAGGCGAGGGCCGCCACGCCGAGCAGAAGCCCCACGGTCTGGACGAACTCGCTCCTGAAGTCCCTATCTGCGTATACGCTGCCTTGGTACGTGAACATGAGGGCCAGGAGCACGCTCACGGCGAGCGACGCGGCGAACGCCGCGTAGATATTATCGGCGATGAAGTAGGGGAGCGACATGAGGGCCGCCGCGACCACGTAGCCCACGCCGGTCACCAGAGCCGCGACCGTCGGCGATCTCCCCGTCTCGTGTTTGGTCTGGAGGTACGATGCGGAGGCCATGGATATGGCCGCGGAGACGCCGACGACGAGCCCGACGACGCCGGTGATTATCGCGGAGCTGGTCGTGCCGAGGGCTCCCGCGTGCGTCCCCGTGATCTCTATTATCGCGTCGGCCATGCCGAGAACCAAGGCGCTCATGTACCTCACTATGGCCTCGTCGAGCTGGGCGATGAACTCCTTCTCGTGCTCCATCTCGTCGGCTATTATGGACTCGAGCGCCTTCCTGTCCTCGGGAGCTTCCATGAGGTCGAGGGCCATCTTGTACCGCTCCACCGCCTTGTCCTCGCCCCTCTCGAGCAACTTGGCGGCGAACGTCGCGCCGAAGAGCAACCTCAGGAAGGCGAAGAGGTAGGGATATAGGCGGGCCTTTAGAGACGGCCTGTAGCGCCCGGCGAATTTGAGCCAGAAGTCGAAATGCCTCCTCTCCACCTCCGAAAGCCTCCTCAAGAGCTCCCTCCTCCTCCCGTTCCACTCCACGGCGGCCAGCGCCGAGTAGACCCTGTGGTCCAGATACTCATCGTCGCAGAACTCAGCCGCAATTTCTCGAATTAAATTCTTTTTGGAATTAGCTTCCATATAGGAATGATTCGAATGCCCTTTATAAGCCACATTGACGCCCGGGAGACCAAATAAATCAGTTAGCCAGACGGCCCAGCCGCGCCCCTCACGCCCCTATATCGGCCGCGAACAGCCGCCATGTGCGCCCCATGGATAGAAAGAGGAGCCAGTCCGCCGTCTGAGGAAAAAAAGGCCTAGAGCCGTTTGGTGCAGAACCACCAGGTCTTGCACTCGATGCCGGCCTCCTTGAGCCTCTTCTCGGCGCCGGCGTAGTCGTGCGGCGGCGGCACGATCACGGGGTCTCCGGGCTTCCAGTTGGCCGGAGTCGCGACGCCGTGTTTGTATGTCGTCTGGACCGCGTCTATCACGCGTATTATCTCGTCGATATTCCTGCCGTTGCTCAGCGGGTACAACGCGAACCAGGCCAGCTTGAGATCTGGGTCTATCAGCGCCACCATCCTCACAGTGGTTGTGACGCCGGGCGGTATCGAGTTGAAGAAGTTGGCGACTTGGAAGTCCGGCACGTCGGCGATTATGGGGAACGGTATCTCGACGCCCCAGAGCTGTTTGATCTGCCTCTTCCACTCTATGTGGCTTATGTCGGTGTCGACGCTGAGGCCGAGCAACTCGACGCCCCTCTTCTTGAAGTCTTCATACCTCTTGGCGAACTCGACGAACTCTGTGGTGCATACCGGCGTGAAGTCGCCGGGGTGGCTGAAGAGCAACAGCCACTTGCCCTTGTAGTCCTTGAAGCACCTTCTGCCCATGTCGGTGTTGAAGCACAGATCCTCGGGTATCTGCATCCCGAGGTACGGGCCTTTTACCTCGACCATGGCGCTAGCTCTGTCTGGATTTATAAAGATTTCTTCTCCGAACCGACTTCAGAAAAATTAGAAGCAGCGGCAGAGCGACGTATACGCTGATGGGGATGGCGTATAGGCGCGCGGAGCACAGAGATGTCGCAGGGACGGCGACGGAAAAGCCGCCCGTAGGCCCGGCCAGGGCGTAGGCGCTCCTGCCGCCGCAGGTCAACGAAGCCACGGACAGCGGGCTGGGCAGGCCGAACAGATCGCGCGCGGTCCCGTTATATATGGCTATATACTCCGGCCGTATCTCCAGCGGCCTGTCGACGACAACCTCCCCGGCCTCGCCTAGGTAGAGAACCCCGTCGTGGAGGAAGGAGAGATCGGCCGGGCCGATCGCGGTCCCGTTGGGGACCCAGAGGGCGCGGGGGCCCAGCGGCGTCGATACGTTGACCAGATACATCGCCCGGTAGGGCGGCGCAACTACGACGGGGCCCGTTATCTCCAGAGAGACCGCGGGCTCGGCCGAGATGTAGAGGGCCCCGCCGGATCTGATGGACGGCAGGGCGAGGCGCAGAGGCCCGGGCTCGGCCCACAGCAAGCTCGTGCCGTTGGGGAGCTTGAGCTCGACTAGGTACAGCCTTTCCCCGCCGCATTGGGCCGTCCCGTTGAGGAAGTATATACAGGGGAGGTCGGCCCAGAGCTGCAGCGGCCTGGGGGCTCCGCTCTCCACGACGGCGGAGCGTCCGGACGGCTGCGCGGAGGCCACGGCGGACTCCTGGGTGGACAGGCCCATATTCCAGGCGGCTGGAGGCGCCGCGTAGGTCGTGCCGTTCCATATGTATAGCGTCAATTCCGCCGATCCGTTCAAGACCTCGGCCACCGGCATATCTGCGCCATAGCCGCCGACGACGAGCTCGAGATCTATCGGAAGGCCTCTGGCGTTGACCTGCGGCTCGACGACTATGCGGGCAGGCCCCGGCAGCTCCACCCTATCTATCGGCGTCCCGTTGAGCGCCAGGTACACGTACCTCCCGACGGTCCTTACCTCGAGGCAGGCCGCCTTCAGCGGGGGGAGCTCCTCGACGTAGAAGTAGTACTCGTCGCTCCCGAGGAAGGCGGTCGAGCCGAACCCCGCGATGCCGGCAAGCGAGGAGACCGGCCCCGTCATGTTCCAGACGTTGTCGAGGAACTCGTAGGCGCCATCCCTATATCTAACCAGCGCCTGGACCCAGTAGAGCCCTCCCCCAGCCTCCACGTAGGCGTTCAGCTGGATGGAATACGCCTCGCGCCTCCCGAGCGGCGAGTAGCTATAGGCCGCCAGCCCTCCGAGCGAGAAGCAGCCCTTGGCCGACTCCCCGACGTAGGGGAGCGGGTACAGCCCTCCGTCCACCTCGGCGAAACCGTAATACGCCACGCCGAGCGGCGCGGACGGCCCCCAGGCCGTGGGCTTGGGCTTAAGCCTGCCGGCGAGGAGCTCTAGGTGGACGCAGCTGACCGCGTCGAGCGGGGTCGAGGAGGCGTAGAGGCCGCCTAGAGCCGGCGCCAGCAGACCGCGGCCGGAGCCGCCCAGCAGGGCCACAGGCGCCCCGGAGGAGTTGTAGACGACGGCGTTGCCCCTCCACTGGACGTAGTAGGCGGCTCCGCCCTCCAGCTCGAGCGACGACGACGTCTGGGCTATGCAGAGCTGGGCGTAGACCAACGGAGCGGCCAGCAAAAGCGCTACTATGAGGCGCACGGAGGGGTGGATAAAAAAGGGATTTTATTGTTGCGCGGAGATCTGCGGCTTGGGGCGCCAGGAGAACACCAGGTAGAAGCCTCCCAGCAGTATTAGGTTGAATATGACGAACAGGGCCAAGGAGAAGCTGAGCAACCACGGCTGCGCTCCTATGAGCTGGACCAGGGAGTTTATCTGCGGCGTTATGAGGGCGGAGACCTTAAGCGTGTCCGCGACTTGCAGGGCGAAGTTGGCGCCGTAGGCGTTGATGAGGGCCAGGGCCACCGGCGGCGAGGGGACTATGGCGTAGGGCAGATGGGCCAGGCCGTTAAGAACCTCGGCGCCGTCCATTAGGGCTATGACCGCCACGAACGCAACCATGGCGAGACCCGCGTTGGCGGATCTAAGCGCGGTGGCGAGGAACGCCAGCACGACCACGCCGAGGATTACGTCGAGGTAGAACAGCCAGCTTAAGTTCAAGGTGGGCTGGTAGACGGGCTGTAGCTGCGCGGGCAGATAGGACGGCGGTGAGCCGAATATGGACCAAGCCATGGTGGGGCTGTATTGATACACCTCGTAGAGATACCAGACGCTGGCCAGCACATAGATAACTCCGAAGATCAGGCCCACCTTGGCGCCGAACTCCTTGCCTATCTTGTAGTGCTCGTCCTTAGTCTTGGCGTAGCGCCACGTGTAGACCGCCGATATCAGGACCGCGGTGAAGGCTATGGCGCCGGCCAACGTGGCTATCAGCAGAGGCGGGTAGGTCGGGTTGCCCAACGCCTGCCAGAGGTCGACGCCTAGGTCGAAGCCCACTATCGAGTTGGGGTCCGGCTTGGCGGTGACCCCCATTGGGTAGTTTATGAAGGCGAACACCAGCCTGAACATGGCGGGTATGACCGACGTGACGACGGCCAGCCCGTAGCCCAGAGCTATGTGCTTGGCGTCGTCCATCTTACCGAAGGAGCGGTAGTAGAACCCTATCAGCGGGAGGGATATGGCCACGCCGAACACTATGGCGACTCCCCAGACGGGCCACAGCAGGACGCCCGCCGCGTTGGTGAAGACGGGGAGCAACCCGGCGAGGAACACCGTCACTATCGTGCCGAAGACCCCGCCTATCGCGTAGGTGAATATGAGGTACCGCGACAGGCTCTTCGCTACGTCGAAATATCTGTCGTCGTTCTTCCTAAGGCCTATGAGCTCCAGCGTCGGCAACAGCCACGTCAAGCCGAGCACCGTGTAGACAAGCGGCAGATGTACGGCGAAGGCCCAGGCGATCAGCCCCACCGTTATGGCGGTCAAGGCGTCCATGGTCAATACTCAACCAGCCTCTTCAAGAGCTTTGGAGGTCTGGCCAACGCTAGGTACACCATATAGCCGGCCAGCGCTGGCATCGCTATCTCGACGATGATTATAAGAGCAGCCAGCAGCGGGTCCAGCTGGAGCGTCGGGTTGAAGAGGCCGCCTTGGTACACAGGCACCCCGACTATCTGGGGCGGCCCGTCGGCGCTGGGCACCGACTGCACCAGTATGAAGGGATAGCGGCCGGACTCGGTCGACACTGCGCCGCCTATCGCGGCTAGCGCCGCCAGTAAGGGGATCAGGTAGACGCTCGGCTTGAGGAGCGGCTGCACTATGCGCCTAAACCAGCCGAAGAGCAGATAGAGGCCGATCCCCGCCGTCAATATGCCAAGCAATATCCCGGCGCCCACCATGAAGCCCAGGTAGAATACCGACACGAACTCCGGAGGCCTTATGTCGGCCGGCCAGGAGTAGTAGCCCCAGAACTGGTGGTTGAAGTCGCCGTACGCCACAAAGCTCGTGAGGGGATCCGTCCTAAGCCCGGACCAGAACATGCCCTCGAGGGCCGCCAGCTTGAGCGGGTCGTGCTCCACCACCAACTCGCCCTGTAGGTGCCCCAGCAGAAGGCCCTGGATCGCCGTCAGAACGGCTATCGTCGGCACCACGACCTTCAGCAACTTGACCTGCCAGCTCTTCTTCTCCTTGATGTATAAATACAGCACGACGCCCGCCACGCCGGACCAGCTGAGTATGACGGCGGCCAGTATGCCGTGGAAGATGAAGACGTTGGCGCCCCACCAGAAGATATTCCAAGCGTCTGTGGGCGTCTGGAACGCCGCTAGCCAGTTGATGGCGCCGGCTACGTTCTTGCCCTGCTCAGCCAGGTTGACCAGGGTGAGGCCGGGCGGGGCCACGCTGAGGGCCGACATGACCGCGAGGATGTTGTAGGCCGAGTAGTAGCCGCCTATGGCGGCCAGGAGGCCGATAGTCCAGTGGGCCCACTTGGAGATGCGGTTCCAGGTGAAGGTGTAGAGGGGCAGGAATATGACCTCGAAGAGGAACGCGAATAGCTCCAGGAAGAACGGAAGCGCTATGGCTGTGCCGATAATCGCTATGAAGTTGGACCAGATCGTGACGAGCCCGAACTCCACGAGGGTGCCGAAGGCCGCGCCGACGCCGAAAAATATGGTGGCGACTATGTTGAACTTCTTGGCGAGGTCAAGCCACTCCTTGTCCTGCCTCCTAAGCCATATATATTCGCCGATAACCGCCAGCGCGATGGCGCCCAAAAACGACGACGCCAGGGATAGATGCGCGAGCACGCCTACCGCCGACACGAGCCTTGCCAGGTCCAGTTGGATGGAGGGATCCGGCATGTTTTCTAAATTCGGTTCACTTTTAAATCTTTTCTCTCTCTGTTGTTTTGTTTGTTGCCAATTGTTTTTGGGTCCTATTCATTTTTATCTATTCCTTTGGGCGCGCTGAAAACTCTGATCTTCTTCCGCCCTCGGGCCTTGTATCTATATGTTACAGAGCCCCTTGCTACCAGCGTCGCGAGGGCCTTGTAGACGCCTCTCAAGCTAGCGGCCCCGCCTAAAGCCTCCCATATCTGATATGCGGTCATCTCGCGGCCGGACAGAACCCCGAGTATCCTCCTCTGCAGCTCTCCGCCTCTCCGCCGCCCCGTAAAGCCCAGCCGCCTTAGCCCTGTGCCCGTCACGACGGCCGCTGCGTTCTTCTCGGAGGACGCGGCCACGTAGGCCATCGCCGATAGGGGCTTGGCGTATATACCACGCCGGGCTAAATATACGGCGGCCTTAGCAGCCTCGGCGGGCTCCACCTCCTCGATACGTGCGCCCTTTTCCCTCAGCCATAGCGCGATATCGGAGGAGACGGCGCCCCTATGCGTGGCCAAGATGAGCCGGGGCGCCTCCATGAGGCCCCACTCCTCCAGCTCGCGGAAGCCTTGGTGCACGGCGAGCGCCAGAAGGCCCCTCTCCAGGGGAACGGCGACGGAGTCTATGCGCCGGGCGCTTTCGAATATTTCATACGCTATCGTCTTAACGCCGGCGAGGAAGTACGGGTCGCCGTACTCCAAATCGAAGGGCCCCGCCCTCCTGAACCTTATCGAGACGGACGGCGAGGCTGCGAGCAGGATGAAGTCGGCGTATGTGGCCTCGGCGGGGTCCACGTGGACCTCCACCGAGACGCCTCTAGCCGACAGATATGTGGCGATAGACACCGTGAAGTCCTCCATGAACGGCAGAGCCGCTCTATCGCCCGGGTAGGCTGAGGCCAAGACCGCCGATCCTCTGTCCATGAAGGAGCCCGTGGGGTTCCTCGACTCGTCCTTGACCAAGACGCCGCCCACGCTCCTCATGGGCGTCATGCCCTCGCCGAGCGACACGCCCTTGGCCACCCCTATGGCCGAGCCGTATCTCCACATTGAGGGCTCCCGCACCTCTATCTTGAGCCGGCCCGGCGGCTCTAGGACCAGGGGAAATCCGCAGGCGGGGCAACGGCTGCCGGACTTGGCCCTATATCCGCACCGGGGACAGCGTAGCCTAGCCTCCACGCCAGCCCGGCGCCAGCTCCTCGACCAGCTGCGACGCGGCGCGCTCCACGGCTTCCTTGGACCCCATTGAGGGCGACCAGGACGCGTATTTGGCTATCCTCTCTATGCTCAAGAGCATGGTCTTGACGTCGCCGGGCCATCCCCTCCCGTCGGGGGTCGCGGGCTTGAAGACAAGCCTAGGCGAGAGGCCCATCGCCCTCGATACGGCCGCCGCTATGTCCTTCACAGACGCCGCGTCCCTATTGCCTACGTTCAGGGCCAGGAAGGGCTTGTCGTCGTCCATGAACCTCCTCCAGGCGGCCACGGTCGCCTCAACGGCGTCGCGCACATGCAGATAGGACTTGGTCTGGGTGCCGTCACCCAACACCTCCAGCACTTCGGGGCTCTTCCTCAGCTTCAGGATGAAGTCGTAAATCGCTCCGTGCTTGAGCCTGGGCCCCACTATGTTGGCGTACCTAAGGGCGAGGCACCTCACGCCATAGAGCCTCCCGTAGGTTCCGCAGAGCACCTCGCCGGCCGCCTTAGCCGCGCCGTAGACGGATATGGGGGCCATTGGGGCGTCCTCGGGCGTCGGCAGAACCGCCGCCTCGCCGTAGACCGTCGACGAGGAGGCGAACACGACGGCCCTAGCCCCGCCCCTCCTGGCCCACTCGAGCACGTTGAAGGTGGCCAGCACGTTCTCGTCGAAATGCACCCTGGGCTCCGTGGTGCTGACTCTGACCTCTGGGTTGGCCGCGAAGTGGAAGACGGCGTCGACGGCCCCGATCCCCTCGCCCCACCCCGGGTCCTTGATGTCCCTAACCGCTAGGCTGGCGCCGTTGTTCACGTACTCCCTACGCCCGGTGGACAAGTTGTCGACCACGACGACCTCGTGGCCCATCTCGACCAGCCTGTCCACGAGGTGGCTCCCGATGAAGCCGGCGCCGCCGGTGACCAAGATCCTCACGGCAGATATGGGGCCTCTTTTAATAATTTAGCCCGTGGAGCCGGCCGTCTGGCTGCTTCCGGCTATTCGGCCGATGATGTCGGTTAGGTTTCTCAAGACCAGGACCAGCAACCGCCTGAAGTTCCTGGACAGAGCGGCGGAGAGGCCGACGTATACGGCGCCCGTTATCGAGATCGCGAGGACCACCTCGGCGAGCGATAGAAGGGCCGACGGGCCTAGGGGCAGACGGACGGCTCTCGATAGGGCCCACAGCGAAACGGAGGAGGCGGCCAGAGGCGCCGCGTAGTCTCTGAGGAGCGGTCTCCACTCCATTAGGCCGGCGGACTTCCTGTCCACCACGGCTATTCTGAAGGCCAGCGCCGCCGCGTTCGCCGCAAGCGAGGCGGCGGCCACCCCATCTATGGCGTAGTAGGCGGAGCCGAGGCGCTTGGCCAGCTCCACAAACGGCACTATCGAGGCCAGGTACACCACCGTGAACGCGAGCTCGGCCAGATGCGCGTACATGACAAGGCTGCCCACGTACGTCCTCGCCCTTATCTCGCCGGACTGGATATCCCTCCTGTCTATTCCCTGCATGGCGTTGGCCAGAAAATAATTGAGGTTTCCCAACACGTTGGCGGCGGACCAAACCGCCAGGGGGACGAACAGCGGGGCTAGATACTGGCTTTGGCCGGGCCTGAGGAAGTTGATATAGTAGGGCTCGAAGAATATATACGACAAAGAGATTATGGTGCTGAGCGACATGACCATGAGGAGGTCTCTGTAGAGCCCCCCTCTCCTTCCCTCTAGGAGCTCGCCGTAGGTGATCCCCGACAATATGGAGGAGAAGGAGTACGGCTTAGACAACATGAAGAAGACGTACCACAGCCCCACTTGGTCCAGAGCGCCCAACACGCCGATCAGCGCCGCGTCGAGGGACCGGAACGAGTTCATGGCGTAGCCCATCAACGGCACCCAGGAGGCGCTGACGGTCTCCTTGAAATAACGGCGTAGCGAGCCCGGCGCGTAGTAGCGCGAGGCGTAGTAGAGCCCGTAGAGGGCCGGGACGGCGGATATGGCGACTGAGCTCCAGAGCACCGCGGAGACGGACCACCTGGCGGCGTATATGGCGCCCACGGCGGCCAGCTTCACGCCGGCCTGCAACAAGTTCGAGACGACGAAGCGCCCCCTGTCCTTCACCATGAGCACCGAGGAGGCCACGGACGAGACGTAGGCGGACGCCTCGGCGGCCAGAGCCGCGAAGGCCACCAGGGGCCCGTAGGGCCCCATCTCCCCCCACACTGCGGCTAGATACGCCGCCGTCAAGCCGGCCGACGCGATGAAGAATAGATTGGCGACGCCCAGAGCCGCCCTTATGCCCAGGCCCCCGTCCCTCGCCGCTATTCTCGGCAGAGCGAAGCCGAGGATGGCGTTCGGCAAAAGGGAAAACGCGGTGGATGCGTTGAGGAGGGTAACGAGCCCCAGATCTCCCGTGGGCAGTTTGCGCGTTATCGCTATGTTGTACAGCAAGCCGACAGAGAGAGCCAGTAGGGACGTAGCGACGCCCAAGAGCCTCACGTGTCTAGCCACGCTGTGGAGGCCGCCGGTTAATAAATTCTCGACGCCGGGCCGGCGCTTGACGTCCGGCGACGGTCGTTCGGCCAATCCCCTCAGAACGGCACTTTAAAATTTACCATTTTTATTATAAATTTTAATATATTTAGTTAACACTTTAGCTTGACTCTTCCAGGGGTCTCCGACATCATGTAGGGAGTCCCTGGCACCAAGATCTTCTTCCCCCTGCACGTCAGCTCCAGTATCGCGCCTCTCATGCGCCAGTGCGGCTGCGATGCGACCCACTCCACCGACTTAACCACGGCTATGGGCGGCCTGCCCTTCTCCCTGCTCGCCTTGACCAGATCCTCCGCCTTGTATTTAGCCACCTCGGCGAAGACCTCCCTCTCCAGCTCCTTCAGCTGGCCCGGGTCTCTCTCCCAGGCCTCGATGGCCTTCCTCCACCTCTCGGCCAGATCGGGCCTCCCTATGATCTCGAAGAAGGCCTCCACCTCCGGCCATATGACCGTGGCCAGGGCCACGAAGTCGTCCTTGGCCTTGGCCGTGGTGTAGGTGACCAGTATGTTGGCGTCTATTGTCGGCGACCTCTGGCGCGGCGCGCCCAACACGAAGGGGGCCCCCAGCTGGTAGGGATGGTCGACTGACAGAACCTCGTTTATCGCCACGTCTATGAACTGCCCTCTGCCGCTCCTCATCCTCGCCCAGTAGGCGGCTAGGGCCGACAGCGCGCCGGCCGCGCCGGCGAACGCCCACGCGAGCCATATGCCTGCCCTTATGGGATAGGAATAGGGCTCGGGCAGCGAGGGGTTGCCCAACATGGCCATATATCCGTTGTAGGCCTGGCCGGTCAAGTCCGAGTCGGGCATCTCGGCGTATTCCTCAGCCTTCCTCCCGTAGTGCCCGAACTGGGATATGGCCACGTAGATGAGCCTGGGGTATCTCTCGGACAGCTGCGGGTAGCCCATGCCCCTGGAGTACAGCCTCCCGGGCCCTAGCCCGTCTATGAGTATGTCGAGCTCCGACAACAGCTTGGGGACCTCCTCGAGGGCCACCTCGCGTTTCCCTCTGCCCTCCACGAAGTAGGGAATCCCGACCCCGTCGATCGTTGCCCCGTGGGGGGTTATCCTCTTGGCGTCCTCGTCGGGCACCGTGTAGACCTCGGCGCCTAGCTCCGACAGGAGGGACCCGGCTATTCTGCACCCGAAGTTCGTCCCGCATATCTCGACCGCCTTGACGCCCTCGAGGGCCTCCGGCTTGGCCTCCCTATCGCCGAACAGCCTCCTGAGCGCCTCCTCCTCCCTGTCGCTCATGGCCCCACCTCGTCCCTCTCCCCTCTGAACACCGGGTCGTCCTCGGCGTTCCATCCAGGCGGCGGCATGTTGCCGAGCTGTCCGTCCCAATACCCCACGACGCCCTCTCTCTCCAGCCTCTCGACCTCGGCCGCCGGGAGGCCCAGCTTTCTGGCCAGCACCAGTTTGTTGTGGTAGCCGACGGGCCTGGCCACCCATCTGACGGCCAGCGGCGTCTCGCTCATCTTGACTATAGGCCCCGGCACCACGATCTCGCCGTACAGTCTATCCCTTATCCTCAGCACAGACCCCCTCTCGGCTCTCCAGGGGTCGTCGAGGACCTCCTTGTCGTTGAGGACCGGCTGCACCGGGACGCCGGCCCTCTTGCCGAACTCCAGAAGCTCGCCGAGGGTTCTGCCCGAGGCCCAGGCCCTCACGGCCTCGTATTTCCTCCACAGGGAGTCGGGATCCCTGGCGTCTCTCATGCCCCTGAGGCCCGGCACGGCCTCGGCCAAGGCGTCGTACTGCCTCTCCGTCATGGCCGCGATCGCCGCGAACCTGCCGTCCGCCGTCTTGAAGACGCCCGAGACGTACGCCGATGGGTCTATGAAGCCGCTCCTCTTGAGCCTGGAGCCGGTCAGCGACATGTAGGTGAAGTGGTACATAAACCTCTGCATGGATGCCGCTTGGGACAAATCTATGTACTGCCCCCTCCCGGCCCTCTCCCTATATATCAACGCCGCGATTATGGCCGATACGGCCATGGTGGAGGGGAGCCAGTCGCCGGGGTAGTCGGGCAGTCTGTAGGCCTCGTTGACGCCGTCCTCCCACCCCGTTGTGTCGATGACGCCGGACTCCGCCTGGCCTATTATGTCGTAGCTGGGCAGCCTCGACAGAGGTCCCCAGTTGCCGTAGCCGCTCGCGCTCACGTAGATCAGCCTGGGGTTGACCTCCCTCAGCTGCAGATAGCCGAGCCCATATCTGTCGAGAGTGCCCGGCTCCATGTTCTCCACGAACACGTCGGCCCTCTTGGCCAGCTCCACCACCAGCTTTCTCCCCTCCTCCTTCCTGAAGTCGATCCCGACGAAGTACTTGTTGGAGTTCAGGTAGAGGTAGTCTATCCTCATGCCCTTGTAGAACCCCTTGCCGCCCCACATCGACGCGTATTTCCAGCGGTCGCCGCGGGGAGGGGGCTCTATCTTTATCACCTCGGCGCCTAACTGCGCCAGAAGCCGCGGTATGTTGGGGCCGAGTATGTAGTGAGAGAACTCGACGACCTTGACGCCCTCTAAAGGCGGCGGACCTCTCGCATTTTTTATGAGATCTTCTATTATTCTGAAATAGCTCATATACCTAAGAAAATTTTTATTTTAAAGTATTCACCTTTATAGGGGACATAGGCAAAAGGGCGTATTTATACCCGCCGCAACAGCGGCATGGCCCGCGCGTTGGGCTACGGCCTATTGGCCGCCGGAGTTGTTCTGATAGCCGCCGCGGTGTTCATGGTCTACGCCGCCCTGGCGGGCTACGTGGAGCCGTTCCACATATTCTCCTTCAGCGACGTCGTGGCGAGCTACGGCTCTGTCCAGGTCAAGGTGGTCGAAGGGAGCCAGCTGAGCAAGATGGCCGACCTCTCCTTCTGGGCCCTCCTCGCAGCCTTCGTCGCGTCCGCAGGCGGGAAGCTGGCGGATCTAGGCGTGAAGCTCATCGCGTCGGAGAGGTGAACACTTATATATGCTAAATAGGCTCTCGCCATGCCTACTTGGACCGAGCACGTCTTCGCCAGAAAGCTCGGCAGAGCGCCGGCTCCTGGCGAGGTGGTCGAGCTGGTTCCCGACCTGGTCGGCTTCCACGACCTCACAGGCTACCACGTGCTCGAGATGATGGAGAAGATGGGCGGGGTCGACGTATTCGACAAGGATAGGCTCGTCGTCGCCTTCGACCATCTCTCGCCCGCCCCGACCGTGAGGGCCGCCGAGATACAGGTCTACATCCGCCGCCACGTGCGCTCGCTGGGGCTCAAGAACTTCCACGACGTGGGCGAGGGCATCATGCACCAGCTGATACTGGAGAGGTACGCGCTCCCCGCGCAGTTCGTCTTCGGCGCCGATTCCCACACCAACATGGCGGGCGCCGTCGGGGCCTTCGCGCAGGGCATGGGCGCCTCGGATATAGCGGCCATGCTGAAGCTGGGGAGGACCTGGCTCGTGGCGCCTCAACCCATGAAGGTAGAGATAAGGGGGGAGCCGCCCAGGGCCGTCACCGGCAAAGACGTCGTGTTGCATCTGCTCTCTATCTACAAGGCCGAGGGCCTGAACGGATATTCGGTGGACGTATATGTGGAGCGCCCCTCGGCGTTCCCCATGGACTACAGAGCCACTGTTTCCAACATGTCGACGGAGCTGGGGGCCGACGCCTTGATGTTCGTGCCCGATTCGGAGACGGCGGCGTTTCTCGAGAAGACCAGAGGCGCCGCCCCCAGGATCGACTTCACGCCGGGCGGCAAATACGCGGACGAGTACACAGTCGAGCTGGGCAGGCTGGAGCCCTTAGTCGCCGCGCCCCACAGCGTGGATAACGTCAAGGCCGTCGCCGAGGTGGAGGGCGTGGAGGTGGACCAGGTCTTCATAGGCAGCTGCACCAACGGAAGGCTCAGCGACATAGAGGCGGCCGCCAGAGTGCTCAGGAGGGGGAGGGCCAAGGCGCGTTGCATAGCCATACCGGCGTCCTACTCGGTCTTCCGGCAAGCTCTGGAGGCCGGCTACGTAGATGTCCTCACCAAGGCCGGCTGCGTGGTCACCTACGGCACCTGCGGCCCCTGCATCGGAGGCCACTTCGGAGTTCTGGGCCCCGGCGAGGTCGCTGTGTCGACGAGCAACCGCAACTTCGTGGGCAGGATGGGCGCCAACGACTCCAAGGTCTATCTGGCCAACGCCTACACCGCGGCTGCCGCCGCGCTGGAAGGCAGAATAGTGGATCCGAGAAAATACTTATAGCGAAGAACGGCCAGCGCCGAAGCTCGCGATTCGGCCGATCTATTGTCTAACATATCGCTAAAGCTCTGGCGGGCCCTCCCTCGCCCCCTCCGATCTTAATAGGAGCGAATACGAACAAAGCCTCGCCGCCGCATTCCCTCAAAACGGCGTCTAGATTGGTCAAGTTCTCTATTATTATCACTCCGCTGGACAGCAGCCTGTAGTGGACGTACACCACATCGTCTCTAGGCACGCGAGGCGGATAGGGATAGCCCTCAGCGCCGGCGTAACCTGCGACGGACATCCCCTCGACCCCCACTGCCGCCACGCCGGCGCCGGCCAGATAGTCGGCGGCCGACCTATCCAGATAGGGCCAATTGTAGAAGAACTCCTCCGTGCCGTATCTCGACGAGAAGCCTGTGTATATCATCACCGCCCTCCCCCTAGCTATCTTGTCGCCGAACTTGCCCAGATCGCCGGCGGAGATGGCCTCGCCCGGCCTCTTCCAGCTCAGGTCCAGCACGGATCCGTGCGCCACGAACCTATCGGCGGATATCCTCTCGAGGGTGTCGCCGTCCGGCACGAAGTGGGCCGGCGCGTCCACGTGGGTCCCGTTATGGGCCCCCATCTCGATCTTAGATAGCGTGACCTCGCCGTATTTCCTGGCGAACTTGACGTACTCATGTCTGTATGGGGGGTCGCCGGGGAAAACCTGCATGCCGTTCCTGAGCTCCCTCGAAAGGTCTATCACCTTCATGAGTGGGTCGGGCTATGTGCGTATAAGCACTACTCCCCTGAACTCCTCCACCATCCGCCTCAACGCGGCTTCGTCCACGGGCCTCTTGCGCATGGCGTAGTCCTTGATCCTCGAGACGAGGTAGTCCACCAGCTTGGGCTCGGGCTCTATGCCCATCTGCTTCAACGCCCACTCGACCGAGTGGCGGCCTGAGTGTTTGCCCAGGACTATCCTCCTCCTGTTGCCGACGGCCTCCGGCGTCATGGGCTCGTAGGTGAACGGGTTGTTGAGGACTCCGTGGACGTGGATGCCCGACTCATGGCTGAAGGCGTTGTCGCCCACGACGGCCTTGTTGGGCTGTAGCTGTATGCCGAACAGCCTCGCCACGAGCCGCGAGGTCTCGTAGAGGCGCTCCAGCCTCAGCCCCACCTCCATGCCGAGCAGAAAACGCGCAGCTGCGGCGACCTCCTCCAGGGCCGCGTTGCCGCCCCTCTCGCCGAAGCCGTTCACCGTGACCTGCGCCACGTCGGCTCCCGCCTCTATTGCGGCGATGGTGTTGGCCACGGCCATGCCGAAGTCGTCGTGGCAGTGCACATGCATGGGCACCGGCGGAAGGCGGGCCTTGAGGTACTCCACGAGATGCCGCATTCTGCCGGGGGTCATCACGCCCACGGTGTCGGGGACGTTTATCTCGTCTGCTCCCGCCTCTATCGCCGTCTTGAAGGCCTCCGCGAGGAAGGAGAGGTCGCTCCTCGTGGCGTCCTCCGCGCTGAAAAGCACCTTGACCCCCCTGGACTTGGCGTACTCCACAGACTCGGCGATGCGCCGCAGGACCTCGCCTCTGTCCATCCTCAGCTTGTACCTCATGTGGAGATCGCTCGTCGCTATGAAGACGTGGACCATATCCACGTCCGCATCCACGGCGGCGTCCACATCGGCCTTGTTGGCCCTGGCCAAGCTGGCCACTACTGCGCGCGAGGCGTCGCGCGCTATTCTGCGGACGGCCTCGGCCTCTTCGGGAGACACCGCCGCGAATCCCGCCTCTATATAGTCGACCCCGAGGTCGTCCAGGGCAAGCCCTATCTCGACCTTCTCATGGACGGTTAGAGAGACGCCGGGCATCTGCTCGCCGTCGCGCAGAGTCGTGTCGAAGAACCTTACCCGACGAGCCCCGAATCCATAGAAGCTCGAAATAGCCTATATAAAAGGTTTCCTTCCCTATATTTATCGCCATGGCTATGTTTATATTGTAAGGTCGAGAGGCGCTCGTGATCGAGAACAAGGAGGTCGAAACCGCCGAGGAGGCCGTGGAATATCTGCTCGTACATCTCGGCGAAGATCTCTCGAGGCCGGGCGTCGCCAACACGCCGAGGCGTTTCGTGAAGGCCATGGAGGAGCTGACGAGGGGCTTGAGGGAGCCTCCGCCCGAGGTTGTCTTCTTCCCGCTTGAATATAAGGCGGCGGATCCGGGGCCCGTCGTGATAGAGAACATCAGGGCCGTCTCCATCTGCGAGCACCACCTCCTCCCGATAGTGCTCAACATATCTGTGGCCTACCAGCCCAGCGACGCCGTGCCGGGCCTCAGCAAAGTCATAAAGCTGGTCAAATGGGCCGCGGCGAGGCCCATCATGCAGGAGAGGTTCACCGAGTGGCTGGCCGATCTGCTCCTCGAGAAGCTCAAGGCCAGATCTGTGAAGGTCAAGGTGTGCGGGGTACACATGTGTTCGTTCATAAGGGGGGTCAAGGACGAGCACCACAGCATGGTGACCGAATCCAGGAGGGGCGATCTGGACGTGAGGCTGGACTGCAGGCGCCCGCTGGCCTGTAGATGAGGGTGGTCGTAACCGGCGCCAGCGGCGGGATAGGGAGCGCCATCGTCGATCTGGCGAGGTCGAGGGGAGACTACGTGGTGGGGATCTCGAGGAGACGCAACAACGCGGACGCGCAGTACGGCTGCGACGTGCTGGACCTACCCTGCCTCGAGGCGGCGGCGCGGGAGGTGGGGGCTGTTGACGGAATAGCCCTAGTCCACGGCCACGGCGATGCGGCCGCGTGGAATAAAGGCGTGGAGGACCTGGAGGCCCGCGATTTCCTCAAGCCGTTCGAGACCGACGTGGTCGGCAGCTTTAACGTCGTCAAGGCCTTTCTGCGCAATCTAGGGCCTGGCTCGTCCATAGTCCTCGTGTCGTCGACGCCTGCCATGGTCGGCGACCGCTACGGCATTCCCTACGCGGCGGCCAAGGGCGCCCTCATAGCGTTGACCAGGAGCCTGGCCAAGGCCCTGAGCCCCATAAGGGTTAACGCAGTCGCGCTCGGCCCCATAGCCACCAGATGGACCACCTGGATCTCGGAGAGGGAGCTGGAGGGCTTTAGGGAGAGGACGTTGCTGAAGAGGCTGGGCAGCCCGAGGGAGGCCGCCGAGGCCATCTACTGGCTCCTCTCGCCGGCCTCCAGCTACGTGACGGGCGCCGTGTTGGTCGTCGACGGCGGGGAGTCTCTGTAGCCAGCTAATAGACGGGGGTCAGCCAGGCTAGGTACTTCTCCTCTCTCCCCAACACGATCCTTCTATACGTTTCGGCTATCCTCTGGGTTATGGGCCCCCTGGGCAGGATCCTCCCGTCGATCTCTATTATCGGCGTTATCTCGGCGGCCGTGCCGACGAAGAAGGCCTCGTCGGCCGCATAGAGCTCCTCCCTAGTTATGCTCTTCTCCAGGAGGGGGATCCCCAGATCTCCGGCTATCGTGATGACCGTCTCCCTCGTTATGCCCTCCAGTATGCCGTCCTCGAGGGGCGGCGTCATGAGGAATCCGCGGCGCACTATGAAGACGTTCTCGCCGGACCCCTCGACGACCTTGCCCTCGGCGTTGAGCATTATGGCCTCGTCGTAGCCCCTGGCCCTCGCCTCCACGGCGGCCATTATCGAGTTGAGGTATATCCCGGTGGCCTTGGCCATGACGGGCATCATGGACGTGTGGACCCTCCTCCAGCTGACCACGGCCGCCCTCACCCCCTCTACCTTGAGATATTTGCCGAAGGGCAACGCGGCTATGGCGACCGAGGCCTGGAGGCCTCTGACGTCCAGGCTTATCTGGGGCCTCGATATATACGCGACGGGCCTTATATATAGATCCTCCTTGAAGCCGTTGCCCCTCACGGTCTCGACCACCGCCTTCGAGAGCTCCTCGGCCGTATAGGGCACCTCGAGGCCTATAATCCTCGCCGACCTCAAAAACCTCTCCATGTGTTCCCTAAGCCTGAAGACGTAGAGGTTCTCGCCGCTCCAATAGGCCCTTATCCCCTCGAACACCCCGAAGCCGTAGTTAAGGCTGGGCGAAAGCACGGTGACCTTGGCCTCGCCCTCCTCGACCAATCTGCCGTCGACCCAGATCTTCATCGCCCGAACATAAGCCTCCTGATATCCTCGCCGACCCTCTCGGCCGGATGGCCCTTGACCTCCTCGAGCATCCTTTTGAGGTTGGGAGCGCCCCTGGAGTACTCCTCCACCCACTCCCTGGCGAAGGAGCCGTCTCTAACCCTCGCGGCGGCCTCCTTCATCCTCTGTTTGACCGAGTCGTCTATCACCTTGGGCCCTACGGTCAGCCCCCCGTATCTGGCCGTCTCGCTGACGCCTGTGAGCATGCCGTAGAGGCCCCTCTGCCAGATGAGGTCCATGATCAGCTTCGCCTCGTTTATGGCCTCGAAATAGGCGACCTCCGGCTGGTAGCCTAGCTCCACCATCACCTCAAACCCCTTCCTCAACAGCTCCAGGAGGCCTCCGACCAGCACGTTCTGCTCCCCTATGAGGTCTGTCTCGGTCTCCTCCTTGAAGGTGGTCTCGATCACGCCCGCCCTCGTGGCCCCTATGCCCTTGGCGATGGCGAGCGCGTACTCCAGGGCCCTCCCCGAGTGGTTCTGGTGGACGGCGACCAGGGCGGGGACGCCGCGGCCGGCCAGGAACTCCTCCCTGACGAGCCTCCCCGGCCCCTTGGGAGCCACCATGACCACGTCCACATTCGCCGGCGGCTTTATCAAGCCGAAGTGTATGTTGAAGCCGTGCGCGAAGTCGACGACCGCGCCCGGCCTCAGGTTGGGCTCGACCTGCTCCCGCCAGACCTTGGGCTGCTCCATGTCGGGCAACAGCATCAAGACGACGTCGGCCTCCCCAACCGCCTCGCCCACCTGGCGGACCTCGAAGCCCTCGGCCTCCGCCTGATCCCAGGACTTCCCGCGCCTGACGCCCACCACGACCTTAAGCCCCGAGTCCCTTAGGTTCAAGGCCTGCGCCCTCCCCTGGATGCCGTAGCCGAGCACCGCCACGGTCTTGCCCCTGAGGGGCTCTAGAGAGGCGTCCCTATCCGTATATATCTTTGCCATGGCCTTCAATAGGACGTGTTTTTAACTCTCATCGCCCCTCCCTCACCGCCACCGCTATTGCCGGCGCCGCCTGCGTCCTGCCTATCTCCAGGACCTCCGGCAGCTTGTCCAGCTTGGCTATGAGCCAGCCTATCTCGTCGGCGGGGCCCTCCACGTCCATCACAATGTGGTAGGTCGAGTCCCTCGCCTCTATCTCCATGCGCCTCACGAACACCTTGGCCCTCCTCACTATGCTGACGACCCTCCCCACGTAGTCCATGGAGGGAGGTATCCTTATGCTAATGCTCATAGGCCAGCGAGACGTCCTCCATCCCTTTGGGCAGTATCACTTGGGTTAGCCAATCGCCGGGCTTCACCCACGGCAGGACTATATCCTTGTCCTCGTCTATGGTGACGTCTATTATCAACGGCTCGTCGTTCCTCACGGCCCAGGACACGGCCCTCTCCAGCTCCTCGTAGCTGGACGGCCTGATGCCCTCTATCCCGTAGGCCTCGCCTATCTTCAGGAAGTCCGGATTCCTCGCGAACCTCACCGCTATCTGCCTATTGCCGTACATGTAGACCTGCCACTGCTTCACCAGCTGGAGCGAGGCGTTGTCGAAGATTATCTCGACGAACGGAAGGCCGTACTCCCTGACTAGGGCCAGGTTGTTGAAGGTCATCTGGAACGAGCCGTCGCCGTCTATACACACCACGGGCCTCGACCGATCCGCCAGCTTGGCTCCCAGCGAGGCGGGTATGCCGAAGCCCATCGTGCCGAGGCCCGCCGACGTTATGAAGGTGCCGGGCTCGTAGACCTCCCACCATATCTCGGACCACATCTGGTGGCCTCCCACGCCCGTGACCGTCACGGCGCTCGGCGGAGCCGCCCTCCTCACGGCCTTGAGGACTTTCCACGGCGCGAAGTGCCTAAATTCGGCGGCCGCCTTCTCCATAGCATCTTCATATCTCCTCCTGATCTCGTAGAGCCAGGCCAGGAACTTCGGGCTCCTGGCGGCGGCCGCGGGCATCAGGTCGAGCACCTCCCTCAAGGCGTCCCTGGCGTCGGCCACTATGCCCACAGTCGGCTTGACGTTCTTCCCGATCTCGCTCCTATCGACATCTATGTGGATCAGCTTGACCTCGCCGGACCTCACCCTCTCCTGCAACTCCCTGAATCTGCCCCAAGTCCTGTCGCTGAACCTGGTCCCCACGGCGATCACCGCGTCGGCGTTGGCCAGAGCCGCGTCGGCCTCGGCCCTCCCGTGCATCCCCGCCGGGCCCATGTAGAGCGGATGGTTGTGCGGTATGGCGGCCTTGCCGGGCAACGTGGACACTATCGGGGCGTTGAGCTTCTCGGCCAGCTCCAACACCTCCTTCGTGGCGCCGGACCAGAGCACTCCTCCGCCGGCCAGCACGACCGGCCTATCGGCCTCCAGCAAGATCTTGACGGCCTTTGCCACATCCTCCTCCCTCGGCTTAGGGGGTATGAACTTCGATACGTTTATCTGTATCTTGGCCTCACCCCTATATTCCATGAGCTGGACGTCTCTGGGCAGATCCACCAAGGTCGGCCCGGGCCTGCCCAACGCCGAGATCTCGTACGCTATCCTCACCGCTGGCGTGGCCTCCTCCGGCCTCCTCACTTGGTACACCCATTTGGTTATGGGGGTGGCCACCCCCAATATGTCGGTCTCCTGGAACCCATCCCTCCCGAACACCCAGGTCGCCACCTGGCCCGTTATCGCCGTGACGGGCACCGAGTCCATGTAGGCGTCTGTCAGACCCGTCACAAGGTTCGTGGCTCCAGGTCCGCTGGTGGCGGACACCACGGCAGGCCTCCCGGCAACTCTGGCGTAGCCCTCAGCGGCGTGGGCCGCCCCTTGTTCGTGCCTGAACATGACCACCTCGATGTCGTCGACGAAGTACGCGGCGTCGAACAACGCCATTATAGAGCCGCCAGTTATGCCCAGGATATGCCTTACCTTAAGCTCTCTCAGCGTGTCTATTACTCTGTCGACGACCCTATTGGGGCGATCCCCTCGAGCCCCGAATTGACCCCCGAATCCATGGGGCGACTATTTAGCCTATATTTAAACATTGCCTTCCTAAGTAAAAGGCGGGGGATGCGCCGTGGCGGCGGAATGCTTAAAAGCTATATAGATGGTTTCGCCATGGAGATCCGGGGAAGGGCCTTGGTCTACGGCGACAAGATAGACACCGACGTCATAATACCGGCCCGCTATCTGGTATATACGGATCCAAAGGTCTTGGGAGAACACGCCATGGAGCCTCTGGACCCCGAGTTCCCCAAGAAGGCGAGGGGCGCCGTAATAGTGGCTGGCCGGGCCTTCGGCATGGGGAGCAGCCGCGAGCAGGCCGCGACGGCCCTCAAGGGCGCCGGCGTGGCGGCCGTGGTCGCCGAGTCCTTCGCCCGCATATTCTTCCGCAACGCCGTGAACGTCGGCCTGCCGGTCCTCCAGGCGCCCGCCAGAGGCAGGGTGCGAGAGGGCGACGAGCTGCTCGTCAGGCTAGACGCGGGGGAGGTCGTCGATCTAACCACCGGCGAGACGATCAAGGGGAAGCCGCTGTCCGGCCTCGTCCTGGACATCATAAGGGCGGGCGGCCTCGTGGAGTACCTGAAGGCCAGGTCTCGATCTATAGGGAATATAGCCGACCGCTATGCTTAAATACGCGTCGGCCTCTGCCGACATGCGTTCGGGGAAAGCGTAAAGATCCTCGACTCGACGCTTAGAGAGGGCGAGCAGACCCCCGGCGTCGTCTTCTCCGAGGATTGGCGCATCAAGATCGCCAAGGCCCTTTCTGATGCCGGCGTCCACATGATAGAGGTCGGCGACCCCAACGTGGCTCCCGACATAAGGTCGGCCATAGCTAAGATCGTCGCCATGAGGAGAGACGGCGAGATAGCCGGCGAGATAGTTGCCCACAGCAGGTCGGTCAAGGCCGATATAGAAAACGCCGCGTCTCTGGAGCCCGATAGGGTCGCCATATTCTACGGCGTCAGCGATGTACACCTTAAGCACAAGCACAGGAAGTCGAGGGAGGAGGCTCTGTCCATAATAGCGGAGCACGTGGAGCACGCCAGGAGCCAGGGCGTTAGGGTTAGATTCACGGCGGAGGACGCCACGCGGGCCGATCTCGACTACTTGATACAGGTGGTCGAGACGGCGAGGGACGCGGGCGCGGATAGAGTCAGCGTGGCCGACACGGTGGGCGTGCTGACGCCCGACAGGGCGCGGCAGCTCTTCTCCAAGATCAAGGAGGCGGTGCCCGACGTCGGGCTGGATATACATGCGCACAACGACCTCGGCATGGCCGTGGCCAACTCTCTGGCGGCGGTCGAGGGCGGCGCCGACGTGGTGCACACCACGGTCAACGGCCTCGGCGAGAGGGCAGGCATAACGCCGCTCCAGGTGTTCGCGGCCGCGTATTACCGCCACAAGGGCGTGAGGCTCATCGACCTGTCCAAACTGCCCTACCTGGCCTCCCTGGTCGAGGCGGCGAGCGGCATAACGCAGATGCCCACGTTCCCCATCACGGGCGATAACGCGTTCACCCACAAGGCCGGCGTCCACCAGGCCGGCGTGCTCGCAAGCCCGGAGACCTACGAGCCTCTTCCGCCCGAGGTCGTGGGGCGCTCCAGGGACTTCTCCTTGGATAAATACAGCGGGAGGAAGGCAGTCGCGCATAGGCTCGAGAGGCTGGGCGTAAAGATCGACGAGGAGTCCCTCGGGAGGCTCGTTGATGAGCTCAAGAGGAGCAACGCCAGGCGGATGCGCGACGAGGATCTGCTGGAGCTCCTGGAGAGGATAACGGGGGTGAGGTACAGAGCCCAGGTGAATAAACACATAGAGGCCTACATCTGGGTCAAGGTGGACGAGAATGTCTACACCACGTCGGTGGCGAGGAGGATAATGGCCGTGAGGGGCGTCCAAGGCGTCGGCGAGGTGACGGGGGATTTCGACATAGTGGCGAGGGTCTCCGCCGAGAACGCCGAGGAGCTCAACAGAATAATCGAGGAGGTCAGGGCGGTGAGAGGCGTGAAGTCCACTCTGACTAATATAGTCCTAAAGCAGCTGTCAGCGTCCTTCGCCTAGGCGCCGGCGGCCCTCAGGGCCCAGGAACGGTATAAATCCGAGCCGTCTCTCGACCTATGCCGGTGGTTTCCTGGAGCGACATAACCCCCGAGGAGCTCAGGCGGAGATATAGAGGAGGGCCTATGCTTCTGTTAACCCACTGCACAAAGACCAAGAACGTGGACTGGAGGGCGGTGGCGGCCGCGTTGAAGTCCGCCGGCCTCTCCACGCCGAACATGGACCTGGAGAAGGAAGGCCTCTATAGGGACGTCTTGAGGGATTTCGTGAAGCCGGCCGCCGAGATGTACGGCGGCTCCTTCAGGAAAGTGAGGGAGATGGCAGAGGCTCTCGGCAGATGTGCACCAGTGGATTTCTACGTGTTGAGCGCCAGATACGGGCTGATAAGAGCCGACGAGCCCGTGGTGCCCTACGAGGCCACGCTGAACGGCCTAGGCGCGGCGGAGGTCGAGAGGTGGGCTGAGGCGAGGGGCGTCTGGGACAAAGCCGCCGAGCTTCTCGGCGGGAGGTACGGCATGGCCGTTGCCTTTCTGCCAGGCAACTACGCCAGGGCCCTCGGCCCGGCGCTCCGCAGGTTGCTGGCGTCGGAAAACGCCCTTCTGATGATCCCCCGGCGTCTAGCGGGGCGTAGCCCCGAGGCGCTCGTGGTGAGGAGCAGGGGGGTTTTCGGCAGATACGGCGATCTGTCCAGGGCGAGGCGTCTGCTGGAGGAGGCCCTCTGCGATCAATATTAAAAAGGGGCTTTACCGCTCCATGAGGCTCGCGGTCATCCCGGGCGATGGCATCGGGCCCGAGGTGGTGTCGGCGGCCATGAGGGTCGTAGAGGCCGCGGCCAGGCGGTTCTCTATAGATGTTGAGGCGAAATACGTCGAGGCGGGGGACGGCGCGTTGAGGAAATACGGCAAGGCCATGCCGGACGACGCCTGGCGCGTCGTGGATTCCGCCGACGCCGTCCTGAAGGGGCCCGTCGGCGAGACGGCGTACGACGTCACCTCGGCCATAAGGATGAAGTACGTCCTCTACGCCAACATAAGGCCCGCCAAGAGCCTCCCGGGCGTGCCGTCGATCAAGCCCATAGATTGTCTATTCGTCAGAGAGAACGTCGAGGACGTCTACATAGGGGCTGAGTACAGAGTGGGCGATGTGGCCATAGCCCTTAAGGTCATCACGGGGCAGGGCACGAGGAGGGTCGCCAGAACCGCCAGGCGCTACGCCGAGATGAGGAGGAGGAAGGTCACTGTGGTCACGAAATCGAATGTGCTGAGGGTCGTCGACGCCTTCTTCAGGGACGTGGCCAAGGAGGAGCTCAGAGGGCTTGAGGTCGAGGAGATGTACGTCGACGCGGCCGCCATGGAGCTGGTGCGCAACCCGGCCCGCTTCGACGTGGTCCTGACGACGAACCAATACGGCGACATACTCACGGACCTAGCGGCGCAGGTCGCGGGGAGCCTCGGGCTTGCGCCGTCGGCGAACATAGGGGACTCCAAGGCCATGTTCGAGCCGGTGCACGGCGCCGCCTTCGACATAGCCGGGAAGGGCGTGGCGAATCCCGTGGCCACCATACTCTCGGCCGCCTTGATGTTCGAATGGATGGGGCGCGGCGATGCGGCGTCCGCGGTGAGGAGGGCCGTCGAGGAGGCGCTGAGGCGCGGCGTCGCCACGCCGGATGTGGGAGGCCGCTCCACCACGGAGGAGGTGGGCAAATATATAGCGTCCCTGGTTGAAAGCATATAACATGGCGGCGGATATATAGCGTGGACTGCGCATCCATCTGCGGCGCCTCTCTCCCCGCCGATTTCGGCGAAGACGAGACGGCGTTGCTGAGAGCCATATACGCGGCCGCGATCCGCCACGGCCCCCCAGGCGCTTGCTACGTGATATGCAGGGCGGTCGAGAGGCTCTGCGGAGTCTCGGGCGACTGCAACGCCGCCCTTAGGGAGTTCGTCAGGAGGTATCCCAGGGCCGCCGCGCTCTATCGATCAGAGCTGTTGCGCATCGCCGCCAGCGCCGGGGAGAAGCCGGCCTAGCGCCCGCGAGAAGTAGGCCGCGAAGCCCCCCTGCTCGAAGAGAGGCGGTAGCAATTCGCCGCGGCAGCCGGCGCCTCGCCATGCGTATTCGATCCTGTCGTAGATGATCCCTCTTGTCAAGACCACAGGGGCAGCCACATCCCTACAGTAGGGAGGCCCTATGGACGGCTCGCCCTCCAGGAATACGTAGGGAAGGCCTAGGGACTCCACATCGGATATATACTCTTCGTCCTCTCCGCCGTGGAATATATACATGCCTGCGCCCAAGCTCCTCAAGTAGTCGCCGAATTCGGGCCAACGCGCCAGAGGCGGTATAGAGGACCCGGCCAGCGCCGCGGCCGCTCTGTAGTCCCCTCCGCCCGCTATAAACACCGGCACGTACAACGCGCCGGGCGTCCTGGCGAAGTTCCTAACGAATGCGTACCCGACGCCGAGCTTTTCGGCGAACGCCTTCACAGACTCCAAATACCTCGGGTCTCGGGAGCCGTGCAGCAGAAGGACGACATCCACTCGCCCTTCTCGATCTTGCTTGAAAAGGCTCGCGTTATATAAACTACGCCGAGATCTATATATGGGGACAGCTGGCTATGTAACCTCTATGTGCTCGGTGAGCAGCTCCGCGCCGCAACGCGGACAGCAGTAGGTCACCAGCACGTACCGTTTAGATAGGGATTTCCGGCTGCACTCCCTAGGCTTCACCGGACGTTTGCAGTTCGGACATATAACCGTCGAGAGCCTGCGTTCCCCCATCGACGTCTAGAGCGCCCGCCTTTATATAGCTTTTTATTTATTCTTCAAGGGTAATATCTATCTCTATATAAAGAGACCAAAAGAAATTACCAGAGAAATTTTGTAGTAAACACCATTGATAAATAGCTTTGTTGTAGGACCTATTTTTTGCCTCCTGCCCTCTTACTTAACGCAGTCAAGCTATGCAGCGCCCACATCTCTATGAAGCCCCTCGCCTCCTCGTCGGTGGGGTACCACCCCCTTGAGTAGTCCGCCAGCTCCGCGCTGTACGTGCCGTATCTAGAGTCCCTCGCGACGATCTGCACGGATCCTCTGTACAGCTTCGCCTTAACCCAGCCGTCGACCCACTTCTCCATCTCGCCGGCGGCCGCCTCGAGCGCAAGCCTAAGCGGCTCCACCCACAGGCCTTGGTAGACCAAGTCGGCCCAATAGGGATCGAGCACCTGGTGTTTCAGCCTGAGCTCCCTCGGCGTGAGCACCAGCTTCTCGAGATCCCTATGGGCCTCGAAGAGTATAACCGCCGCAGGCGCCTCGTATACCTCCCTGCTCTTGAAGCCCACCAGCCTGCTCTCTATGTGGTCTATCCTCCCGACCCCCGCGGCGCCGCCCATCTGGTTCAACGCCCTCACCAACGAGAGCATGTCCATACGCTCGCCGTTGATGGCCCTCGGCAGACCGTCCTCGAACTCTATCTCGACGTACGTGGGCTGGTCAGGCGCCCTTTCGGGCTGGACGGTCCACTTGAAGGCATCCTCGGGCGGCTCGAGCCTCTGGTCGTCCACGGGCCCTCCCTCTATGGAGCGGCTCCAGAGGTTTTCGTCTATGCTGTACTTCTTGTGGGCCTCCGGCACGGGTATGTTACGAGCCTTCGCGTATTCCACCTCCTGTTCCCTGCCCATGCCCCAGACCCTGGCCGGCGCGAGCACCTCCAGGTCGGGCGCCAGCGCCTTGGCCGTCACGTCGAAGCGGACCTGGTCGTTCCCCTTGCTCGTGCTCCCGTGGGCTATGGCGTCGGCGCCCTCGCGCCTCGCCACCTCGACGGTCTTCGCGACGATGAGAGGCCTGGCCAGCGCGGTCCCGAGGGGGTACTTCCCCTCATACATCGCGTTCATGAGGACGGCCCGGCCGACGTACTCCTCGGCGAATTCCCTCTTGGCGTCGATCGTGTAGTGCTTGACGGCGCCGGCCCTATAGGCCCTCTCCTCCACCTCGGAGAAGTCCTCCTCCTGCCCCACGTCCACGGTGACCGTGACGACCTCAGCCCCGAACTTCTCGGAAAGCCATTTTATAGCGACGGTCGTGTCGAGCCCGCCCGAATACGCGAGCGCTATTCTGCCTATCTTCTTCGCCCCGAAGGCATGCCACCCCCCTCCGAGGCCTTTATAAACTTATCGCGCCGTCCGCCGGACCTAAGCCGGCAGGGGCCGTTGGGCCGGAAAAAACGTGGCGTTACTGTCCGTAGTCCTCTACGTCGCCCTTAAACTCCTCGAGCTCGGCCTTGCCCTCCTTGAGGCGCACTATATACCTGGTGCCGCAGGTCGGGCAGGACGTGATTTCGCCGTCCATTACGTCCTCGGGCAGCTCTATCTCGCTCCCACATACTTTACATACAGCTGTTAGTTTTACCTTTGCCATAAAGAAAGAATTTTATCTAATATTTAAACTTTTCCCTCGATTAAGATGGGGTGATATGGGTGCCGGCCCCCGCCAGCGCCCTCCCTATGGGCGAATCGGCTAGGCCGTTGTATATTATGGTCTCGACGCCCATCCTCGCCGCCTCGGCGGCCGCGAGCAACTTGCGCTTCATGCCTCCCCTGACCTCCTCTGACTTGGCCAGCCTCTCCGCCTCGTCGGGATCCAACCTCTCCACGACCCTCCCGCCTACGATCAAGCCGTCCACGTCGCTGAGGATGACCAGCTTGGCGCCGAGCCTCGAGGCGACCTCGAAGGCTATCTGGTCTCCGTCCACGTTGAGGAGCTCCCCCCTTTCGGACAGCGCTATCGGGGCCAACACCTTGAGGGGCGGAGGCAGTAGGGCCTTGGCGTCCACATCGACGATCTTGCCGCTGTACCCCCCGTCGACCACCCTCTGCCTACCCCTCTCGTCCACGACCACGACCTTCTCCTTCCTCTTGGCCTTGACCACGGCCCCGTCGGCGCCTGTGAGGCCCACGGCGGGGATCCCCCTGGCGGCTAGAGAGGCCACTACGGTCTTGTTTATCCAGCTCATGGCCATGACGAACGCCCTTAGGGTCTCGTAGTCGGTGTATCTGCTGACCACGCCGCCGGGATGCGTCAAGAACTTCGGCTGCAGCCCCAACGCCTTCATGAGGTCGTTGACGGCGCAACCCCCGCCGTGTATGGCCACGGCCTCCCCGGCGTAGTTGGCCAGATCGGCCACAGCCTTCGACGGGTCCTTGCAGATCACCGAGCCGCCTATCTTCACCACTATCATATGGGGTGCGGCGGTATGTACCTAAGCCCTTGGTCCTCGGGGAAGCCCGCCGCCACGTTGAAGGCCTGCACCGCCTGCCCGGCGGCTCCGCGCACCAGGTTGTCGATGGCCGAGAACGCCACTATCCTCCTCAGCCTGGAATCCACCTCGAAGCCCACGTCGACGATGTTCGTCCCCAATACATATTTTATATTTGGATAGCGCGCAAGGCCCAGCCTATCCTTCATTATCCTCACGAACTTGGAGTCTCCGTACATGGCCCTATACGCCTTCCACAACGTCGGCTCGTCCACCTCGCGCTCGGCGAACACGTGGGCGGTGGAGAGTATGCCCCTGACCACATCGACTGCGTGGGGGGTATACGCCACCTTCACCTCCCTCCCCGCGAGCCTCGAGAGCTCCTGCTCCACCTCGGCCGCGTGTCTGTGGTGCACGGGCTCGTAGGGCCTTATGACGTAGGTGCGGTGGCTGTGCATATCGAGGACGGACCCCTCGGCGCCGGCGCCCGACGACCCCATCTTCACGTCTACGACCGGCGGGAGGGGGCCCAGCAGGCCGTATTTGGCCAGAGGCGCCAGGGCCATGATGGAGGCCGTGGCCGTGCATCCAGGCGACGCTATGAGCTTGGCGCCGGGCAGCTCGTCCCTATGCAGCTCCGGGAGGCCGTAGACGGCCCTCTTGAGGAGGTCCGGGTAGGGATGGGGCTGGGGCCATCTGTACCACTCCACGTAGGCGTTGGGGTCCTTGAGCCTGAAGTCGGCCGCCAGGTCTACGGTCATAAGGCCGTGTTCGTAGAGCTGGGGGACCCACTTGACGGACTCGCCGTGGGGAAGCGCAAGGAACACCACGTCCGCCTTGAGCGCCGCGTCGAGGCTGGGCTCCACGAACTTCAGGTTGGTGAAGCCCCTCAGGTTTGGGTGCACCCGGTAGACGTACTCGCCCTTGAACTTCCTCGACGTGGCGCACGCCACCTCGACCCCGCCGTGTTGCAACAAGATGCGCAGCAGCTCTCCTCCCGTGAAGCCGGAGGCCCCTATTATGCAGGCCCTCATGCCTCCTCGAGCGCCGCGTCGGCCAAGAGCCTGGCCCTGGCCTCGTCGAGCTCGGGTATGGGGTCTACGTCCACCACGCGCTCCCCATCGTCGTAAAGCCCCAGCGCCACCTCGGCGTATTTGAGGCCGAGCGCCCTCAACACCTCGCCCGCGATTCCGTCCATGCCCGACACGGCGAACACCTTCCTCACCCCTCTGGGCTTGGGCATGGCCACGCTGGCCTTGGCCAGGGGGTTCCTCATGTAGTTGCGGTGCTCCACGACGCTCTTGGCCCCCTCGACGCTGGTCACCAGAACGTCTAGGCCCAGCCGCCAGACCGTCGCGAGGAGCCACGGCGGCTTGAAGTCGACCTTCTCCACCGCCTCCTCGTCCGAGAAGACGAAGAAGTGGGGACCGTATTTAGGCAGCCAGTACAGCCTATTCAAGGCGTTGTATATCGCGTGGGAGGGGTTGATCGACCTACGGAACAGCGACGCGTAGACGGCGCCTAGGTACTGGTTCCGGGTCCTGACCAAGACCGTGGAGTCGCCGCCCTCCACATGCCCCTGGGATATATCGACCAGGTCGACATATACGCCGCGGGCCGATAGGAACTTGGCCAGAAGTCTCTCGCCTAGCTCGGGCCTCTCCGACAGTACGAGGACTCTCGCCCCGCTGGCCCCGTTTTCCCCGAAAATTCCATATAGGCCGGGCTGAGCACTATATATAAACTTAACGGGCCGTTTCGGAAAAAGCCTGCTTTCAGCTAACAGCCTTTCTCTGCAGCCACCTGGCGTACATTATCATGAACACATCGGCGTTGTGCCTCCCCAGTGCCCTCGACAGCGCCTCGTAGATGTTGTCGGGCGCCTCCAGGACTATCTCCTCGAACCTCTTGCCGTAGGTTCTGGCGAGCCTCACGTCCAACACGGTCCTATAGCTATTCTCGAGGGAGCTGTAGAACTCCAGTAGCTTTCCCCGTGACATCTTTACCTCGCCTATGTGGGTTTTCGCAACCGCCATCATGTGCGCGCTTGACCTTTAAAGATAAAAAACTTGCGAAGCGCCGAGGGAACATATCCCGCATATAAAACTTACGTAGAGAGCTACGCGGCGCTGGTTGCCGGCGGCCCTCCCGTCGCCTTCCAACGGCCCCGTCCAACTCGACGCGGCGCGTGGAAGAGGTTCCGATCTCCTCCCCGCCCTAAAGGGCGAGGTTTTCTGCCAACCTTATAAACCGGTGTTCGGCGGCCTCCATGGATCTGAAGGGCTTGTTGCTGCGCATGCTGTCCATATATAGCCCGTCCCACGGCGAGGCGGAGCTGGCCGGATTTCTCCTCGGCGTAGTTAGGGAGGCGGCCGACGAGGCTTGGACGGACGGGGCGGGCAACGTGGTGGCCGTAAAGGGCAGGGGGGCGCCCGTCACGTGGCTCCACGCCCATATGGACACCGTCGTGGGGCCTCTGGAGGTCAGGGACGAGGGGGACGTGGTGAGGGGGAGGGGCGCGGTGGACGACAAGGGCCCCCTCGCGGCGTACGTTGGGGCGTTCTCGTCCGCGAGGCCCTCCGGCACCTTGGTGCTGACGTTGGTGACGGCCGAGGAGGACGACAGCGCCGGCACCGAGGAGCTGCTGAGGGGAGGGCCCCCCCGGCCGACGCCGGAGGAGAAGCCACGAAGAGCCTCGTATGGAATTAACGTAGGCTAATAGCCCCCGCGGCGGCGACGGCGACGCCCGCCGCCATGACGGCCACCATGCCCACAGGCATCGAGCCGAACAAGCCGACTAGAAGAGGCGCCCAGCCGCCTATCAGAAGCCCCCAGTTGTAGGCCACGCCGAGGCCCGTCGCCCTCTGCTCCACGCCGAACCTCCTCGCCAGCAAGTAGGGCACGAGCCCCATCGCGAAGTTCTCGAGGAAGGCCAGGACTACCAGCGAGGCGGCGGAGGGGTTCAGCATGAGGGCATACGGCGCGAAGGCTAGGGCGGCCGCAAGGCTCCCCACGAACACGGCCCTGTGGCCCACGGCTAGGGACAAGACGCCTCCGAGGAACACCGAGACGACGGCCGCGGCAGTGGATGCGGTCATGACCAGAGGCGTGAGCTCGGCGAGGCCCATGTACTTGAGGTATTGGGAGTATATCAGGTAGGTCGAGTAATACACCAGGAATAGGCCGGTCGTCATCGCCACCGCCTTGACCAGATCGGCTGAGCTCTCGAGAAAGACGGCGGCCAGGGGGTTGCGTCTTGGCTTTCTCCATAGGGGGGACTCCACGGATCTCCGCCTGAGCGCGAAGGCTAGGGCGGCCGCCAGCGCGCCGGTCGCCATGTATATCCTCCAGCCGAAGTCGGAGAACGCGGGCCCCATAGAGGCCGACATGGCGGAGTAGACGAGGCTTGCGGCCAGGGCGCCCAGGGGGTAGCCGGTCTGGGCGAACGCGGACGATATCTCGCCTCTCCATCTGCTCCACTCCATTATCATCGAGGTGCCGGGGCCCCACTCGCCGCCGAGGAACACGCCCTGGATTGCGCGGAGCGCCAGGACGGCCGCCGGGGCCGCCGCGCCTATGGAGACGTACGGCGGCATGAGCGCTATGGCCAAGGCCGATAGGGAGTAGCCGAGCGTCGTGGCCATGAGCCCGACCCTCCTGCCAGCCCGATCGCCGACGTAGCCCATCACGACGGAGCCGAGAGGCCGCATGACCAGGGTGGCGACTAGAGTGGAGAGGCCGCCGAGGTTGCTGTACTGCCCCGGGAAGAAGAGGGATCCGAGTAGGGGCAATATCGGCGTGACGAGAAGCGCGTCGTAGCCGTCCATGACCCAGCCGATATAGGCCGAGGCTATGGCGAGGGCCCTCTCCCCAGCCATGGCGCCGCGCGCGTCTATATAGAGCTGACTCCGCCGGCCGGGGGCCGCAGGAGGTGGGGGATGGGGCAGAGCGGGTCGTCGCCCCACATATCGCCCGTGAGGTAGTAGGCCCTCGCCCTGTCGCCTCCCTTGCAGTACTGCTTGAATCTACAGGCGCCGCATTTAGGGCCTCTCAGGTACCGCTCGGTGTTCACGAAGGGCTCCACGGCCTCCGGGCGGAGGATCTCGCGGAGCCGCCTCTCCCTCACGTTGCCCAGCCTGTAGAAATCGAGGAATTGGCAGGGATAGACGTCGCCGTTGGGGTATATGGACACCATCTTCCTGCCGCAGCCTCCAGCCGCCTCGACAAATTTCAAATACTCCTCGGAGCCCCCTCCCAGAGCCTCCGCTATATATATCCCGTCGTACGGCGCCAAGGTGGTCTCTATCTCTATCTTGCCCGCGTACCTCCTGGCGTACTCCATCAAGGAGTTGATAAAGGCGGCGTATTGCTCCGGCGTGTAGTACCAGCTCCTCTCCATCCTCTGGGCCCTGCCGGCCGCCGAGAGGTGGTAGAAGGTGATCCTCCTGACGCCGAGGGATACGGCGAAGTCTATATACCTGGGCGCCTCCTCTATGTTCTTGGCCGTCACCGTGAAGCGGAGGCCTACGTCGAGCCCCGCCTCCACCGCGTTCTTGACGCCGGCCAGCGTAGCCGCGAAGGCGCCCTTGACCCCCCTGAACGCGTCGTGGTAGCTCTCCTCGGCGGAGTCCAGGCTTATCCCCACGTAGTAGAAGCCGAGGTCCCTGAGCCTCCTCGCGACCTCTCTGGTTATCAACGTGCCGTTGGTCGACAGGACCAGCTTGATCCCCTTGCCCCCGGCGTAGGCCGCCACGTCGAAGAGGTCCTGTCTAAGCAACGGCTCCCCGCCCGAGAATATGACCATGGGGACTCCCACCTCGGCCATCTGGTCGACCACGTCCATGGCCTCCTCGGCGGTCAGCTCGGCCGGGTCCCCGGGGCCCGCGTCCACGTAGCAGTGGACGCATCTGAGGTTGCACCTCCTGGTGATATTCCACGTGACCGCCGGCCTCAACGGCGCCGCGAAGTCGCTGGGCCTCCCCACGCCGTACCTACCCTTGATCTTGAAGGACGTCGTGCCGGCGCCGGCGACCATCACGCTTATCGGGATCACGATCCGTTTTTATTT
>NZ_LCWM02000074.1 GCF_002077075.2 Thermoproteus sp. CP80 | reverse complement strand
GCCCTCAAGGCCCAGCCGCAGGGCGTCGTCGAGAGGAGGGTGTCGGGGTTCTACAGGCAGGGCCACTGGTCGGTCTTCGAGTTCATGGGGGCACAGCTCCTGGTGGAGTGCAGTAGGGCCTGCCACACCCAGTTCATAAGGCACAGGCTGGCGTCCTACTGGTCTGAATCGCAACGGTACGTGGACTACTCCAAGAGGGAGTTGCGGTTCGTGGTGCCGGCGGGCTTCCCCGAGGACGTCCTCAGGAGGGCCTACGAGGACTACCTGGCGCTGAGGCGCTCCTTCAGGCCGGAGTACGCCAGGATGGCCCTCCCCAACGCGGCGGCCGTGAGGTTCGCGGTGCAGATGAACGCGAGGGAGCTCCTCCTCAACTTCGTCCCCCTGAGGTGCGCCGCGGCGGCGCAGGCCGAGATAAGGCACGTCTGCTGGCAGATCTTCGCAATAGCGTGGAGGCTCTGGCCAACCCTCGCCAAGCTGGTGTGGCAGGACCTCCCCCAGCTACACCGCGACTTCTGCGCGAAGGTCCCCGAGGGGCAGGACTGCCGCCTATACGCCATAGAGGACGCCGAGAAGGCCCACGGCCCCCTCCCCGAGAAGCCGTGG
>NZ_LCWM02000006.1 GCF_002077075.2 Thermoproteus sp. CP80 | reverse complement strand
GATGCCGTAAGGCTACGTCGGGAAAAAGCTTTTAATATCGACGGAATGTACGGCAAGGGGCCCGTAGTCTAGCGGTAGGATTGAAAGCAATTCCCTAAGGCCCGCCTCACGCGCGGGAGATCCCGGGTTCAGGGGAACCCGCCTAAAAATCCCGGCGGGCCCACCATTCCTTATTACTCGATATACGTCCGGCTAGGGCAAATGTGGCTAGGGCTGAGGCCAATGCTAGGCCGGCATCTACCTCCCAGGCTGACGGCGGGCTGAGCGCCATGGTGAACGAGAATAGATAGCTTGCATTGAGACCGAGCGCCATGTCTACTACGTTTATGACTGCTAGGGCCGATGCGGGCGCGCCGCTCCTGGAGCCCTCCGCGTAGATTGCCGTGATATATATGGTATACGCTACGCCGTATGTGAACACCAACAGAGGCGCGGCCGCGGTGGGAAGGTAGGGCAGAGCTGCCATGGGGGCGGCCGAAAGTACCGCGGAGTAGAGGAGCACCGCGCGTTTGTCCTTGGCCTTGTCGTATATACTGCCTAGAAAGCCTCCGAGGAGGCCGGACAACATAGACGCCGAGGTTATCGCCCCCGCCTCGGAGGCCTGGAGGCCTCTATAGTAGTGGAGCCACGCGGCGGCGAGGCTGTTGGCGGCGTAGACGGCGCCCCACAGCGGAAATGAGGCGAGGCCCAGCCAGATGGCCGAGGGGGATGGCCTAGCCCCGTGTTTGAAGCCGCCCTGCATTATCAGGGGAGGCGCCATCGCCGCCGCGGCTACGCCGGGAGCGGCCGCCGCGATCCTCCAGCCGAGCGGCTCCGCCACGTAGCCCCAGTAGTAGCCCAGGAAGGCGCCTATGTTGAACGACGCGTTGTACAGGCCGAGCGCTCTGCCCGCCTCGCGGGGCCTCAGCGCCACTAGGGCCGCGCCCGCCGTCGAGAAGAAAAGCCCGGCGCCGACGCCGGCTACTGCCCGCAGAGCCAAGGCGGCGCCCCACGTCGGGCTGGCCGCGGTCAGCGCGGACCCCAGGCCCAGCAGAAGCAGACCGAGCCCCGCGGTCCTCACGTCGCCTATCCTAGACCCCGCCAGACTTGCCGGGATCTGGGCGGCGGCCGCGCCCGCTATGAAGGCCGCAGGCAGAAAGCCCAGCTGGGCCTCGGACACGTGGAGATCCCTCGACATGGCCGGGAGAAGGGGCGATAGATAGAACCACAGGAGGGCGTACACGGCCCTCGACGCCAATATGTAGCTGAATAGCCTCACCGCAAGGCGAGGCGCGGACCCCTTTTAAATATAGGCGATGTGAAAAAGGCCTATTTCACCTGGAGAGCTTTTCCAGCTCTATCTGCGACGCCCTGGGCCCGAGGATCCCGACGTCTAGAAACACGGCCACCGCCATGGCGAAGACCACGGCGTACATGGCGAAGGCGCCGTACGACGCGAGCACCAGCGGGAGGAGGGACAGCCAGATGTAGTTGCCTAGGCGGCTCAACGAGTACTGGACGCCGTCGGCGAACGCCCTTATCCTGGTCGGGTACAGCTCGGCTCCGTACTGATGGAAGGCGTTGGAGAACACGTTGGCCAGGAGGCCGAATATAAAGCCGGTGGCCACGACCTGCGCCTGCGTCGTCGAGTAGCCGAAGGCCAGCCCGTCGATGCCCATCAACAACGCGATAAGCGCTACCTGCCACTTCCTGTCGAATTTAACGTTGTCTATCAAGAAGATCGATATCAATGAAGATAGGAGATACGATGTATATATCAACACAGAGTACTCGAGTGTCCTAACCAAAGTGAAGCCCTTGCTGTACAACACGGAGGGGGCTAGGCTCGCAAAGCCGTAGTACACGCCGGTCTGCAGGAACTCGAAGATCCACAACATTACGGTCCTCCGCATATACTCCTCGCTGAAAAGCTCGCCGAAAAGCCTGCCGAGAGGAATCCTCTCGGCCTTTACGACGGGCACCGGGGCCGGCGGCGGCAGCTGGCCCTTCTCCCTAACGGCGATTTCCTCCATCTCGGCCACGATCCTCTCGGCCTCAGCGGTTCTGCCCTTCACCTCGAGCCAGCGGGGGGACTCGGGTATCAGCAGACGGAACGGCAGTAGCAACAACACGCCGAGCCCGCCTATTATGAACAGCCACTGCCACCCGTAGAGCCCCAAGATCTGTCTGGGTATCAACAAATAGGCCAGCAGGGCCGACGCCAGAGGCGCGGTCCAGCTGATCGTGTAGGCGGTGGCGAGAGCCCTCCCTCTAATCTTGGCTGGGAAGAACTCGGAGATCATTATGTCGAGGACTAGCAGCGCCTCGGGCCCCACGCCCAGCCCCGCGACGAATCTCAACAGCCCGAGGACCTCCGGGCTCGGCGCAAAGGGAGTGGCGAGGTAGGCGGCGCTCATGAGGGCTAGGTTGAACAGAAGCGCAGTCCTTCTGCCCCACAGATCTCCTATCAACGTGAAGACTACGGCGCCCACGAAAGCCCCGAGGAACAGCGACGCGACTACGTAGTATACAGATGCCGTGAGGGAAATTCCGTAGTAATTCTGTACGGGAACTGTCACGAAGCCGCCTACGAATAGGTCGTATAGCTCGAAGAATTCGCCTATAGCTAGCAATATAATTAGGCGCGTATGGAATGAAGTCCATGGAATTCTTTCCAAACGGCCGGCTATTGTCGGCTGGTCCATGCATGGTATAATTTTTTATATATATCTATATCGTTGTAAAAAGTACGAAGAATATATGAGATTACATGTGCATAGAAATCGCCGGCGCCGTAGCCCTGTTGCGTTCTCTTCCCCGGCCTGGACGACCGCCTCGGAGGCGTAGGTAGCGGGGCGTTCCGAGGCTGGGGACCGAGCGCCCGGCGACCGGAGACACGGCGGCTAGGACCAGGATCGGCGGCGCGCCTAAGGGCTCGCCGGCCTGCGGCTCGCGCGGCTGGACAGACATAGGCCAGCCCCGGAAGAGATCTGTACGATTTGCAGCCGATAGGCGGTATGGACTTTCGCAGGCAACGCGCGTTTAGGCGCGACGGATCGCCCACAGCGGGCAGGATCTATATAAGGCTACGGCAATCGCCCCATATGCCCATGGACCTCGGCCTAGCCGTCACTGCGGCGGCTCTCGGCGCCGCGATCGCCTCCTATCTGGCGGCCCGTATGGGGTTTTCCCGCCTAGCTGAGGGGCTCAGCATCGAGCCGATGCCTCTATTCAACGCCGTGTCGATTCTGTTAGCTACGGCGATCTTTCTGGGCATGGAGACGCTGGCGTATAGCGTCTACGCTCTGTTTATTCTGACGGTCTTGTTTCTGGCGTTCGCCCTCGCCGGCCTTCTGATAGCACTCAGGCATTTGGTCGAGGAGTACTTCGCCGGGATAGCGGTCTCCAGGGTGCACGGCATCCATATAGGCGACTATCTGCAGGTGGGCAAGACGGCGGGCTACGTGGTCGCCATGAGGCCGACTGCCATGGTCGTCAGGGATTTCCGGCGTAACTTAGTGTATATACCATATACTAAATTAATACATGAAATATTTAATATTATTAAAGTAGAAGAGGGACATGAAATTAGGATATATATGTATATACCATATAAAATAGATATAAACAGACTTAGGGCTGAGCTCGGCTCGGTCGCCTCGGAATACGGCGTTGAGAATTTCAGGATCGACGTGGACCACATAGGGTACAGAGGCGTCGTGCTGGTCGCGCGGGGCATCCTGAGGGACCCTCGGAGGGAGGAGGAGATTCGCTACTCCCTACTTGACAGGGCGTACTCCCTTCTTGCGGCTACGGAGCAGAAGAAGGGCGCCGGCAAGGGCCCATAGGCCTATTATCCACAGCTCGCCGTATCTGACCAACGTGGATAGGAGCACGCCGGCCAGCGTGGTGATTACGCCGACTGCGCCGACCAGCGATATGCCCTTCACAGTCGGCGACCTCACGGCCCCGTAGAGGTCGCCGCGGCGCACAACTACTAGAAGCGATATGGACACCAACAGGTAGTTTATCAACGAGGATATCGCGTAGACGTCCACTATCAGATAGATCTCGCCAGGCACCAGCAGGGCGGAAGCTACGGCAGCCGACAGCACGAGGGAGACGTGCGGCGTTCTGAATCTTCTATGCACCTTGGAGAAGACTGCGGGTAGCAACTGCTCCTCGGCTAGCTTGTAGAGCAGGCGCGAAAAGGCGACGAAGCCGGCCAGTGCGGCCATTATCTGCACCACAGCCGTCACGACGCCGGCGGGAAGGACAAGCCACCTCCCGTAGGGCATCGACGCAGCTATCTGCACCACAGCCGTGGCCGGGTTTGAGGCCACGGCCGGATACGCCACGCTGTTCATCAACAGCGCTGTCAAGCCTACGCCGTATAGAGCCCCCAGGCCTGCGGCCAGCGCGGCCGCCCTAGGCACCTGCACCAGCGGCATCTCGGCCTCGCCGGCCAGCTGGCCTATTGCGTCCATGCCCGTGTAGCCTCTCGACGCGTAGGAGAGGCCGGCCCACACGTCGCTGGGAGGCACGTTGCCCCAGGAGAAGTAGGGAGGGGGTGTCCTCAGGCTCGCGGCGAGGCCCAGCAACACCGTCAGCACGCCGACCACGGCTATGTCCAGCAAGGCGATGGCTGTTGCGGCTCTGGCGGATTCCTTTATGCCTACTAACGTGATGGCGAAGAGGCCGAGCGCCACGAGGAACGACAGCGCTCTGGCCACCAGGTACGGCACGTCGACCCCGTAATAGGACAGCATGTTGGCCAGATAGAGGACGCCGTCCAGCGACCCGTAGGCCACCATTATAGCCTGGTCTAGGGCTAGGAGCCACGCGGAGAAGAAGCCGAAAGTTCTGCCCAAGGCGGTCTTGACGTAGAGGTAGGACCCGCCGGTCTCGGGAAACCGGGACCCCATCTCGCCATAGGCCAGCGCTATTGCTACCATCAAGGCCGTGCCGTAGAGGACGACCAGGAATGTGTACCTCCCCGCCTCGGCCGCTACAACTCCCAGAATGAAGTAGAAAGTCGACTGGCTGTCGGCGTGCACCAGCGAGTATATATCGAAGACGTTGAGCCTGCGCCTCAGCCAGTCTCTGCTCATGAGGAGAGATCTCTCAGCGCCCCGATAGCCCCCATGGCGATCAGGTAGTCGCCCTCCTGCGCCACGGCGTCGGGCGACGTGATGATCTCGTCGTCTCTCATCAAGGCGACCTTCACGCCATACGACTCCTCTATCTCCGCCAGGCCGCGGCCGAGCGGCTTGGAGTCCGCGGTCACGAACATCTCCAGAAGCCCGAAGTCGCCCCTAAGGGGAGTTATTTTGGTGTACTTCAAGTTGAGCACTCTGTAAAGCCTGCCGAGGACGCACCGCGACGTGCTCACGGCCGTGATGCCGTACTCCGTAGCCTCCTCCTCTGCCGCCTGGTTCCTCAACGTGACGATCACGCGCGGCACCCCCCTGGATCTGCACAGCTTTGCCAGAGATACGTTGAGCGAGTCGTTCGGCGAGATGAACAGGGCCGTCTCGACGTCCTCAAGGCATATCCCCTCTATTAGTTTCTCATAGGACTCCGATTTTATTGTATGTATATATACTGGATATTTAATAAATTCTTTACCTCTATATTCATTGGAAATTAGATGAATAATATATCCATTGTCCGCCAGCACCTCCACGACGAGCTTCGTCAAATCGTCGCCGCTGTCCAACACCAGCGCCTTTCTAGCCACGTCAAGTCATTAAGGCCCAAATATAAGCTAAGACGCTCTACGATCAGGGGGCCGCGTACCGAGGCGCCGCCCGGATATATGACCTATTATATGTAGATAAATAATGGTATTATTATAATTATGATAATAAGATATATTAGTAATAAATATATATTATTAATATATCTCTTAATAATTTTATAATATATAAAACTCCCTAGCGCTAACAATATCGCCGAGGCTACGGGAGGCGTCAAGGTCGATACGGTCGCCATAGTCAACGAGAGGCCTGTGGCGAACCGCGCCAGATTGGTGTAGCCTCTGTCCGTCAGCTTGATCCTCACGATCTTTCTGAGCACGGCCTCGCCCGCCATGGAGAGAAAATAGCTCAGAACCAGAATCGCTAGGAACGTCAACACGTAGTAGGCGCCGGGGTCTTGATAGGCCGGGGCGAAGTTCGCCGCTATCTTGGGCAGAAGCGCTGTCGACGACAGGAGCGAGAACAGGACTAGGTGCTCCCAGGGCGCGTGCGCCGCTATGGGGTCGCCCAAGAGCAGAACGAACTCCCCCTGCGTATGGGTTAGCCTTGAGCGTAACGGCTGGCGCCAGTTGCCGTAGCGCATCTTCATGAGCTTTACGAATAGGTCGTGCGATCTCAGCCCCATGTTCTTGAAGACGTAGACGTCTGCCTCGACCTCTAGAGCCCTCACCAAGACGAAGAGCCCATAGACCGTCGAGATGGCTAAGGCGACCGAGAACGCGTAGACGTAGGCCGGCGGCGGGCCCAGAGAGGCGTACGTCGCAGGCAGAGCCGCCACCTCTCCGTAGAGGATGGCGCCCACCGTCCATACCTTGGCCGGGTGCTTGAGCCTCGCGTGGGCCTCCTCGTGCAGTTCGACGAACCTCTCGAGGTCGGGATCCTCCCCGCCGCCCAGCACGACTAGGGAGATCCACCGCGTCAGCCCGCCGGTGGTGATGCCGTAGGGCCTCGCGCCGTGTGACTTGACCTTTATCAAATAGACCCCCCTCCCTACGCCGAACAGCTTCCCGGCGACCACCTCTAGGGAGAGGATCAAGGCCAAAAACGCGCCGGAGCCCGTGAAGACCAGCGCTAGGTACGGCACTAGGCCATCGTATGGCCCCACGGCGATCTTCTCCAGCAGGGGCGACAGGAAATGGGCTAACGACATCTGGAGATATAGGAGGGCCAGGCCGGACGGGACCAACGCCAACGACGCGATGGCGAGCAGCCTGCCCGTGTCGATCTTCACGGAAAACTCGATCTATCCTATTTTAGCCGATTCCGTGAATCTTTAAAAACGGACCTACACTTGAGGCTTATGTATAGGGATAAGGCTGTCGGCATAGCTCTGCTCGTCCTATCGGTGCTCGTGATAGTCGCCTATGCCTGGCTGGTCTTTTTGACTGAATACTCCATCGTGGTCTTGGAGGCCACTGCGTTCCTCGCCGTGGCGGCCGTATTCGGCATACTGGGCTGGGTGGGCTACGCCCTGGCGACCACCCCGCCCCCGAAGCCCATCGAGGAGATCGAAAAGGAGGTGGAGCAGGCGCTAAAGGAGATCGAGAGGCAGATGCAGGAACAGGATAAGGGGCAGGCCCAACAGCAGTAGCCTTCCATCGTCAGTTGGTCTCCATCCCGTGGGGTCTGCTGCCCGGAGCCCGGGGCTGGCTTCATCGCGGTGGGCCGCGGAGGATGGGGCGCCATCCGCGCACCTGCCCAGCCTTCCGCCGCGGGCTGATGCGCAGGCCGCGTCAGTCCCAGGGGGCTCGGGCCGAGGGCGCGCAGACGGGCACGAGGCGGCCTCTGTAGGCCATGCAGATATTCAGGCCCTACGTGGACTGGCATAAATCGGCGTGGGCTCTGGACGACAGGCGGCTGGGCAAACAGAGGGTGGAGGCCAAACAGGTTATTCTCGCCATCTTGAGGCGTATGGGCGTTCTGAACGACGGCAGGAGGGGCTGGCTAAACCACCCCATAGTGTTAATGTACTACAACGACGGACGTCCCTACCTCGACGACTTGGTGGGCTATTTCAACGCGACCGTCGCCGAGTGGAGGTCCAGAGGGTTCGCCAACAACATCTCGCTGGCCGACGTGGGGCCGTTGATCAGATCCGTAAGGGGGGCCGCCGGCACGCCGATAACGCACGTCCACGAGGTGGAGTATCGAAGGATTCTGCTCCTCAAGGAGCCTTGCCACTACTTGAGGCGGTTCAGCGGTGAGGAGCTCGAGGAGGTCTTCAACACGGAGCCCGTGCCCATCAAGGGCGTCAACACTTGGATATTCGACGTGTACGATTCCTACAGGCGCCTGATCGACGAGCTTAAATCGGGCAGGACCGTGTGCTCGTCTATCTTCCCGAAAGCGCCCTCTCGAGCTTCGCGAAGCATCGGGGGCAGAAGCCGGGCCCCTTGAGGTCTGTGTCCCCTATCGTGTTGCTGAAGTACATGACGCACCTAGGGTCGCCGCAGTGGCCCAGCCCGAAGGTGTGGCCCAGCTCGTGAGTGATCTCCTTGGCCAGCCTCAGCTCGAAGAGCTCGGCGGCGGACCTCAGCCTCTCGGTGAACACGACGGCCTTGTCGCCGTAGGCCACGCCGAAGACGAAGTTGAGGCCGGGCGCGTAGCCGTCGCCCTCAACCACGTATACGTACCTCCGCCATCTCCTCTCCGCCGGCTTTAATAGGTCCAGCAGCAGATCCGCCCTAATCTGCCCCCTGTCCTTGTCGTAGGCCTTCGCCTTGGCCTCGCCTAAATCGGCCCTCGTGACGGCCAGCCTCAACAGGCCTCTGAAGGACGACTCGACGGTCTCGACCACGCGGCGGCTTATGTCCACCTCCGTAAACAGGAGGACCTCGGCCACGTTTTAAATATGGGGCCAATTTATTTTATGCATAGAGTCCTCGAGGCGCTTTCGAGGAAGGCTGTGGTCGGCCACAGGGGCTTTCCCCGTAGGAGGCCCGAGAACACGATCGCCTCGTTCGTCGCGGCCGTGGAGGCGGGCGCGGATATTATCGAGATGGACGTGTGGAAGACCGCCGACGACGTGGTGGTGGTCATCCACGACGGCGCGGTGACGGCGCCGGACGGCGTCTTGAAGGTAAAGGAAGCGCGGTGGCGCGAGCTGTCCGGCTACAGGGTGGACGGGGAGCCTATTCCCACCCTGGAGGGCGCGCTACAGGCCGTGGCGGGGAGAGCCGGAGTGTTCGTTGAGGTCAAGGACCCAGAGGCGGCGGGGCTGGTCGGCGACGTGTTGAGGCGCGTCGGCGCCGCGTCGTGGACGGCCGTGATCAGCTTCCATGAGGAGGCTCTGGTCCCGCTTAAGGGCCTCGTCCCCCTCGGCTTGATCTACGCCAAGCCGCCGGGCAGAATAGCCGACGCGAGGAGGCTGGGCCTCGACTTGGTGCTACCCCATCATAGGCTCGCCACCGCCAGAGCTGTGGACTTCGCCCACAGGATGGGCCTTAAGGTCGTGGCCTGGACCGTCAACGATGGTCGGACCATGGAGGGGCTCTGGTCTCGGGGGGTCGACGGAATAGCCAGCGACGACGTAGAGCTCGCAGTATCCGTACGGAATAAATTTAACCGATAGGCTTTCTTAAGGCAAGTGCGCGGAGCGGGCTATTGGAGCTTAATACTGGCGGGGTCCCTGGCGGGCTTCATATGGGGCGCGAACCAAGTGGCTCTCTCGATATATTTAGTCAAGATAGGGCTGGATGCCGCGCAGATAGGGATCGTCTACGGCATATCCACCGCGGCGATGACGGCGGGATCTCTGCTGTGGGGCTATCTGGCCGATATATACGATAGAAGGCGCCTCTATTACGCGCTATCGATCGCATCGGCCGCCCTCACGGCCTCCATGGCGGCGGCCAAGCCCCTCGTTGTCGTCGCGTCCTACATATCTGCAAGTTTGTTGAACAGAGGAACTGTATACAGCGCGATTCTCGGCGACCACGCCAAGGCTAGAGGACTCTCTAACGAGGCCTTTTCGCTCTCCTCATCTCTCTCCTCGTTCTTCGCCGCACTGGGATCTCTCTCGACTTCCATAACGTCCGCGGGCATACCCGGCTTCCAGGCTCTCTTCTTGTTGGAGGGCCTGGTGATAGCGGCGTCTGCGGCTTTGATATCCCTATCGGAGCCCGCCGCGGCTATGGAGCGAGGCAGGCTTTTGCTCGATCTGAGGGCTTTGAAATCCTACTGGTTGCTAAAACGGCTCATCCCGGAGTCCTTGATAGGGCTCGGGGCCGGAGTCATAATACCTCTATTCTCTCTATGGTTTTATATCAAGTTCCACGTCTCCATGGGAAGCCTCGCGGCGTTCTACGCGGCGTCGGACCTGACGCTCGCCCTAGGGGCGGCGTCGGCGCCCTTGATAGCCAGGGCGTTGAGGAGCAGGATCAACGCCATAGTGGCGTTGCAGTCTCTGGCTACTGCATTGCTGGCATCGATGCCGTTCGTCGGCTCGGCCGAGATGGCCCTTACCCTCTTCGTAGCCAGAACGGCCTTAATGAACATGGCGAATCCCCTATTATCGGCCCTAATAAACGACCTGGTCCCCCAGGAGGAGCGCGGCAGAGTCTTCGGCCTGTGGAACACGCTCAGCAGCGTGCCCAGAGCCTTGGGGCCCGCCGTAGGGGGCTACCTCATGGGCTCGGGCATGGTCGACGCACCGTTGTTCATAACGGCAGGGCTCTACGCCGTTGCCGTGGCTCTGTTCAAGATACTTCTGGGCCAGGCCGAGTCCAAGCTAGCGCGCGGCTAGAAACGCCAGCAGCTCGCCCGCGTCCACTCCGCACTTGGCCCGCCTCAAGAACTCCTCCGGATCCCTCAACGCGTCTTCAAGCGATGCGACCACGTCGGCGTCGGCCGGCGGATTGGGCCCTATATGTATTTTGAAACCAAGCTTGGCATCTCTAAAGCCTTCTATCACCACCAGGTCTGCGTCTATGCGGCTGAGCGGCAATCTGTCGGAATACACTGCCCACACGCCGCCGCCCCTCAGAGCGACCACGTCGGCCCCGGCGGCCCTCATCCTGTAGCTGTCCTTGTCCGGCACGTCGGGGACGTGGTGGCTCTGCTTGACGGCGACCACCCTATATCCCAGGGACCTAGCGAGGGATATGATCCTCTCGGCCAGCGCCGTCTTGCCCACGTCCTTATTGCCAGTTATCTGTACTACGCAAACCACCTCCCCAAGTCTCTGGGATCTCTGTAGAGCAACATCAGGACCTTATCGCCCCTCTTGGCGCCTCCCGGCGGTATGACCAGAATCCCCGACGCGTCGGGATCCGTGAACGAGTGGTGCCTCGTCCTCAGCGGCGTCGCCACGATCTCGCCGTCTCTATACTCGGCCTTGGCCCTCACGAACTGGGCCAGCTCGCCGGCTACGTCCGCCGCCAGCGTCGCGTAGACCCAGCCGCTGCCGGGCCCCGCGGTCACGTTGGCCATCCGCCTCATCACCGGCTCGACTATACGTATGGCGCCGTGCAACGCGCTGATCGGATATCCCGAGAGGCCGAAGACGACCTTGCCGTTCACGAACGCCACCGAGGTGGGGCGGCCCGGCTTCATCCTAAAGCCTCTAATGCCGGCGAAGCCCAGCTTGTAGAAATGGTCGATCTCGCTGGGGCCCGCCCCTCCCGTTATGATGACCGCGTCCACCCGCTGTAGCGCCTCCTTGACGGCCTTTCTGAGCGCCTCGTTGTCGTCTCCCATGACCCTCCTATCGGCCAGCTCCACATACGGCATGTAGTTGCGGATATACCACTCAACCAGGGATCCAGTCGACTCGACGACTTTGCCCCTCAGCACAAGCTCCGCGGCCTCGTCGGGATCTATGGGCGGTTTTATCAGCTCGTCCCCCGTGGAGAAAATCGCTACCTTGGGCCTTCTGTAGACCTTGACCTTGGTGATGCCGACGTCTAGGAGGGCCACCACGTCGAACACGGTGAGCACCTGCCCCCTCCTGACGAGGACAGCGCCCTTGGGAGCATATGCGCCCGGAGGGTCGACGTTATCGTAGGCGTTGTACCTGCGCGCCACCGAGATCTTGTCGCCCCTCCTCTGCACCGCCTCCTCCGGCACCACCGCGTCGGCCCCCTCGGGGAGGAAGGCGCCGACCGTCACGTAGTAGGCCTCGCCGCGCCCCACGCTCGCCTCTCTGTACTGGCCCACCAATATGGAGCCTACCACCGTGAACTCGCCCGGAGTCTCCGCCGAGTTCACGGCATATCCGTCGTAGGCCGCCCTAGGCCTGGGCGGATAGTCGTGCGGCATAACCACGTCCCTCGCCGCAACGAAGCCGGCGGCGTCCCACGTCGGGATCGACAAGGCCTCCTCGATGGGCTTTATCTGCGACAAGAACTCCGGTATTTTGGATAGAGGCGACGGCCTCTCCAAATAGCGCATATACCTAGAGCCCGGTTAACAATATATTTATTGCGGCCCGCCGGGGCTAGACGCGCCTCGCTATAACCATCGCGTGCGCCACGTCGTAAGGCTCCAGATGCACCGTATCGAGGACTTCATATCCCCGCTCCTTCAGCGCGTTTATCTCCTGCTTGAACGTCTCCGACGGCTCCTTCGTCACGTCGATGCTCATGGCCTTGATGACCAGCATCACGTGGCCGCCCTTCTTCAGGAAATAGTCTGCGTTGTCGGCCAATATCTTCGCCTGCACCGGCTGCGCTATATCTATATACACCACGTCGACGCCCTTGATGTAATGGGCGTATTGAAACGGAAACCTGGCGTCGCCGAGTATAGGGACCACGTTCCTCCTACCCTGGTCGACAAGCTTCTCCATAAACTCCCTGAAAACCCTCGGCGAGAACTCAACCGAGTAGATGAGCCCCCTCTCGCCCACTATATCGCTCACATGGCTCGGCGTCGTCCCCGAGGCGGCGCCTAGGTAGAGCATATGCGTGCCCTCCTGTATCGGGACGTACTTAAGCCCGTTGAGTATCGCAGCGGCCAGCTTGGACCTATAGGGGTTCCACTCTCTATACTCCACGTCCCCCCACTTGATGAGCCTCTCGCCGTACACCCTCCTGCCAGGCGTCAAGTTCCTCGTCGCCAGCCTCTCGGAGCCGTCCTCGAACTTGGCCACGTAGACACCTGCGAACCTCTCGTGAGGCCTCACGTCGACAACTTCAATGGACATGCCCTACACCTCCCCCATGCTTTTATTCTTTCCTCGATGGCTTTTTCGCCGAGGGCTTCCTAGGCGGAGGCCCCGGCCTCCTCTCGGGAGCTCTGGCTGGCTTGACGGCCGGCGCTCTGGGCGGCGGCTTGGCGTAGAGGGTCTTTATCTCCTGGATGCGGGCAAGTAGATCCTCTTTTAACTTAACAGCGATGAAATTGCCCGTGAAGGCGTCCGCCTTGGCGGCTATGGCCAGCTTGGCGGCGAGGGCCCTCGCTATCTTGCCGCGTTGCCATCTGGGCGCGCGGAATATCTCTGGGTATTGGAATATCACGCCGTGTTTCGGCGGCCTGCCGCCGGTGCGGAGGGCTCTGAATAGAGCCTTCTCTGCGCCTAGCACCTGCACAGTGGATGCGGGCAACATGGCGAGGCGGGAGAGGCCGCCGGCCAGCTTTATGAGCCTTGCGCCGAGGAGCGAGCCGACGAGCTCCCTTATGTTTGGCGCCACATCTTTCATGGCTTCATCTATATATTCTGACAATTTATTTCTATAGTCGTCAAGCCTTAAATATATATCTGCGTAGGTCCTTATCTGGTCGAGATCCCACTCGGACATATCGGCGCCTATGCTCTTCTTAGCGGCTTCGGCTATCCTCTTCGCCCTATCCTCGGGCGCTCCCTTCAGGACGTCCCTAACTGCGTCGAGCGAGTAACGGGACCTATGGCCTATGTTCTTGACCAACAGAACGTACTCCCTGTTGTCCCTAACCAGCTCCTCGAGCTCTGGGAAGTGAATGCCGTACCACTCCCTGATGCGCGACGCTATTAGGTTCAACGTCTTGTCTATATCGTCGACGGTGCTTATGGACTGCGCTATGAAGAGATCGCGCTTCTCGACAGCCTGCCTTAGCTTCCTCCTGGTGATCAAGTCGGAGACCTCTAGTAGCAACGAGCTGTATTCCTCCCTGCCGACGCCCAGACCGGGCAGATAGACGTCCCAGAACCTACGCCTAAACTCAGACACCACTTGGTCAGGCGATTCGCTCACCACCTCGATGCCCTGCAGAACCGCCGAAAGTCTCCTGGCCAGCTCGGGATCCTCAAGGGCTATCTTGTCCCCCCTACCCCTAAGCCTGTTAGCAAGCTCGAGGAGCTCAGGCACCGGCGACGACTTCTCCAACTCGGCCAGCCTGTCGGCTATCACCTCGGCCTTCCTCTCGAAGAGGATTTTATCTACGACGTCCCCTCGATCGTCCAGGGCTATCAAGCCCAGAATATCCGCCGCTATGTGTATCGTCATCGGAGACAACTAGCAGAGGCCTTAATTAATATTGCGCCGGAGGGCCGCAGGTGCTACTTCCAGCTACGCTGGGGCGGGAGCCGCCTCCGAGGCGGGAGGGGCGTCAGTTTCCACCTGCTATCTCCTTCAGCGCCCTCGCGACGTCCCCCGAATCTATCCTCCCTCTGTACCTCCTCATGGCCTCCCTCAACGCCTTGTCCGGGCCGACCTCCTTGACCAACCCCTCTACCACCCTCTTGACCTCCTCGTACGGCATCTTCACGAGGCCTAGGCGCTTCGCCGCGTCCAGGGCGCTCTCGCCCTCCTTCAACGACCTCAGGATTTCCTCCACGGCCTCCTTGGTTATGGTCCCTCTGTCCAGCTCGGCGAGCACGGACTCTATCTTCTCGGGCGTGACGTCGACGCCCTCCCTGGCCAGGGCCCTGGCCGTATTCAGCAAGAGGCTGGCTATCTGGGTCGGCGGCACGCGCTTGTATTTATGTACGAAGTCGTCGAAGTAGTCAAGCCACGGCGATTTGACGAGCCTCAGGGCCATGTCCTTGTTCACGCCGAGCGACGCGATCTTCTCGATCTCGGCCTCCAGGCTCCGCGACGCTATCTCCTCGGCTTTCTTCTCTATCTCTATGGTTATTCTGACGGGCGGGAGGTCCGTCTCGGGGTACATCCTCGCCGCGCCGGGCCTCGGCCTCATGAACCTCGTCGTGCCGTCGGGATTCGCCGCTCTGGTCTCCTCGGGGACCCCCTCGAAGGCCTGCCTCAGCCTCTGCGCCACCACGTCCACGGCCTCGGCCACCTCCCTGGGGTCCAACCCCGAGAGGAGTATAAAGGAGTTTGTCCCCAGCCTCTGCTCCACGGCCCTAACCTCGTCGGAGGTTATCCCGTAGCCCGGAAGCTCGTCCGAATGCATCAAGCCGCCCAGCTCGGTCCAAGCCCTCACGTAGTCGGCCAGCTCCGTCCCGAGGCGGCGGCCGGGCTGGACCTCGAAGCCGAGCAGCTTCTGGAAGCCGGGCGCCTTCACCGCGTAGACGACTCCCCCCGCGTCGAGGACCCTCCTCAAGACCTTGGACTTGGTGTCTCTAAAGACGTCCGTGACGTCTAGGTGGCCGCCCTCGGGCGGCTGCGCGCCTCTGTTTCTTAGTTCATCCCTTATCCTGAGGAGGTTCAGCTGCCTCAATACCTCGTACTCCACGACCTTGGGTATCAGCTCCAGCTTGGGTACGCCCTTGATCTCGGTCTTGGCGCCTCCCGCTATGGAGACGTTGACGTCTTGCCTCACGGTCCCGAGGCCCCTCTTCGCCCTGCCCGTCACCTTGACGCTGTACCCTATTATCCACGCCACCTCCTCGATCTGCTGCGGCTCGTACTCCATGGGCGATGTCGATATCTCCACGAGCGGTATGCCCAGCCTGTCCAGCCTGTAGTAGACGTACTTGCCCTCCTCCTTCATCTTCCTCGCCGCGTCCTCCTCCAGGGCTATCGTATCCACGGCGATTTCGTATCCCAACACCTTCGTCCGGCCGTCGTGCGCCACCAGCATGGTGCGCTGGAAGCCCGAGGTGTTGGAGCCGTCGACCACCGTCTTCCTCATCACGTAGATCTCGTCGTAGAGCTTGGCGTTGAACATCTTGGCCACCGCCACGGCGGCCGCGAGGGCCTCCTCGTCTGGCAGATGCGGCGGTTCTTCGTCCAGCTCGACCAGGCACGTCGTGTCGCGGTACCCCTCGTAGACGAAGACGCGCCTCTTCCTAACCTCCCAGACGGCCGCCGGATCCACGGACCCAAGCTCGCTGAGGGCTACGTAGAGCCTTCTGGACACTCTGAAGTGCGGCTCGTCGTCGCGCAGAACCGGCGGGCATCCGCAGAAGAGCTTCCTGCTGGTGTTTAGCTGTATGTGAATCTCCAAGCCAGTCTTGAGGCCCAACGCTCTGTAGTCCACAGTCCCCTGCAAAGACTATATATAAAAACGCCGATGCCGAGCCGCGTCCGCGGAGGCCGTTGAGCCGCTTTACGAAATATATCCAAGGCCGGCGGTCTCCGGAATAGGACAGAGCTAAAATAGCTCCATAGATCGACGTGTGTGCGCAGCAGGAGGAAGAGGCTCGGCCAGCACTTTCTGAGGGACGTGTCGATCGCGGAATACATAGCGGGCCTCGTGCCCGGCGGCCTGGACGTGATCGAGGTAGGGCCCGGCAGGGGGATCCTCACCATCCCCCTCGCCCAGAAGTCTAGAGTGGTGTACGCCATAGAGGTGGATCCGGCCCTCGCAGATGCGCTGAGGCGGACGGCTCCGCCCAACGTGGTGGTCATCGAGGGCGACGCGCTGGAGCTGGAATGGCCCAAGGCGGACTTCTTCGTCTCCAACGTCCCCTACTCCATCACCTCCCCCCTCCTCTTGAGGCTCGCCGAGAGCGAGCTACCGGCGGTTGTGACCGTGCAGAGGGAAGTCGCCGAGCGCCTAGCCGCGAGGCCCGGCGACGAGAACTACGGCCGCCTCACCGTGGCGATCCAATGCCGCTACCAGGTGGAGGTGCTCCGGGTCGTGCCGCCCCGGGCCTTCGAGCCGCCGCCGAGGGTATACTCGGCGGTGGTCCGCCTCACGCCCAGGAGCCCCTGTGTGGACGACTTCGAGGGCTTCCAGCGGTTTACGGCATGGCTCTTCTCCGCCCGGCGGAAGACGTTGCGGCGGCTGAAGCTGGCGGATTCCGAGAGGCGAGTCTATCAGCTATCCCCGGAGGAGATAGCGCAACTCTACAGCTCGAGGAAGGCTTTTTAATTTCCCGCGCCGCGGTGCCGTGCCTCTTCTCAAGCTGGTTTTCCTCGGCACGGGAGGGGCCGTCCCCAGGTCCGATAGGAGGATGCCGGGGATATATCTAGAGGATTGGGAGGGGCATCGCGTGCTTCTCGACGCAGGCGAGGGCGTGCAGTACGCGTTGATGGCCAACGGCATCTCGCCGGCGTCGCTGAACTACGTGGCCATTACCCATGGACATGAGGACCACGTCCTGGGGCTGCCGGGCCTGTTGAGCACCGCCAAGATGGCCGGGAAGGCTCTGAGGGTTTTGGCTCCGCCGAGGCTGGCGGCTGCGTTGGCCAAGGGCGGCGTCGACAGCTCGACGTCGATCTCGGACAGACACATGAGCGTTAGGTGCGTGGAGGTCTGCCACACCGTCGAGACCTGCGGCTGGCTCTTCGAGTGGGACGTCGGGTTCAAGCTGGATCTTTCCAAGGTCGCGGGGTTCCCCAGACAAGCTCTGACCAAGCTCATCAAGGGCGAGCCAGTGGAGATAGGGGGAAGGCTCGTGAGGCCGGAGGACGTGGCGGAGCCCGGCCACAACAGGTGGAGGAGGCTTTTCTACACAGGCGACACGGGGCCCTGCCCCAAGGCCCTGGCGGCGGTGGGCTGGACCGACGTGTTGATACACGAGGCCACGTTCGCCGATGACGTGGATCCCGCCAAGGCCCACGAGGAGGGCCACTCGACCGTCCTCGACGCGGTGGAGGCCGCGAAAGCCCTGGGGGCGCGGCTGCTGGTGTTGACGCACATAAGCGCCAGATACGACGACCTGGGACGCCATAGGGCCCTCGCAGCGGCGTATAGATACGCCGTGGTGCCTGAGGACGGCGACTGGATCTTCGTCAAGCTCTAGCCCCTCGACACCAGCCAACGGCCGAGCGTCTCGGCCACGACCACCTCGGCGAAGTCGGCCAGAACCCGCGAGTCCTCCAGCCGCTCGAACACCGTTATCGCGAGGGCCGTGTCGAAGCTCCTCCGCCTGAGGGGCAACAGATAGGCGTCAGCCGCCAGAAGATCTACGTCGAGACCTCTGGCCGCCGCCTTCCTCAACATGCCCAGCGATATGTCCACGCACAGGACGTATCGAGGCGACAGAAGCCCTACTCCTATACCGGTGCCGCAGCCCACGTCGACGATCCTAGACCCGCTCACGTAGGCCAGCGCCTTTAGGTACTTTACCGTCTGCTCCTGCCCGTAGAGCTCGTCGTATACGTCGGCCAGCTTGTCGTAATATTCCGCTAGGCGCTCCACGTAATATCGGGGGTTTTGAAGTTTTTGTGGCGGCGAGCCGGGCGGCCGCAGTCACCTTGTGATTACTAGGTCCTTCATCTCCTGCAGCGTCTTTGCCCCAGGTCCCTGGAAGAAGGCGCGCACCGGCTCCAGGGCCCTTATTAAGGCCTCCGCCGCCGCGTTCTTCAGGTCGGCGGGGTGTATTTGGCCGGCCGCGTAGGCCCTCTCCAGCTCCTCGTAGCTGAGGAACTCCAGAGGCCCGCCGTATTTAGCCGGCCTCTCCAGCACGAAGGGCTCCTTCCTCTCCTCCCTAAACGCCGAGATCCTAAGTATCTCCAGGACGGGGTTGTACTCGGTATCTCTGGGCGGGCAGTAGGCCTTGGAGATCTTCTGCCGTATCTCGTCGGGGCCGTCGTGGACGAATATGGCGCTCTGCGGGATGCTCTTCGACATCTTCATCTCGCTGAGCTCCTCCCTGCTCTTAGGCCTCTCGGATATGTTGAGGGCGGGCAGGAGCTTGTGGTGGAGGGCCACCGGCTTTATCCTCCTGCCGTCCACCGTCAGAGGGTAGAACTTCACCTTAAGCGCGACCTCCCTGGCGAGGATGTGCGCCCTCCTCTGGTCGATGCCGCCGTGCGGTATATGGGCGCCCAGCGCGAAGACGTCGGCTACTTGCAACGGCGGATATACCAAGTAGGCGAGCGGTATGGATTCGCCCATCTTCCTGCCCAGTATGGTCAAGCTGTGGCGCACATCGGAGAGGGTCAGATTCCTCACTATATCCATGAGGAGAAACCAATACTCGTCGTTATTGTGGTAGAGCTCCGAGCCGAGGACGAACCTAACCCCGTCGGGATCTCCCCCCATGGCCTCGATTATCTTCCTGAAGGCCGCCGTGTAGTAAGATGCGGCCACGCGTCTGATCAGATCCAAATCGCCCCCAAGCTTGTTGTTGAGCCAGGAATGGATATCCGCCAGGAATATGGTGGGCCTCACGCCGGCCCTCTGCAGATCCGCCACCTTGGCCATGCTGACGAGGCCCGTGCCTATATGGATATAGCCCGATATCTCGAAGCCTATATAGTGGTTAAGCCTGTACCCCGACTCCAGGAGGCCTCTGAGCTCGTCCAAGGTGAGCACCTCCTCGGCTGGGTATCTGGTTATCAGCCTCAGCCTCTCCTCTACGTCCATGGCCGTGGTAGGAAGCCATATTTTTGTATTTGTTCGCAGACGCGATGGCGCAGCGGCGCCCCGTCAAGGACGTCATAATAGCGAGAGGCCATCCCAATATCTCTGCCAGCAATCGGCGGACGCTCGAAATAACTAAAGACCCCTACGTCACGCGGAGAGGCGACTGTATAATCGCCTGCTGCGCCGACAAGGCGGGGCCCGAGCTGGCCGGAGATCTGCTGGAGGCCTTGATGAGACCGGGGACCGTAAGAATCGTCGTGGAGGCCGGAGGGATGGGGTACGCAATCACGGGGAGGACTCCGCTGGCCGTGCCCACAAGCCCCTACAGGCTTGTCGTCAGGAGGAGCGGCCACGTGGACGACTCAACTCTGGCGGTGGGGGCGGACGGGGCGGCGGCCGATCTGCCCAGAGGTCTCGTGTCGAGGCTGAGGGACGGGGTGGTGGTCAGGGTCGAGGTCGAGGTGAGGCCCGACGGCCCGACGTAATACGATTTAAAAGCCGCCGGATAGTCCAGCAGTATGGACATCAGGGGGCTTTTGGTGAGGAAGTCGTTCCATGTAGCTGGCGCCGTCCTCTTGGCCGTCCCCCTCTTCGCCAGGATCGAGCCGGCGGTGTACTACGCCGCCCTGGCCCTAGCCGCCGGCTTTCTATACTCTATACAGGTCAAACGGCCGCAGATACTCCTCGACCTAAGGCGGGACGTCTTCAAGAGCCTGGAGGACGTCTTCGCGAGCTTGGATAAATTGGTGCCCGTGGGGCGGGCGGATCTGAAGGTGCAGTACGACGCCTTGTTGGGCTCCATAGAGAGGGCCATAGAGGCCGCCGAGAGGGACTACGAGAAACGCGGCGGCTATCTGGGCCTCTTGATGGGGGCTGTGGGCGTCCTCATATCCTACGACATCTTCGGCCCGGTGGGGCTTCTGCCGGCCGTGGTGGGCCTCGCAGTCTACGACAGCTTCTCGGCGCTGGTCGGATCCGCTCTAGGCAGACATAGGCTGCCGGCCGTCGACGCCACGGTTGAGGGGATGCTCGGCGGCGCCGTGCCCACCCTGGCCGTATTCATCGCGGCGGGCTACGGGCCTCTGACCTCGCTGGTGATAACCGCATTTGTGGCTGTGGCCGAGGCCTACGGCGTAGAGGACAATCTGGCCATACCTCTGGCGGCGGCCGCCGCGGCCTACATGATGTTGCACGTATGGCGGACGCCTATCTGACGAAATAGAAGCCCTTGGCCTTGACGCCGAATCTCCTAGCCGCCTTGGCCAACGCCGCGTCGTCGGTCAGAAGGACGCAGCCCGTCTCGAGGGCAAGCGCCAATGCCGAGAGGTCGGCCCCGCTGAGGCCGGACGCCTTCTTGGCCAGCTCCTCTATCCTCCTCTCGTCGACGTCGACGATCTCCACGCCGAGGATCTCCAGCGCGACTTGCGCCCGGGGGTCCCTAAGCTCCTCGAGGATCTGCCTGGTCGTCAGGAGACGGCCTTGAAAGGCCCTCATATCCCGCCCGTGGAAAAAAGCGCTGGCGTCCAGGACGTAACAGCTCATGGCGACAAGAGCCTGGAAAGCACTCTGTCGTAGTAGTCGTACTCGCCGAAGACGGCCAGCCTCAGCCGCCTCGCGCCTCTACGTATAGAGAACGATCTGCCGCGAAGCCCGCCGTAGCCGTCGCAGGTCAGCTCGGCCTCCTGGGCCGTCGATATCTCGAGGGGTTCCTGCGGCACCACCAGCGGCCTTAGGTAGAGGGTGTAGGGAACTATGAAGGATATGACGAAGGCCTCCAGCCTGTAGTCCACCACGGGGCCCCATGCCGACACGGCGTAGCCGGGCGACCCTTGGGGCGTGGAGACTATGACGCCGTCGGCGCGGCCGCTTATTATCGGCGCGGCGCCCGTGATCCTGAAGGACAACAGCTTCCTATAGTCGACGTTGCGGATCACCACCTCGTTAACAGCGGTGCAACCGCCTGCGTCTATCGTCGGCAACTCCACCACGTTCATATCCCTCGCGAGGACCCTCCTCGCGATCTCCTCGAGGGCCATCTCGCCGATCCGCGTAGTTCTATAGAAGTTTATACGCCCACCCCCTATGTGGACGACCAGGGAGTCCAGCACGCAGGGATGCTTGTGGATGGCCTCCAGGAGCGTGCCGTCGCCCCCCACGACTACAGTCAAGTCGGGCCGATCCGCCGAACAGTCCAGCTCCAAGGCGCCCAGCAACGACCTCAGCCTTTTAGCTATGTCGGCCAAATCGCCGCGGTAGACGACAGCTATCACGGAAGACTAGACAAGCTTAATAATAACAAAGTCTCGGCATTCTCCCGGCTTGTGGGCTCGCCTTGCCGTTTCCTCGAAGCCGATGTCGTTAGCACAGAGCGTCTCGCGCCGCGTGAAATCGACGATTCCGTGCAGAAAGCCGCTGGAGGTCGGCGCCTTCGGCCAACGGCCGGGAAACAGAGGCGCGAACGGAGACGGCCAAGCCGATATCGGATCGAGCGCGCCGAACTTAGCCGGCTATGGAGCCGACACGCCGCACAGCCGACATACGGAATTGGCTACATCCGGTTGGACTAGACAGAAACCGGAAAGAGCCGGTGGATGCGGGGGGTGGGATTCGGAGGCGGCGTCGCCTGAACCCACGTAGGCCTACGCCACAGGGTCTTGAGCCTGGCCTGGGGGCTTTCTGCCCCCATCCTGCCCCTTTGACCTGGCTCGGGCACCCCCGCCGATAGTCCATACCGCATGCGCATAAAAGTTTTTCCCGCCGGGGCAAAAATTAAATACCGCTGGGCTGGAGGTAACAGCCGGGGTGGCCGAGCGGCCCAAGGCGCGGGCCTGGAGTAGGCCAGAGAGTCCGTCCCCGCAAGGGGGCGTGGGTTCAGGCCGAGCCGCCCAGAAATCCCACCCCCGGCGCCATGGGCTCTATAGTCGTCGTCCGTCCAATCTTCCCGCGGGGGTCCCCAGCCGAGGGCGTTGTCGGCGGCTGGGCCTCTTCGGGCATATCCGTCGCTAGTAGGTCTCCGGGCAGTCCACGGGCTTCCTGAGCGCCTCGTCGACCACTTTCTTGATGCCGCGCCAGTGCGAGCCTTCCCAGTATATAGAGCCGCAGTTGGGGCAGGCCCAACATCTCGGGGAGCGCACGGGATGGCCGACTCTCCTCTCGGCCTCGGCGCAGGGGATCTCTACGAGCTCGGCGTTGCACTTGGGGCATCGGGTCCTCCTGAACGGCTCTACGCCTAGCGCGCGTATCAACGCAGATATCCAGGCGACGTGGTCTTCCGTGAGCAGCAACACGGCGGGTCCTCTGCGCCTTCTGAAGAGCTCCCTATCTCTGGTGACCAAAAGGCAGGGGGTCTCGGCGAGCTCGTCGTCGGGCCGATCCCCGTACCTGGCGTCGACGCCGATTATCCTCAACCATCTGGCGAGCCAGCCGAGCATGGCATCTACGGCGACGCAACTGGGAGCTGCCCCGCCTTTGCGGAGACAGGTCACCACGTGGAGAACGCGGCCTTTATCTCGTCCCAGCCGATGGGCTGGCCCGAGCCCCATTCGCCGATGGCCGACGGCCCGGGCAACGCCGCAATTAGATCGTCGACCAGCTGCTCCGCCTTCCATCTCCTCGCGATCTCCTTGGCGACTCTGCTCTTCTCGCCGGAGCCCGGCGTGATCACCACGTACCTCTCCGCCAGAGCCGCTATCGACTTAGGCGGCGCCGCGACCACGCGCCTCACGCCTCCGTCGTCCCTAACCCCCACCGCCAGCTCCAGCCTCACGTGCCGTATGTAGTTCTTGGAGCCGTATATCATGAAGCTACCTCTCGCCAGATATTCCCCCGACGGCGGTTGCTTGCTGACCTGTCTCCCAGATACGTAGAACACATCAACGGCGTGGATCCCCGCCCTCCAGGCCCTGCTGTAGGAGGCCGCGAACTGGGCCAGCTCGAGAAGGGCCGCCTCGTCTTGAGTCGGCTTGGCCACTACGGCCGAGGCCCCCGGCACGTCTGCGTGGAAAAACAGATAGTCCTCCTTCAGGTATCGGCGAACAGCCGCCTCGTTCTGCGAGGCGTCTCTCCCCCCTATGGCGGGCACCCGGCCGAGGGCCAGGAACCACCTGAACTTCTCGAACCACGCCCGCTCGGCCGCCCTCCTCATGCGCTCCATCACCTCCCTCTCGGCCTCGGCGTGTTCCCCCTCGACTTGTGCCAGCTCCTCCTCCAGCCTCTTGAGGACCTCCTCGGCCTTGGCGGCCCTCCTAGCGTAGTCCTTAGCCTCCTCGAACATGTCCTCTATCTGTCTGCCCACCGGCCTATCGAGCCTCAGCTTGAAGCGCTGGCCTGAATACTCCGCGGTTATTTCTCTGTTGGCCCTGTTTACGTCTAATATACGTATACTTGGCTCCCTTGCCTCGTTGCGGAGCACCATTTGAACCGCCTCCTCCAGCTCGTACTTAAGCGAGAGCAACGTCTTGGCCAGCGAATAGAGCTCCTCGCTTCTTCTCCTGTACTCCTGCATCTCGCTCCTCAGCTTGGCTATGGATTGCTCCAGCTTGGCCCTCTTGGCCCTGAGCCCCGCCGTCTTGAGCTCCACGGCCTTCCTGAGCTCGACATCGGCGAAATATCTATCTAAGGCTTTCCAGAACGCGTCGTATTCCTCCTCAAGGTCCGCCTTGATCGAGATATACTTAACAGGCGCCGCGGTGACGGGGACGCCGCCGGCTATGTATACCGTGGGCCTCAGCTGACCTCTCGAGACCTCCTCGACGAGATCCCGAAGCGCCCTCAAGGCGTTCTCGGCATCGCCTGAAGATCTGGCGTAGACCTCCTCAGCGACCTCGGGGCCTAGGCCGAGCTCCCTCGACAGCGCCCTCTTGACGTCGTGCGCCCTCCTCAAGACCTCCACGGCCTCCTCGGCTTTAGCCAGAGGATCTACGTAGGGCATCGGCGGAGGCGTGTAGGGCGCGCCGGCCTTGACCTCGCGGTCCTTGCCCCTATAGCGGCGGTACAGCCAGACCACCCTCCCGTCCCTCACGGCTATCAAGTTGAAGGGCTTCAGGAGCTCCGCTATCAGCTCAACGCCGCCGAATCTGAGGACGAGCACCTTGTCGAACCTCGGCAGGTGGACGTCGGTGAGCTTCTCGTCGCGTATGAGCCCCCTCAAGGTCTCGGCCCCTCTGGAGTCGCGCTCGCCGATCATCCCAGTGAGCGAGGCCCGCGCCTCGTTAATTATTAAATACACGCCCCCGGAGAACTTAAATAGATATCCAGAGGATACTGTATATATATTCTCTACGCGCCTCCCCACCAAGCCCGCGATCTCCCTCGCCGACGCGTATAGATCTATGACCGTCAGCGAGGTCTTCACCGGGCGAGCTCTACGCCGTGTTTTTCAAGGATTTCCTTCATCAAGACGGCGTCTTGGTCCAACAACGGCGACTCGCATATCAGCGTTATCGCCATATCCCTCTTGCCGAGCTCCTCGGCGAGCGGCTCGAACGGGGGCATGTTGGCGGATATCGGCTCGTGCTCGTCGACATATCTGCCGTTTCTGTACTTGACTGAGGTGAAGTGGGTATGCATGTGCTCATCCCCGAAGGTCGTGCGCCAGAGGTCCAACACGCCTCCGTAGTCCACGGCTCCGCCGTTTCTGGCGAAGAGATGGCCCCAGTCCACCACCGGCTTAACCCTCTTGAGCTCCTTGGCGAGCCCGAAGGCCTCCTCGACGTTGCCGAACTGGTTATTCCTCGCAGTTATCTCGACGCCTATGACCACGTCGTCTATGCCCTCTTCAGACATCCTGTCGGCAAGCCCCCCCAGCCGCTCCTTGACGGCTTCGTAGCACCTGTCGGGCCCCAGCCCGCCGTAATAGGCGGCGTGGACCACGACTATCCAAGCGCCCATCCTGTGCGCTCTGTCGATCGAGTCCCACAGCCGCTTCATGGAGGCCTCGGCCTTCTCGGCCTCTTCGGAACATAGGTTTATGAAGTAGGGGGCGTGCACCGAGAGCTTCACGCCAAGCTCCCTCGCGGCCTCGCCGGCCCTGCTGGCGGCCTCGGCGCTCATCCTGACGCCTTGGACGAACTCGACCTCCATGGCGTTGAGGCCCAGCTCCTTGACGGCTCTAATGCCCTCGACGGTGTCCCTAGCCTTCCTCACGTATTTCGGAATGCCGGCGGGCCCCAGCCAGACTCTGGCCACTGGAGCTTCTACATCTCCATTTTAAATACTGCCGTATCGAGACCGATGAAAAAGGCGCCGCAGTTCGACGAATCTCTGGGCTTGGAGTGGTACGTCACGGACACGCGTCCCTGCGGCGGCGCTATAAAGAGGACGCCGGAGGACTTCATAGTTGAAGAGGTCCTGGAGGGGGGCCTGGTGGTCTCCGTGTCGGGCTTCGGCGGGATTGAGGAGAGGCCGGGGCCCTGGCTGTGGGTGCATGTGGTCAAACGCGGCGTCGATACCTTAAAGCTCGTGGAGACCTTGAGGAGATCCCTAGGGCTGAGGAGAGGCGACATAGGCATAGGCGGAATCAAGGACGCGAGGGCTGTGGCGTCCCAGATAATATCCCTCTTTGGGGTAAGGCCGGAGGATCTGCCGAAAATTCCCGGCGTAGAGTACAGAGCCGCGTGGTACGCCGATTCCCCCATATCGCCGTCGAGAATAGTCGGCAACAGATTCACCTTGGTCATACGCGACGTAGATATCGAATGCGCCGCGGAGGCCCTGGAGGCCTTGAAGGCGGTCCCTCTGCCCAACTACTACGTCTATCAGAGGTTCGGCACGGTTAGGCCCGTCTCGCATCTGCTGGGGAGGGCCTTGGTGCGTAGGGATCCCGACGAGTTCCTCCGCGTCATGTTCTGTAGAACCTTCGAGGCGGAGTCGCCCGCCGCCAGAGAGGCGCGCGAGCTGGCGTGTAGAGGCGACTACTCGGCTGCGCTGTCCAGGATGCCCAAATCTCTGTTGGAGGAGAGACGCCTGCTCAAGGCGCTTGCCTCAGGCGAGAACCTGTGGAACGCCGTAATGGCTGTGCCCTATAATATTCTCAAGATATTCGTTGAGGCGTACCAAGCGTATCTCTTCAACAGAATATTGAGCCTCAGGCTCGCCGACGGCCCTCTGGGAGTCGCTGAGGACGACCTGGTCCTCGAGGCGGGCTATCCAGTCCCCGCGTCGAGAGTCGGCGGCGGTCAGCCGGTTCTGCCGGTGCCGGGCCTGGGGCTTGTAGTGCCCGAGAGCAGGGCGAGGGACTACCTGAGGAGGATATTGGGCGAGGAGGGCCTCGAGCTGAGGGACTTCGCGCTGGCCAGGGTGGGGGCCGTCGGCTCGTACAGACGCGCCTTCGCGTCTCCGGCCTGGATCCTCGTGGATCTCTCGGGCGGCGCGGCCAAGCTCTCCTTCGACATGCCTAGGGGGAGCTACGCCACGGCGGTGCTGAGGGAGATCGTCAAGCCGGAGCTTCCATACCGCCACGGCTTTTGAAAATATATTAGTGGGGATTCTGGGTTTCTCGTGATAGCTGCCCTGGGGCCAGACGCGTCTCCCGAGATAGAGAGGAAAGACGCGTTGATATTGCTGGCGGTCCACAGCTATATCCCGGCCCCCTCCAACCCCCGCCCGGAGATGATAGAGGCGATTCTGGAGAGGTTGCAGGGGCGCGACGTATCTATAACTTTCTCCATGTCTAAAAGCTATTTTGAGAAAGCAGTAAAGATATTAGGACTAGAAAAGCTTGCAAGTAAATACAAGGCAAAAATAATACAAGTTCAGGGAAATGCCAAGGAGAAGGTGGAGCTCGCCTCGCCGACTGGGCGCAAGGTGCAAGTCAAGGCGCTGCCTCAAGTCTTCGACGAGTCCTTGATGAAGATAGCGTTGGCGATGCCCGTCAGCCACTCCCAAGTGATTCTTTACCTCAGCATGCCCACCGCGGCGCTCAACGCGATAGATCCCAAGGACTCGCAGAACCTCTACGAGGGCTTTAGGCCTCTCTATAAGTATATAGCTGATATCTACAGGTTGGAGAGGAACTTCGTCTGCGTGATAGATGGCAAGTTCGTGGTGGAGGGAGACGGGCCCGTCAAGGGGTTTCAGAGGTATTGGGGCTTGACGATATATGGCGACAACTGCGGCGAGGTCGACTACGCCACGTCGTGGAGCCTAGGCGTACAGCCCCTCGATCTGGGCTATCTATATTTCTACTTCGGCGGGAGGGAGCCCGCGGTGGATATGCCGAGCATGTTGGTAGGCAATAAGACCAAGATAAAGCTGTCCTCTAACGTGGGTATTCAGCTCAGCTGGAAGCGCCAGCTCTAGTCAGCCCGTCCGTCGTATATCACCGTTCAGACACCAACGCGTCGCATCACCGCACGTCTCACTGAAATAAATTAAAAACTCTCGGATCGGCCCTCCCATGGCCAAGAGGGGCGGAAAGAGACAGGTAGGCGCCGGTTATCGATTCCACGTCACGCCGGGCCTCTTTCTCAACAGCGAGGTCCCCGTCGCCGATAATTCCGGCGCCAAGCTGGTTAAGGTCATAGGCTTGGTGGGCCATATAGCCAAGGGCACCCACAGAAGGGTCAAGGGGGCGGGCGTCGGTGATATGGTCGTCGTCGTAGTTAAGGAGGGCAAGCCGGAGCTGAGAAGGCAGGTCTTCAGGGCGATAGTCGTGAGGCAGAGGAGGCCCTTCAGAAGGCCCGACGGGACCTGGGTGGCCTTTGAGGACAACGCGGTAGTTCTGATAACGCCTGAAGGCGATCCAAAGGGTACAGAGATAAGGGGACCTGTGGCGATGGAGGCGACGCTTCGGTGGCCCAGCATAGCCAATCTCGCCAGCATAGTCGTCTAGCCCGGCGATGGAGCATAAAGTCAGGGACTTAGCTCTGGCGCCTAGAGGTAGGCACCAGATCTACTGGGCCGAGCGGAACATGCCCGTTTTGATGAAAATACGCTCCAGATTCGAGCGCGAGAAGCCGCTGGCTGGATTGACCATAGCCGCATCTCTCCACGTGACCAAGGAGACGGCGGTGTTGGCGAGAACTCTGGCGGCCGGAGGCGCCAAGGTGGTCTTGATACCCTCGAACCCCCTCTCGACTCAAGACGAGGTGGCGGCCGCCCTCGCCGAGGAGGGGATAGGCGTCTACGCCTGGAGGGGCATGAACGAGCGCGAGTACTACAACGCGATAGGTTTCGCCATATCCCACAGCCCCGATTTGACCATGGACGATGGAGCCGACCTAACGACGTCTCTGCACAAGCTGGCCCATGGGCTGGCCGATAGGACTCTCGACTATGTGGCCGAGACGGCTGAGGGGGCCGATCTCGCCAAGATCGCGGGGAGGATAAGGGGAGGCACGGAGGAGACCACAACGGGGGTGATTAGGCTGAGGGCTCTACATAGGGAGGGGAAATTGTTGTACCCGATAATAGCCGTCAACGAATCGTACACCAAATATCTATTCGACAACCGGTACGGCACGGGCCAGTCGACCTGGGACGGCATAATGAGGGCTACCAATGCGCTGATAGCGGGGAAGGTCGTCGTCGTGGCGGGCTACGGCTGGGTCGGGAGGGGGATAGCCGCGAGGGCCAAGGGGCTGGGGGCCCGGAGGGTCATAGTCACGGAGATCAGCCCCATAAGGGCTCTCGAGGCCTTGTTCGACGGCTTTGAGGTCATGCCCATGTCGCAGGCTGCCGAGATCGGCGATGTGTTCATAACGGCGACCGGCGATATACGCGTGATAGATCTGGACGACATCTTGAAGATGAAGGACGGCGCGATTCTGGCCAACGCCGGCCATTTCAACGTGGAGGTGGACGTGGAGGGCCTTGAGAGGATCGCCAGATCCAAGAGGACCATAAGGCCTTATCTCGACGAGTACGAGCTGCCTACAGGCAGGAAGGTGTACCTAGTAGGCGAGGGGAGGCTCGCCAACTTGGTGGCGGCGGAGGGCCACCCCAGCGAGGTAATGGACATGTCGTTTGCCAATCAAGCGCTCGCCGTCGAGTATCTGGCTAAAAACAGATTGGAGATAGGCGTATATAAGCTACCCGACGAGCTGGACGTAGAGGTGGCGCGGCTCAAGCTCGAGGCCATGGGCGTCGAGATAGATAAGTTGACGGAGGAACAGAGAAAGTATATATCCAGCTGGGAGCTGGGCACTTGATGAGCGGATTCTACCGCTGACCGTTGATGTCACTGACCTGCGGCGAACACTCCCTCGAGAGATCCCTGTAGAACTTCGCGAGATGCCTCGCCTCGCGGATTCTCCTAGCGAGCGCGGCTAGGTCCGAGGGCGATACGCCGCCTGAGCGTAGCTCCCCGTAGAGGCCCCTCAACCTCGCCAGCTCGGACCTGTAGTATTCGAGAAACGCCCTGGCCCTGAGACATTCGGCTGACCGGTCGTCTCCAGCGTCAACTTGGTCTATCCCCAGAATTCTCTTGACGGCCTCGTGGGCGCTATCTCTATGTAGCGCATCGATAACTCTATCTATATATATTCCGCCTAGATATTTACCGTATTTATACGCTATGAGCTCCAGCTCCATGGCGCCATCCTTCTGAGGGCCGCCTTACCTACGTACTCCTCCTCTATTATCTCCGTAGGTTCCTCCAGCGGCTCTACGCGCTCCTCCACACCTTCTTCCAACTCCTCCACCAGCTCTGCACCTTCTACTAGGGTCCATCGGCCTTTACGGTCCACCGATGTCGCTGGTATGTTGGCAAGCCGCGCGGCCTCCCTCGCCGCATCCACCCCCGACTCTAGATATATCAAGGCAATTATCCTCAACCGCTCAGCCGGCGACAAACCGGCGAGTTTGTGAAGTTGCGTGAAGAGCCGCGCTCTAGCCTCCACAGGAGGCAAGGGCCTCGAAAATATAAGCGAAATAATTAAGGAACATTCGGCGGACGTCCTTGAAAGTGATGAGAAACTTCTGGGGCCTTCGATGGCCGTCTATCGCCGCACTGAAAATAAACCCCATCGCCGATCCCCCTATGGACATCAAAAACCTGGTATCTGACGCTGGCGTCAAGATAGCGTATCAAACCGTATGGGGGATAGACAACGCGATAAGGCCTAGGGAACTGGACGATCTTATAAAGTCCGTCGAGAATGAAGTTAGAAATAAATATAAAATTGATGAATTAAAAGATAATAAAATTATAAGAATATATAGAGATTTCTATTGGAAGATTATAGGAATAGATCCAACCAAACAGCGCCCGGCGCAGGAGGCGTTATTGCGCAGAGTGCTCCGCGGAGAGCCTCTGCCGAGGATAAACCCGGCGGTAGATATAGGGAACATAGCATCGATAAAGTGGCTTCTCCCGGTGGGGCTTTACGACATAGACAAAATAGGTAGCAACTCGCTGGAGCTCAGATGGTCTAGGGGCGAGCTCTTTAGGCCGATAGGAGGCAAGCCGGTCCAGGTAAGCGGACAGATAATACTCGCCGCCGGCGATACGGTCTTGCACGTCTACCCCTATAGGGACAGCGAGCTCACTAAGGTCGATGAAAATACAAAAAATATATTAATAATAGTTGCTGGATTAAAAGAAATATATGATGACATGCTTATAGAATGCAGCAGATTTATTTCAGAATCCTATGAAAAATTATTAGGAGGAAAGGCAGGCGATATTAAAATTGGTTAATTTTCTCAAGAAACATATCTACAATTTCTTTTATAGAAGGCCCATCAAGTATTTTTAAATCCCATTTAACTCTTACGACAGGTTTCGTTATTTTTATAACTTCTTCTATTCTCGCCGGCGTCCCGATAATAACTACGTCGACATCGGCTCTGGCGATGGTCTCCTCGAGGTCCCTCTTCTGCCTGTCGGTATATCCCAGGCTGGGCAGCACAGGACCCATATGGCCGTACTTGGCGTAGAGCTCCCTTATGGAGCCCACGGCGAAGGGCCTGGGATCGACTATCCGAGCTCCGTATTTCTGCGCGGCTATGTATCCGGCTCCGTAGGGCAGACCTCCGTGGGTGACGGTAGGCGCGTCCTCGACGACTAGGGCGCGCCTGCCGTTGACCGCATCTGGCCTCTCTATTGAGACCTCTAGGTCGGCCTTTGCGATGGCGGCTCTTCGGTTGTTGCGCCTTACGTTGTCCTCCACGGCCTTGACCCTATCCGGCCCGGCGTCGCTCACCTTGGTGATTATGACGATGTCGGCAATGCGTAGATTGACCTCGCCGGGGAACGACCCCACCTCGTGGCCCGGCCTCCTGGCGTCGGCGACCACCACCGCGAAGTTAGGCCTGAAGAACGGGAAGTCGTTGTTTCCCCCGTCCCATAGGATGACGTCGCCTAGCTCCTCCGCCCTGTTCAAGACCCTTCCGTAGTCCACGCCGGCGAGCACGGGGATGCCCATATCCACATACTGCTCGTACTCCTCCCGCTCCTCGAAGGTTATCTTGGCCAGGTCCTCCCGAGTTCTGTACAGCTCGACCGCGCTGGCTACGAGGTCTCTGTAGGGCATGGGGTGCCTCACAGCGACCACCTTAATCCCTCTGGCGGCTATCTCTCCGGCCAGAGCCCGGCTGACCGTGGATTTACCTGCGCCGGTTCTAGTCGCCAGAACTGCCAAAACAGGCTTGATCGAGTTGAGGTACGTATCGTTGGGCCCCAATATCCTGAACGACGCGCCGGCGCCTAGGACCGACGACATTATGTGGCCCACATCGTCGTACAGCAGATCGCTGTAAGCCAGCACCACCTCGTCCACGCGGAGGCTCCGCACCAGCTCGGAGAGGCTGTTGTAGTCGCTCCACGTGTATATGGGGATTCCGTTGGGATAGAGATCGCCGGCGAGCTCGCCCGGATATCGTCGGCCCGGTATAGGTATCTGGGTCATTAAGAACGCCACGACCTCGTACTCGCCGTTGTTCCTAAAGAACGTGTTGAACACGTGGAAGTCCCTCCCGGCGGCCCCCACTATCGCGACCCTTCGCATAGTATATATATATCAAGAGTTTATATAGATTGTAGTATTAAAAATAGGCGAGAGAGGCGGCGCCATGCTGGTGTTGTCGGATATACATATAGGCTCGCGGAGCTCCTTGATAGGAGAGCTCAGGAGATGTCTCTCCGGCGCCCAGACTGACGTATTGGCCATAGCGGGGGATCTCTTCGAGGATGAACACCGCCGCGTGGAGAGGAAGGAAGCCGCCCAGCTGTTCAGACGCCTGTTGGCGGTCCTACCGGTTAGGCCCAAGATGTTGCTGGCGTCTCTGAGCTCGTCGTCCCACGACCCCCTCGTCGGCCACTACGTCGATACCCTAGACGGGGTAGAGGTGCTGGCCTGCAACTGCCCCATAAGTCTTACCTACAGAGGCGAGCGCATGGTCATAGCGCACGGCGATATGGCGATCGGCGACGGCTTCCTCGCCTACGTGATAGACCGCATAAGGCCTGGGACCGTCGGCAGATTGGCCAAGAAGAAGCTGGGCCTCCCCAGAGACGTCTGGCTTATCTACGGCCACAGCCACGTGCCCTATCTAAACATCGACGAACGCATATTGAACCCGGGCTCGTGGAAGGTCTACGGAATCAGGAGGGCTAGAGGCGCCGTGTACGAAATGCCCTCAGCCAAGCCTCTCTGCGAGCCAGATCCTAAGCCCCTCTAGGGCGTCCGGCAGCGCGCCCAGGACGTCCACGTCGCCCGTCCTCCGCCTGAGCTCCAGACAGCGCCTCCAGTCCAGGAGATATCTCGAGTTGGCCTCCGCCTCCCGTCTGAACCCATCAAGCGTCAGCTCCTCGGGCTCCAGCAGAGCCCCTCTGCCCACGTAGGCCAAGGCGTGGGAATATCTGAGATAGATCGGCACGCCCTCGACGCCCGCCAGGGCCTTCTCCAAGGTGGACTCCCTGCAGGTGGGGAGATTCAGTATCCGGACGGTATACCCCCATCTGGCTATTGCCAAGCCCAGGCCCACCCACCGCTCGGCCTCGCTGGGGGGCGGCGGGATTATCGACACGCGCCTAGGCCCGTTCCTTATGGTTATGGCCAACAGCCCGTAGTCCATGTCCGCGTAAATAACGGGGGCTTTATTTAGATGTGATGAGGATGGTCTTTGCCGATGGATGAGGAGGGGAACGAATACTGATTCCTGAAATATAGGCGGATAAAAAGTTCCATTCAACTCTACTGCATCTATCTTAAATATAAGAGACTATATATGGAAATTGGGGGATGATATGGCCGTTAAGGTCATCAAGGCGTCTGGCGCTAGGGAGGACTTCTCGGAGGAGAAGCTGCGCGCATCGCTCCTCAAGGCGGCCGCCGACGTCGGGGTGAGCGTGGACGGCGAGGTGAAGATAAGGCCTAGCTCGGACATAACCAGCGCCGAGCTTTCAGACCTAGTGGAGCTAGAGCTCCTACGTAAGGCCATAGACAAGCCGGAGCTGGCCGAGGCCGCTAAGTCGCATCTGCTGGGCAAGATATACAAGGAGGTTCTGGGCAGGGACTTCCTGAAGGATAAATCCAAGTACGGCGAGAGGGCCCTCGTTGCGGTGGAGAGGCTGGCGGCCGCCGGCCTCCTCAGGCAGGAGGCGACATCGGCTCTGCGTTGGGTAGAGCTCAAGCCGGAGTTCGACCGCTCGCTGAGCTACAACGCCTTGAGGCTGTTCACAAACGGCAACTACGCCCTGCGCGGGCCCGACTTCAAGATCGCGGAGACGCCGGCCGCCGCGGCGGCGAGGGTAGCTACGGCTGTGGCAGGCGACCCCGAGACCGCCAGGCTTTATTACGACGCCATAACTTCGTTGAGGATAGTCCCCGCGTCGCCCTTCTGGTTCAACGCCTGGACCAAGAAGGAGATGTTCGCCTCCTGCTTCACCCTGGAGGTCGAGGACTGCCTCTCCTCGCTGACCCATCCGGGCAGATACTGCATATACGACGCGCTGGCCTATTCGGGCATTATACAACAGCTGGGCGGCGGCGTCGGCTACGACTTCTCGCTCCTCCGCCCCGAGGGCGACGTGGTGAGGGGGAGCGTGGGAGTCGCATCGGGCCCCATCAGCTTCATGAAGCTCTTCGACGCAAACGTGGACGTCATAAAGCAGGGCGGCAAGCGTCGCGGGGCCCAGATGGGGACGCTGCACGTCTGGCATCCCGACATACGTAGGTTCATCAAGGCGAAGACCGGCGAGCTGAAGGACGCGCATCTGCAGAACTTCAACATATCCGTCTTCGTGGACGACACGTTCATGGAGAAGGCGCTTGGCGTAGACCAGAGCCCGAGATATCCCCTGATCAACCCGCGCGCCTTCTACGATAGAACCGGCAAAAAGCCGGTGGAATACGCCGACATCTCGAAGGAGGTGGAGGCGCCCAAGGAGGCCGTCTGGGGCGAGGTGGACGCCCGCGGCCTCTTCCGCGAGATAGCCGAAGGCGCTTGGGACTCCGGCGACCCTGGCCTCATATTCAAGGCTAACCTAAACGCCTCGAACCCGCTCATGGGGGCGGAGATGGAGGTCGCGGGCTACGGGTTCAGATATATTTGGCGGGCTGTTAATCCGTGCGTTACTGGCGACACGAGAGTGCTCACTAGACACGGCTACGTGCCCATAGCCGAGGTATACAGAAGGGCCAAAGAGCAGGGCGAGGTGGTTCTGCTGACCGAAGGCGTGGAGAAAGACGGCGACACCAGAGGTTTCGCCGTGGAGGTCTTAGTGCCCCATGTGGCGTTAACAGTAGGTGGGAAGACAAAAGTGGAGTACAGCGTAGTGAAGTCAGGCGTCATAAGGGTGGGGACTAAGGACGTGTATAGGGTTGTGACCAAGGAAGGCTTCGAGATAAAGGCTACGCCAGACCACAGGTTGTTAGTGCTTAAAGGCGAAAGGGGTAGACCCGCTGGCTATGAGTGGAAGCGCGTGGACGAGCTGAAGCCCGGCGACCTCCTGGTCATCGCGCCGGTGGAGGCCCCCGAGGACGTGGGCGAGGACGCCATGCCGCTTAGCGTAGCCTACTTGCTGGGCAGAACAGTCGGCGACGGCTCCATAACTGTGGACAAACACAACAGACCCCACATCTTTGTCTACTTCGCTAAGGACGAGCTCGACGAGGCAGTGGCCCTGGTGGATATGCTGAAGATGGAGTTCGGTTCCGACGTCAGCTACTCGCTAAGCGAGACCAAGACGGAGATCAAGCTGGAGCTCCTGGGCACCTTCGCCAGAGCGGTTGTCTCCATGGTGCCCGAGTTGATACACACCGACAGCAAGACGCGCAGAGCGCCCGAGGCCGTGTTCAGAAGCAGGCCCGGGATCATAGCGGCGTTCCTCAGGGGTCTCTTCGACGCAGACGGCACAATCGACGCAGACGGCGCCATCCGTCTTACCTCAAGCTCCAGAGAGCTGTTGCGCGACGTACAACAGCTACTGTTGCTCTTCGGCATATACTCCGTGATATATGAACGCAGGAGGAAGGCAACGGCGTTTAGGTACGTGACGAAAGACGGCGTTGAGAAGACCTACACAAGTGGGGAGGCCTACTACGAGCTCGTAATTAAGAACGAGTCTAGGTGCAGGTTCATGGAGAAGATAGGGCTTGCGCCGAGGAAGGCGGCTAGAGTCAGCCTCAAAAAGTGCAAGAGGGAGAAGCCCTTCGCCACTGTGGAGAAGGTGGAGTACCTGGGTAGGGAGGTGGTGTACGACTTCGGCGTGCCTGAGTACCACCGCTATATCGCCGAGGGAATTGTAAGCCACAATTGCGCCGAGACGGTTCAGAATCCATTCGAAGTCTGTAACCTCACCCATATAAACTTAGTGAAGTTCGTGAGGCCGAACTGCACGGGCAGGACGTTTGAGGAGAAGCTGGGGTGCATCGACTGGGAGGGGCTGGCGCAGGCGGCGCGGGTGGGCACCCGCTTCCTAGATGACGCTATCGAGAGGAGCCGCACGGGCATTAAGGTGATAGACGAGATGAACTCCGCCACGAGGAAAAACGGGCTTGGGATAATGGGCTTCGCCGAGCTTCTAATAAGGCTGGAGATCCCCTACGCCTCTTGGGAGGCCGTGGAGCTCGTCAACCGCATCATGGGCTGGATATACGTCCACGCCCTGGACGAATCCGCCAACCTGGCGCGGGAGAGGGGGCCCTTCAAGTTCTTCGAGAAGTCGATATATGCAAGAGGCGAGCTGCCCGTCCTCAAGTACCAAGACTTCGTCTGGGGCAGGTGGGAGAAGGTGAAATACGTCTACCCCAGGGAGCTTCAGGAGGCCGGCGACAAGCTGAGGGAGATTACCGTGAGGACTAGGGAGTGGCTGGGGCCTCACCTTGAGCGGCTGCGGGAGAAGGTGAGGGGCGGCGTGAGGAACTCCGTGGTGCTCTCAATAGCGCCAACCGGCAGGACCAGCATACTGGCCGGCACCACCAGCGGGATAGAGCCTGTGTTCGCGCTGGCGTTTCTCCGCAACGTCACTGTGGGCACCCTCGTGGAGTACTACGAGCCGGGGATAGAGTACCTCAGGGCGAAGGGCCTTTGGATTCCTGAGGTGAGGAGGGCCGTCGAGGAGACGGGGATGTTGAGGGACGCCCCCGTGCCCGAGGACGTCAAGCATCTGCTGGCGACAGCCATGGAGATAGGCTGGCTCTGGCACGTCCTCATGCAGGCGAGCGCCCAGCAGTGGGTAGATCAAGGCATATCCAAGACGATAAACATGCCCGCCAATGCGCCCAGCGGCGATGTGTATTGGGCATTCGCGTTCGCGTGGGCGATGGGGGTCAAGGGCATAACCGTATATAGGGATAAGTCCAAGTCGGTGCAGGTGATATACACCGGCTTGAAGCAGGAGATAAAGAAGAGGCTCGCGGAGACCAAGATCGCGGTGAAGCCCATATCGCTAGATACCTCCATAGATGAGGCGGCCGCCGAGGCGAAGCTGAAAGCTCTGGACGAGGGGAAGGATCCGTATTGTAAGACGGGGGAGTGTAGCTAACCGTAGGCATCAAAAATTGGGCGTCCGGCGCATACATGTTTGATCTCATAATTAAGGCGGTGAGGATAGGCCTGCTGGCGCTTCTAGGCTCCGTCATATATTCCGTATTTTACCTATGGCTCTATGGGCTTTTCGATGTTAGAATAATATTAATTGGGGTGTATACTACTACGTTAATATCGATAATTCCATATATATTTATAAATATAATTCATAACGTTAAGAATAGATATGATGGGCGTTGGATAATCTACATCGCGCTGTCCATATCGTTGCTGTTTTCCGTGTCGGTCGCATACGCCAGGTTGTTATCGCTGGGTAGCTATATGCAGCCCATATCGGTCCCTCAGCTCCGCTACGACGGCACCTTGGCGCTGTCCCTCGCTCTGTTGGGGCTAGCCTCTCTGCTCTACCTAGGCTCCGTGGCCCCCGACGCGAGGAGGATAGCCGACAGATTTATCCTAGCGCTGAGGGAGGGACGCGAGGAGGAGTACGAGGTGGAGGTAGTTTAGTTTTTATTCTGCGGCGATACTCCACAAGGTGGATGACTACATGGAGCTTGTGAGGTATCTGGAGTCCCAAGCGCTCTATCGCCTAGTCGACGTGGTGAAGTACAGAGGCGGCCGGCGTTATATATTCAAGACCTCGATAAGGGACGGCGAGGTGTATATACACCTAGTTTTCTATAAGGATAGGGCGTACCTAGAGCTGTGGCCCCAGAGCTTCGCCATACCCATGGCCACCTACGACCTCGGCAAGCAGTCGCTATCCATGCCGCTGGCTATAGTCAATATACTCAGGAGGACATAAGGCATATTAGAATATAAGGAGGGCCCAACCGCCCTACATGTCTTGGAGCGTGCTGGAGGCGCTGCGAAACAGTCCCGATATCGTCAGGAAGACGTTAGTCGCCAGACGTATGGACGTCTCGCTGGTGGACAGATTTCTCGAGATGGACAGCAGATGGAGGGAGCTGAAGAGGGAGATAGACGAGCTGAGGCATCAACACAACGTGCTGTCGAGAGAGGCCTCGCGGGCCCCGCCGCAGGACAGGAAGGCGATAGCCGAAAAGGCGAAGGAGCTTATCGAGAGGCTGAAGGATCTGGAGGAACAACTGAAAGCCGTGGAGGCGGAGCGGGAGAGGCTCCTTTACTCTTTCCCAAACCTAATCCACGAATCGGTCCCCGTATGTCCTGAGGGCGTCGACTCGATCCCGGTGAGGTACTGGGGCACGATAAAGGTCGCCCGGAGGGATCTGGAGAGGCTGGCGGGCATGGATCCCCGCCCCGAATATGTAGTCGTGGATAGAGCTCCCGTGGGACATGCGGACGAGGCGGAGAACGTGCTCGGGATGGTAGACACATTGAAGGCAGGCGAGGTGGCGGGCAGCAGGTTCTACTATCTCCTGGACGACCTGGTCTGGCTGGACTTCGCGCTGTCTCTCTACGCCATGGAGCATCTGGCCTCAAAGGGCTTTAGGCCTATAGTGCCTCCTTATATGTTGAAATATGATGTAATTAGACGTATAATAGACCTGGATACATTTAAAGATGCTATATATAAATTAGATAATGAGGATCTATATTTGATAGCTACCGCGGAGCACGGCATAGCCGCATATCTCTACGGGCGCGATCTGCTCGAGGAGGAGCTACCCCAGCTCTATGTGGGGTGGTCGCCTTGCTTCAGGAGGGAGGCCGGGGCCGGCAACAGGGACATAAAGGGGATATTCAGGGTCCATATATTCCACAAGGTCGAGCAGTTCGTCTTCTCGCTGGCCGAGGAGTCGTGGAGGTGGCATGAGGAGATAACGAAGAACACGGAGGAGTTGATGCAGGGGCTTGGCCTGCCTTATAGGGTGGTCAATATATGTGCCCACGACCTCGGCTCCCCGGCGGCTAAGAAATACGACATAGAGATATGGTACCCGGCGCAGGGAACCTATAGGGAGCTCGCCAGCTGCTCCAACGTCACCGATTGGCAGTCCTACCGTCTAGGCATTAGGGTCACGAGGAAGGGCATGAGGCGCGAATATGTCCATACGCTCAACTGCACAGGTCTGGCGACGACGAGAACCATCACGGCGATTCTGGAGAACTACCAGAGGGAAGACGGCGCCGTAGAGATACCGAAGATTTTAAGAAAGTACCTAGAGCCTATCGCGATAGCGCCCAAGGATTATATAATGCCTAAAAATATTCGCAAATAGTTGTCCCGGATTATAGCCAGTAGTCAGCCGCCTCTCGACGGATTCGCACATCTTAGTTTCGGCATCAAGCCTCCTCGGCCAGCTCGGCGGCCTTTTTCCACGCCCGCAAGATGGGACAGGCTACATCGGCCTATCCGCAATGGGAGCAACCGTAGGGCCGGCTCGGCGCCCCCGGCGATGCGCAACGCCTCGCCTTTAAATATTGAACGATATAGCCCTCGATGATGAGGTAGCTCGCGGCCTAGGATGACGAAGAGGCATACTGCCTGACTCCTTAAAAACACGTGGCTGTGCTGCCTTGTGAGGGTGGCGTTCATAGGGCGGTTCCAGCCGCTTCATCTAGGCCACGTCAAGGTGCTGGACTGGCTCTTGGAACGGTACGACGAGGTGCTCGTGGTCATAGGCTCCGCCGATAAGGGCGTCACCAGGGATAATCCCTTCACGGTTGGCGAGAGGATGGAGATGTTTCTGCGGACTTTCGACAGACGCCTAATCCTATGTCCAGTGCCCGACACCGACGGCGGCTCCAGCCTATGGGGGGCCTACTTGAGGCATTGGTGTCCTCGCTTCGAGATAGCCTTCTCCAACAACGGCCATGTGAGGGCTGCGCTACGTTACGCCGGGATAGACGTGCGGGAGCATCCGCTCTTCGACAGAGAGGCCCTCTCGGGCAGGCGCATAAGAGAACTGATAGCAACGGGGGATCAGAGGTGGCGCGGATTGGTTCCACAGACCGTGTCGGACCTCATAGAGGAGGTCGACGGCGTCAGGAGAATACGAACCCTCTACGAGGAGGGTTAGGTTTATATAGCCGGCCGCCCCGGTCGGCATGGGCGAGGAGGGCGCCGAGGAGGTAGGCCTTGGCGAAGCCGCCGGCGGCTCCGGCGAGCGGAAGATCTATATGTGCATGAGGTGCGGCCGTACCTTCTCCAGAAGCGAGATGGAGATACTGCCGGGCATACGCTGTCCCTACTGCAACTACAAGATCATACTTAAGGTAAGGTCCCCCATGGTTAAACGGATCTCCGCGGTGTAACGGCGCTGAGTATCCTCGCCGCTGTCAACATCAGCCTGACCACCTTGGCGCCGCCTATATCGGCGTGGTCGTTGATAGGCGAATACTCCATTATGTCGACGGCTGGCGGCCTCGTGGCCAGTAGCACGTCCACGTAGATGCCTTCCAACTCTCTGAAGGTAAGCCCGCCGGCCTCCGGGGTCCCTACGGCGGGGAACTCCGCTGGATCCATCACATCCAGGTCCAGGGACACGTAGACGGTCCCGCTTGACGTGGATAGGGCGTCCAGGACTTGGCTCCTAGAGATCTTCCTGTTGCCCTCCACGACGTAGAACCCGCTGGATCTGGCGTATCTCAGCTCCTCGTCGTCGAACGCCCTTACTGCTATATATATTATATAAAGATCGAGCTCCTCGGCGGCGCGCCTCGCGAAGGTCGCATGGGACAGCTTCTGGCCGGGCGGCCACTCGTCCCTCGTATCCATATGGGCGTCGATGTGCACGTACGTCTTCGGCCTAAGTGCTCTGAGGGCCGCCAGCGTAGCGGTGTGCTCCCCGCCTATCATTATCCAAGGCGGCCCCAGGCTCTTCAGAAGGCGCTCCACGCCGGCTAGGTTCTCCGAGGGGGCCCCCCGCAGAAGCTCCGCATCGCCGGCATCGCACGGGCTCTCCGCGTTGCCGAAGACGGTGTTGTACTCCAGATAAGGCAGTATCTGCCTCACCTTGGCCGGCGCAAACCTCGTGCCCGGCTTGAAGCTCAACGTGTCCTCCATGGGCACCCCGACGATCTTGACCTCATCGCTTCTGCAAGCCCGAATCACGCCGCTACGCCCATCGGGCCTTAAATTAATTTAGCGGGTTCTTCTAGGGGGCTATGCAGAGGAGCGAGTTCGTCGCGGATATAGCCGTAAGGAGGGGGTTCTACTGGCCCTCCTTCGAGATATACGGCGGCGTAGGCGGCTTCTACGACTACGGCCCTCTAGGGGTCCTCACCCGCCGCCACATCGTCGAGAAGTGGCGTAGAACCTTCGTGTTGCCCTATCAAGACATAATGGTAGAGATAGAGACGCCTGTGATAATGCCCGAGGCCGTCTTCAAGGCGTCAGGGCATCTAGAGCATTTCGCCGACTACATCGTCACCTGCCAGAAATGCGGCAGGAAGTTCAGGGCGGACCACTTGATAGAGGAGGCGCTCTCCCAGAGGGGGATAAAGCTAAGCCTAGAGGGCCTCTCCGGGGAGCAGCTCGACGAGATAATAGCCAGGTACGATATAAAGTGCCCCGCCTGCGGAGGCCCCCTCGGCAGGTCCGAGAGGTTCAACCTATTATTCAAGACGAACATAGGGCCGTACGCCAACGAATACGGCTATCTGAGGCCCGAGACGGCGCAGGGCATGTTTGTTTCGTTTCCTCGGCTGGCCGACTACATGGGCAGGAGGGTGCCCTTCGGCGTGGCGCAGATAGGCAGAGTTGGGAGGAACGAGATCTCGCCTAGGCAAGGCTTGATCAGGCTCAGAGAGTTTTCGCAGATGGAGATAGAGCTCTTTTTCGATCCGCAGAACCCCGGCTGCCCGTATTTCGCCGAGGTTGAGGGCCTGGAGGTGCCCATAGTCCCCGAGGAGGAGGTGGCGAGAGGGAACACCGAACCCCAGTTCCTCACGGCGAGGGAGATCGTGGCCAGGGGCCACGCCAACGAGTGGATGGCGTTCTTCATGGCGCTTTCGGCCAAGTTCCTGAAGGAGCTGGGTGTGCCTCTTGAGAGGCAGAAGTTCCTGGGGAAACTGCCGCAGGAGAGGGCTCACTACAGCGCCAAATCCTACGACCAGATGGTTCTCACGGAGAGGTTCGGCTGGGTCGAGGTGTCCGGCCACGCCTACAGGACCGACTACGACCTGTCCAGACACGGCGAGTACAGCGGCCACGAGATGCACCTAGAGCGGAGGCTCAAGGAAGCCAGGGAGATAGAGGAGGTCAGAGTCTACCCCAATCCAGGCGCGTTGAGGGAGAAGTACGGCGATAGGATCGGGGAGGTCATCAAGGCCGTGCAGAAGAACTCGCAAATGATCGCCAAGTCCCTCGCCAGCGGCGCCGAGAAGGTCGAGGTCGAGGGCTACGAAATAACGCGGGATATGGTCTTCCTGAGGCGCGAGGTGAGGCGCACAGACGTGGAGAAATTCGTGCCCCACGTCGTCGAGCCCTCCTTCGGGCTCGACAGAATTCTCTACGTGGTGCTGGAGAGCGCCGCCGTGGTGGAGGACGGCAGAAAATACCTGAGGCTTCCCTCGGACATAGCGCCTATAACCGTCTGCGTTCTGCCCATAGTCAAACGGCGCGACTACGTCGCAATAGGCGCCGACTTGGCGAGGAGGCTCTGGCGCGCCGGAATAACTGCGTTTTATGACGACGAGGGCACCATAGGCAGCAGATATGCCAGATGCGACGAGATAGGGACGCCGATCGATGCGACCATAGACGAGACGACCCCGAAGGACAACACGGTGACCATAAGGGATAGGGATTCGCGGAGACAGATCAGGCTGGATATCGGCAAGGTAGTCGAGTTCGCGGCCGAGATCAAGTCGGGAGTGCCTTTCGACGAGGCGTCCAAGCGCTTGGGAGGCATCCCGTTCAAAGCTTAAATAAACACCAAGCCGTTCTTACTGTATGGGCGAGATAGAGAGGGGCCGCAAGGTCCTAGTTCCGCCGTTTCTGAAGCCCCAGAAGGAGGAGAGAAAAGCCCTCAGGGAGGAGAGGCGGTTGAGAGCTAAGGCGGTCGACGAAGTCGAGAGAGGCAACGCCAAGATCAACAAATCTGTGGCTGAGGAGTACGGGTCGGTCGAGGAGGTGGAAATAGTCGGAGGCGAGAAGAGGAGGACCTTCAAGGCGCTCGCTGACGAGAAGGTGCCCCAACAGGAGGTTTGGGTCAACCCCGAGGACTTGAAGTCGCTCGGCATAGCCGAGGGCACCATAGTCACCGTGCGGAGGATTAAATGAGGGGTGTCCTGAGGGGTTTGGCCGTCGTGGTCGAAGACGTCGAGGAGGCCCGGAGGCTGTACAAGAGCGGGTTCTACGGGAAGTTTCTGCTGAAGGACAAAGTCAAGCTAGAGGAGGTCGACAAGATGGAATCGCCGCTTGTCCTATCGCTGTACGAGGCCCTCTATCTTGCCGAGAGGGATCTGTTGGAGGTCTACGACGGTGAGAGAAGGATAGATATAGATGAACTTAGAAAAATAGGCGAGAACAATCTAAGGAATTTTGACGAAATCTATTTGATATATAAATATTTTAGAGATTTAGGATATATAGTTAAGTCAGGCCTGAAGTTCGGCGCCTTGTTCTCGGTTTACGAGAAGGGGCCTGGGATAGATCATGCCCCCATGGTCGTCGTGTTCCTAGAGCCCGACCGCGGCATCAGCGCCACCGATATAGCCAGAGGCGGCAGGCTTTCGCATTCGGTCAAAAAGACGTTCACGCTGGCCACGGTGTTAAAACCAAGCAACGAGGTCGCGCTGGTAGGATTCAGGTGGGCAAAGCTTTAGTCGATTTTCAGCTCCGCGGTGCCCACTTCCCCTGCCTTTATCGCCGATATTTGGAGCACGCCGTCTTTGTATATCGCCCTGGCGCTGTCCACCCTAAGCCTGAACGGCAGCTCTATACGTCTCTGTATGGGGAAATTGGCCGCTCTCTCCCTGATGACGGCGCGGCCGGGCACGTCGGAGTTGGGCAACGCGGTTATCTCCACTGCGTGCTCGAAGAGCTTGACCTTTATGGAGTCTTTCCTGAAGCCCGGCAGGTCTACCATGATCAGCAGGTTCTCGCCTTGTTCATATATGTCTACGTCGGGCTCGCGCTCTATCTTGCCCACGTTGGCCGTATAGAGCTCTTTCAACCCTTCTTCTATCTTTTTTATAGGCTCCATATAGCCTTTAGGGGAGTCCTCTAAATTGGACCCTTTAAACAATTGAGATATTTGAAAAGTATTCCTGTATCACTTTTTCTGCTTCTGGGGCTTTACCTCCCCCACGATTTGGCCGTACATATTTATCGGGAATTGATAGCCGCATTTGGGACACGCTATGCTGAAGCCCATGTTGTACCAGCTCTCCCCTATCTCCACCTCGAACACATGTCCGCACTTGGGACACTTGGCCTTCACCTTCAGGGTGCGCTCAGGCACTCCGCCGGCATATTCCCAATCCTCGGGGAAATTCCATTCCTCGCCCTCCGACATGGCCCTCCCTCAAACGCGTTTTTAAATAATTAACGGGCGACGGTTTTTAATAGGGGACCAAGAGGGCACGTGTCGCTTTCCCGCTACGTCGAGGAGCTGGAGGATCTCCGCGTCTACGATCCGCCCTACGAGGGGTTCCGGATAGCGCGGGCGCTTAAGGAGACGGAGGGCTCGGCGACGCCGTACTTCAGAGAGGTGGGGCCGGGCGTCGACGGCGTCGGCAATTTGATCGACAGGAGGTCTAAGCTCCTGAGGATCTTGGGCGCGCGTAACGACGAGGAGGCGTACAGGGCCTTGCTCTCCGCCGAGGACGCCCCGGGCAAGCTCGACGTGGTGGGCGCCTGGGCCGACGACTACAAGACGGTCGACACGCTACGCAAGCTCCCGCTGGTGAAGTACTACGAGAAGGAGGCGGCTCCGTATATCACCTCCGCCATCATCACGGCCAAGGCGCCGGACGGGGCCTACAATGCCTCTATACATAGATTCACCCCTATAGACGACGATAAGGCCGTCGTTAGGCTGGTTCCGCGGCACCTATACACTATATACCGTAGATGGCTGGATGTGGGGAGGGACACGCCTGTGGCGGTGGCGTGGGGGGTCCATCCGGCGGTCCTGCTGGCGGCGGCCTCGTCGCCTCCATATGGGGTCTTCGAGCTCGCCGTGGCCGCCCGCCTCCTGGAAGGCCTAAAGGCCGTCGAGCTGGACAACGGGACCTACGCGCCCTATCTATCGACGGTGATAATGGAGGGCTACATAACGGGGCAGCTGGCCGACGAGGGGCCCTACGTCGATGTGGTGGGCACCTACGACGTAGTCAGAAAACAGCCCGTGGTCAAGATAGAGCGCATATACATGTTGAGGAGCTCCGCCGTTGTGCACTACCTACTGCCGGCAGGCTTGGAGCACCAGCTGTTGATGGGCTTCGAGAGGGAGGCCAAGATATGGCGCGCCGTCTCCTCGGTGGTCCCCAAGGTGGTTAAGGTCAGGCTCACTCAGGGCGGCTTCGGCTGGATGCATGCGGTTATCTCCATAAGGAAGAACGTCGAGGGCGACGCCAAGAACGCCGCCCTAGCCGCATTCGCGGCGCATCCCAGCCTGAAGCACGTGGTGGTGGTCGACGACGACATAGATCCGGATGACCCGCGCGACGTGGAGTGGGCGCTGGCCACGCGTTTTCGGGCTGATAGGGGGCTGTTCGTGATACCCTACGCGCGCGGCTCGACGTTGGATCCGATGGCCCTAAACGACGAGGGCCTGACGTATAAAGTGGGGGTCGACGCGACGCGGCCTCTGGATAGAGATCCGCGCATGTTTGAAAAGGCGAGGATACCATGAAAAATGGAACTATCCGGACTGCCGTCTTCCTAACCATCTATAACGTAGGCTATAACGTAGGCGAGTTCCGCGTATTTCTTGAGGCGGTCTAGGTGTTCTAGAGTTCGAGTCTTAATGTGGAACGGCAAACGCACCAAGCACAGATGCACAACGGCGTCTTTAGGTATGAAGCATTGCGTGCAGAAACGCGGTAGCTGCCATGTGGAGAACGTAGGCTGGCGTGGTTTAGTATGAAGGCAAGGTAGGCGTACCACCTCAAGGGGCAGCGGAGCCATAAGATATATACTGAAAGCGTATTTTTGGCGATGTCGTATGACCGCGTAGTAGGCGTGGCGGAGACTGTCCGCAGAATAGCGGACGCCGTCTCCGGGGGCGAGGTAGTCGAGATAGAGACGGCGCATGTGTCTGGCGTGTCCTATCTGACCCTGGGCGAATACGGCGTGAGGTTCATAGAGGAGCTGGCGGCGTCGGGGGCCAAGGTAAAGGTCTTCACCACGTCGAACCCCTCCGGGGTTGATATCTCCTCGTTTCTAGAGGTTTCGCGGGAATTTGCGGCCGGCCAGCGGAGGGTGATAGACGCGTTCCTCAAGATGGGCATTTCGCCCATCTCTACATGTGCGCCCTACGAGCTTCTGAGAGTTAAGCCGGGCACGGTGCACGCATGGGCGGAGTCCAACGCCATAACCTACATCAACACGTTTAGAGATGCCTGGTCGGACAAGAACCCCGGTCCGCTCGCCCTGCTGTCTGCTGTGGCGGGCTTCGTGCCGAAGACGGATATGTACACGTCCGAGGGGAGACGGCCCACGGCGAGGGTCCACGCCAAGATCGCGGCCGACCCTCTCAAGGCCGGACTGATAGGCGCCTATATCGGCGAATCTCTCGGCTCGGGCATCCCGTACATCTCGGACCTAACGCTAAACGGCGAGGAGGCCCGCCGCGAATTCGCGGCGGCCCTCTCAACGTATTCCTCAATAATCTTCGCCGTGTTGGAGGGCGTCACGCCCAACTGGAGGCGCTATCTGGCGGCGGCCGATTTCAGGGATAGGATAACCATATCTGAGGAGGATTTATCAAAATATCTTAAAGACCTAGATAATCCCGATGTAATATATCTGGGCTGTCCCCATTTAGACTTAGAAACTCTATTGAGAATATCCAAGGTCATTTTCGAAAGAGGCCGGACGAAGAGGCCTGTCTACATATCCACATCGCCTGGGGTATACGGCGCCTTGAGAGAGCTGGTGGATAGGCTGAGGGGATACAACGTGCATGTCTTCGCCGGGTCGTGCCTCGTGGTGTCTCCATACACGAGAAGATTTAGGGTCATAGCAACCGACTCCATGAAGTCCGTGTACTACATACCGAGACTTCACGGGGTGAAGACAATACCCTGCGAGACAACTAAGTGCATCGACTATGCCTACGCTTAAGCCCGTAGTGAGAGGCAGTGGGGCTGTGCGGGCGGAGGTCGTGAAGCTGGGCCCTATATCGTTCCTTGGGGATCTGGATCCGGAGAGCGGCGTGATATCCGGCGTCAGGATATCCGGCAAGATCCTCGCGGTGCCCTACGTGAGGGGCTCCACGGTCGGGCCCTACGTGCTCTGGCACGCCGCAGCTCGGGGCAACGCGCCTGTAGCTATAGTAGCGAGATCCGTGGATTTGATGTTGATCACAGCGTCGGCCCTGGCCGGAGTGCCGTTGTTCCAGGGAGAGCTGCCCGAGGGATGTATTGAAATAGATCTGTCGACGGGCGACTATGAGCGCTGCCGATAGGCGGAAGCTGTTGTCGGAGATAGCGCTCTACATACTGGAGGAGGTGTCGGCGAGGGGGGGCAGGGCCAGGGCTAAGTATCTGCGCTCATATAGGGCGCTGGAGTTCTGGGCGGGCGAGGACGTCGCGCGCGACGTGCTTAAAAGGCTCGCCGACGGAGGATATATAAAATTAGAGCCGAATAATACTTTGGTTCTATTAAAAGAAATTTCCACAAAAATGTCTATTAAAGAAATAGAAAAACTCTCATTATCTATTGCAAAATCTCTTTATAAGGCTTAGGAACTCCTCAGGGACGGCGTAGGATCTATCCCCGTAGAGCACGACCCTCCCGGCCAGCCAGAGCACCGTATCTATATGAAGCGGCGGCACCCCGCTTCTCTCCGCTATCTCGCTCCAAATCCTCTGGACCTCCCTATGTCTCCTCAAGGCCTCCTCCGGGCTGGTTCTTATCAAGCCGAGGCATGCCGTCAGCTTGGCCACTCTGTAGTCAACAGGGATGGGGATATCGCTGGGCAGGGCTCTGTCAACTCCCGCGCAGCACATATAGACGTAGTTCAACATCTTCACGGCGAATACCACGGTCTTAGCCTCGCTATCTGTTTCCAGAAGTCTCGCGAGGTCTCTCCACACCTTGGAGAGATTCTCCAGGTCGGGCCTATACTTGCAAATCTTCCCTATCCTCTTAATTCTGGCGCCTCTGCCTATCGCCAAATAGGGGCTTGTTTGTATATATTGCACAAATTCCTCGCAGATATCGTCGCTCCTCTTCCTGGAGAAGAAATCGGCGAAATACTGCCAATGCTCCTCCCCCTTACCCGCAAGCCTGTAGCTAATCAAGGCGTTCATCATGACCAGCCGCGCCACGTCCTCCACGGCTCTGTTGCCGCAGAGGCGGCATATGGACTTGTACTGCGGATCCTCCCGCTCCAGATCGAGTATCGCCTTAAGCCCTATTCTCCTTAACAGTAGCGCTATCTCTTCTGCGGCCATACTGCACCGGGTTCTTTACTCCACATCCCAAGTTGGTGGGGCAGAGGCCCCAGGAGTTCATGGTCTCGCAGCTGGGTACCGAGTACTCCTTCCTTCCGCCGGCCTGTCCAGCTATATGTTGCACTTGGTAACGGGTGATCCTTTCGTTGAAATCAGGCGCCGATCTGAAGAGGTCGACTATCCGATCTACGTCCCATCCCTGCCTCAACAAGTAGGCGGTTATGGCGAAGCGCGCCACATGCGGGAGATTCTCGCCGCGTTTCAGCGACTCCAGGATCGACGCCATGCAGGGCGGCGTCTCGCCCGCCGGTGCGGCCCTGGCGGCGATAGGCCTGTAGGATCTCAACCTCTCCAGAAGGGCTGATATCTTGTCCATCTTGCCCAGGACGCCCGCTATATATCCTACATCCTCCCTCGAGGCGAGCCTTAGGATCCTCGCCTCGTACGCCTCCTCCATGATCCTCTCGAAGTCGTCTATGCGCAGAAGGACCCAGCCCTTCACAACGGGCCTATTTATCATGGACCAGTCTGGATCCTGCGGCGCGTATTTGACGTAATATATCCATCTAATCGCGAGAGGGTGGGTTACGGCGAGGATGGAGCCCTTGATTATATCATGGGTGAGGGCCGTCTCTATGCCCAGATCCGCGGCTATTTCGGCCTTGCATTCAAAGGACTGGATGCCCGGCGTGTTTCTGACCCTGAACGTGAATATCTTGCTCTGGGAATCCGCAAATCTCCTCAATACGTACGAGTTCGCCGAGGCCGCGACGATGTAGACGGCCAGCCTGGCCGCGGCGGCTTCGAGCTCTTGGCTCGAGACGCATGGAGCCGGCTTGCCCCTGCGGAGGGACCCCTCGACGATTTGTATTGCCCTCTCAACCGCGGCCTCGGAAGCCAGGACGTTCTCGAGCGTAAATCCGCGGGAGTACAGATATTCCCCCGACTTGTCGAGATAGGGGAAGAGACACGCGAGCTCCTGCGACGTTGCGTGGCAAGACACTGAAGCGTTTACCGCATTAAATAAAAAGCTGAGGTCCGCCTTGGGCATAGGCCTTAAGGCTAAAAAGACGACATACCGTATATTACGTGAGGACTTACTCCATGGAGCCAGGCGATATATTTAGGGTAGAGGGTCCTGCGAAGATCGACGTGCTGGAGGGCGCCGTATATGCCGTCGGCGTGCTCTACACCGGTGGGAGCCACTTCACGGTGTTGAGGGCCAGAAGGCTTGCGTTTAAGGCGGTGGATAGGGCCAAGATAAGCGTGGTGTTGGGCCCCAACGCCGTTCTGGAGCGGGCGAGGCCCGAGGAGGAGGTGCTCGACGAATGGGAATCCGCGGCGTCCGGCATGGATCTAAACGGGATCACCATGGTTGTCGGCGCCATCGACGTGGGCAAGTCGACCATGGCCGCCGTGTTGGCCAACAAGGCCTTATCGCGCGGCCTTAGGGTGGCCGTAATAGATGCCGACGTAGGCCAGAACGACATAGGCCCTCCCACCACCATATCTGCGAGCAGAGTCGTCAAGCCCATCACGAGCTTGAGGCAGATACAAGCCGAGAGGTCGGTGTTTATGCAGTCGACCAGCCTCGAGAGGATATGGCCCCGGGCGATAGAGGCCATAGGCAAATTGGTGCTCTATGCACAACAGATATGGTCGGCCGACGCGGTGATAATAAATACGGACGGTTGGATATCGGGAGAGGAGGCTGAGGAGTACAAGAGGGCTTTATTGGCCAAGATAAGGCCTAAAAACATCGTAGCAATCAAGGTGGGCAACGAGCTCGACGGCATACTGGCGGGCTTCTCGGACGTGGTATCCGTAAGGCCCCCGCCTGCGGTCGGAACCAGGACTAAGGAAGATAGAAAGATACACAGAGAGATGAGCTACGCGCGGTTTATATTCCCCGTGAGGGAGGTATCGGTGGACCTAAACAGAACGCCTCTATGCAATATAGGCCTCTTCCGAGGGCTCGACCTGGAGGGCGAGTTCAGGGCTATGCTGTCGCGCACGATCAACGCGAGGGTCATGTACGCCAACCAGCTCGGCTCCACGTTATACGTGGTGACAGACCAGTGGATCGTCAGGAGGCTCAACTCGTTCAAGGTCTTCGGATTCCCCGAGGGCTTCGAGAGGGGCTTGTTGGTCGGTGTCGAGGACCGCGAGGGGTTCTTGATAGGGTTGGGGGTCCTCAAGAAGATATACTACGATAGGAAGAAGGCCGTGGTGTACATGTCTTCGAGGACCGAGAGAGCCCTGCAGAAGGCCGCCTGTCTACGCGTCGGGTTCGTTAGGCTCAACGACAATTTCGAGGAGGCGGAGAGGGTGGCGCAACTCCTGAGATATGATTTATATACGTACGCGCAGAACGGCACGATGAGGGGAGCGGGCAGCGCCTGATCTATGATGTCACCATCTCAAGCCGACTCTCCTCCTCGGCTCTTCCGCTGAGGAAGAGATCTAGGGTTCCGAGAAACGTGAAGTCGGTTAGATAGACCTCGACGAGCTCGGGCCTTAGGTCGACATACCTCAAGATGGTCCTATCGTCGTTGTTTAGTTGCGGCAAATTGGCTACGTTGAAGCCTGTTATAAGAGGATGTGAAGCAGGAAGTATAATAATTCTAATTTCCTCATTTAAATCAATTGGTTTATTATACATCTTCTTTATTAGATCACCTTTATTCTGTTTTATCTTAATTATGGCGTGCTCCCTGGAGACGTATCCTATCTCGTCGACAATAGAGACGGACGGATGCGTGTGCCCCATGACCAGGACATCGGCCCTCGCTAAGTCCTCGGGACGAGGCTTGGCGTGCCCGTGCAGCAACAAGGTAGTTCTAACGCCGTCCAGCAGCACCCCTCTGCCGTCGGCCAGATAGACGCCCTCTATGGCCTGCGAGATCTCGTCGAGCAGACCGTCGTGGTTGCCCGGAATTAATATCACCCTTTCGTACAGCCTCGCGAGCTCCTTCAGGAACTGCCTAACCTCAGCGGCCGTCTCCCGGGGAGTAGGCAGCTCGTGCTTCACGTCGCCGAGTATCGCCAACGTGTTGGCTCCCGCCTCCTCGCCCCACCGCCTCAAGTCGTCGAGAAGTCTATTGGTCTGGCTGACGGCCCGTATACCTCTGAGCCTCAACTCGGCCTCGTAGCCGACGTGGGTGTCGGCCACAAGCAGTATGTTCTCGCCGTCAGCCCTGAGGACAACGCCCCTCACGCCCCTTCATGGTCCTAACTATTTAACCTTCTCGCTATATCCACAGCCGCCTTGACCATTTTGGCAACTCCCGCGCTCCTCAACTTGATGGGATCGACGCCGCTTGCTCTATATATGCGTAATTGCTCATCGAAGGGAATTGAATAAACTTTACTATATTTACTATATAGTATAATATATTTTAATTTGGGCATTCCGATCACCATGTTGACCAACACGCCCAATTTCCTCCCTCGGGCTAGCTTCAGGAAGGCCTTAGCCGACTCCGCCGTATATGGATCCTCGTCTGCTACGAACACAATATTTCTACAGGATAGATAGAGGGAAAGCAGTTCTCGGTCGCTCAGCTGGAACGCTGGGAAGTCGTAGACTCTTATATGTCCCTGTCTATCTATTAAATCTGTTCTAATATCTATATCTGTTTTTATTCTATATGGTATCCTTGAAATATTTATAACAACAATATTTTTTTGATAAATATATTTTAAAACATGGGCCATGATGATGCTGAAAGTGGTCTTGCCGGTCCCGCCTCTAGATCCCGACGTGACGCAGATATCCACGAGCTATACGGTAGTTAAAAGCTACGTTGCTTTTTAAGGCACCAGCTGTTGTGGACAGCCTGGTTGAATATCTCTACACGTCGGGGGAGATATCGTTAAAAGAGTTCATAGACCTTCTAGGCTATAATGTATTTAAAAGAACTGTAATAGCATTTAAGATATATTATAGAAGAAAGATAAACTATCTATGACAGAATGAATCAAAGGATTTTCTTTCAGTTAATTCCATCCTATAGCCGTCTTCGCCGTCGCTGTAATAGTTCCTAAGTACCTCGACTATTTGAAATCCAGCCTTTTTATATAGATCTATAGCATTTTTATTGCTCATCCTAACCTCTAAATAGATTTTCTCAACTTTTCTATTTTTCAGGAGCCTTAACGCGGTGCAGAGAAGGGCCGAACCTACGCCCCTACGTCTAGCCTCTTGCCTTACCGCGATGGATATTATATGGGCCGCCGATCCCTCTACACAAGTAATGATATATCCCAAAACTTTATTATTTTCAATATATATATATGAATTTTCATAACAAAATGAACAAAGGAATTTAAGTAAGTCAATACTATATATATCTTCTTTTTTAAACGAGTCGAGCTCCACCTCGTAGATCCCGTCGAGCCTCTCCGGGGAGCAATGCTCCAGGGGCACCTCAACCCACTGGGCACGGCATTTATAGGCGTTGCGTAGCGCTTCTTGTCTATAGCTGATATATTGTCGTTAGGGGCTGACTAGCGTGCTTAACGTCGTAGACTCGCCTTTCAGCCCGTCGGGAGTCACCCATCTACATAGGCTACACCGTGCGCTTGGGTTCACCAAGGAGCTCGCCCAGATCGCCGATCTGTTCGAGCTAATCGCCAAGACGCGTAACAACGTCCTCGCCGTGGTCGTGGCGCCCTACGGCTACGGTAAAAGCGAGTTCCTAGACGAGGTGCAGAGGGAGGCGGATTCGAGAGGCTTAAAGACGGTGCGCGTAGCCCTGTCGCATACCCTCAAGGAGGACGTGTTGAGAAGCCTACAGGGGAAACGTCAAGGCGATCCCCTGGTGGTGTTGATAGACGAAGCCGACGAGCTGTCGAGGATAGCGGCCATGCATAGATTGGGCGCCCTGTCAAACGACGAGTTTAGACAGGCGGTGATAGATCTGGCATCCATAGTGCGGGCGTTGCTCGAGCCGAAGAACTACCCGCACGTGCTCGGGAACCCCGAGAACTACGACAGGGTGTTGGTGATAGCGGCGCTGACGCCTCAAGTCTACTACACTATACTCAAGAACGTGGTGCCGGACGTCTTCGACATAACCACCGGCAGAGTCTACAGGGAGATAGTCCTCGACACCCGGTATCCGTTCTGGCTCTTCGTCGAGATGGTGGCCTCTCGGCTGGAGACGTACGTCAAGGCAGAGAGGCCTAATAGGCTCTGGCCTTTCACCCTCGGCGAACTGGCCGCCCTGTACAACATGGCTTTAAAGAAGGGCGAGGTCAGCCCGAGGTATTTGTTGAAGCTAGCCGCCAAGCTGTTCGAGCTGAAGAACAAGGGGAAGGGGCTTGCCGAGTTGGCCGAGGAGGAGGGAATATATATACAGAATAAAGAGATTGCCGAGTATGTATTATCTGGGATACCGTTAATTAATATAGAGGAAAAATATATAGATATTTTTAAAAAGAAATATCTATATAAAATACCTTTTAGCGACAAGGAGGCGGTGGCTGTCGTCAATAGATTCCTCAAGCTGAAAGGCAAGGAGATAAGGCCTGCAGACGAGAGATCTGTGTCGTATGAGCCGAATCTATACTACTCGGTGATTGAGGACGGCGAGTTGGTGATATACTTCGTCCACGACGAGAGGCCGGAGGAGCTAGGCGAGTACCTACTAGGCGAAGCCTATGTGGCGAGCGAAGACGTAGCCCCCCTCTCCGGCGGTAAGGAGGATATATATAGAATAAGCAAGGAGCTATTAAGCAAGCTCCAAGATCCCCAGCAATTTCTTGATGAAGTGGAAAAAATTCTTAGCTTGAACGGAATAAATATAAAACTTTGTTGTGGAAAAGCCATATGGTATAACAACTTAGGATTTAGAGAGCTGATATTATTAATATATTTAGATAGAGAGAATGATATAAATATCATTAAGAATTTTATCAGAAAAATAATAATAGAAGGAGCGCTGGATGAATACGGGATAGACTATATTATAGCATATATATTTTCCAACATACTACTAACAGATGATATAGCGACATCTATTTCTCCTCTGCTTAAAATTAGCTGGAAAAACCTATATATAGATACAGCTAATAAATATATTTATCTAAACATTTATGGTGCAGATAAACTAGATAAGTTGAAGGACGAAATTGTTAAGTTCCAAATAAACAAGATAGTCGGCGATGGCGCCGGGTCTCTAGAGATGTTGGAGAACCTAAAGCTGTATAGAGAGAAGGCGCGGGATGACGTGCTTAAATACACCCTTGCGCTACGGAGAGTCAAGGAAAGGAAGGAGCTGTCCCTATTGAGAGTTGCCGAGCAACTGGTCTCGGGCGAAACGCCCGAGGGAATGGCGGCGTACGGCAAGGTTGTCGATATACTCCTCAGGGGCTTAAACAGCGAGATGCACGAAAAAGAGCTGAGGTCGCTCATAGGCAGACTCTTCCCGGTGAGCCTCTGGCGGGATCTGCGCGAGGACGACTTGATAAACCTCATGGTCTATACCGGCCATCTGATCCCCCGAGGCGACAAGACCTATGCGAAATTCAACATGGAGGACGCGCGTAGATACCTAGAGGCTTTGTCGAAGGAGCTAGGCGCCTACTCCGAGATCGCGGTCCATCTCAAGAGCAAGATATTCGGCGAGATAAAGCTCTCCAGAAAGCTCGAGGTGGAGAACATCCCGCTCGACTTCAGAGACGCAAGGGAATATGCCGCGCTGGTAATTCGCCATAAGAAGGCGTTGCTCGACGCACAACAGAGGGCGGCCGCCTTAAGGAGCGAGCTGGAGCGGGAGCTCAAGGCCAAGCAGGAGCTCGTGGCCGCTCTGGAGAAACTCGCCGAAAGGATGCCGCAGAGGATCAAGTACATGACGCCAGACGAGAAAACTCTGGAGAGGGAATCTGCCATACTCAAGGCGGTGGAGGAAATCACGGAGGTCTGGAAGGGCCTATATCCGCTCGCGCAGGAGCTCGGCAAGGCTATATCCATAGAGACGGATCTCGAGCTTCTCTTGAGCTTGCCGGAGCCCTGGGTCGCTGACTATCTCGCCGCGTTGAGGCTCTACTCGGTCAAGCTGAGGGAGGAATACGAGACGTATAGGAAGGACGCAGAACGCCGGAGAAAGGCAACCGAGTGGGCGAAGGTCCGCCTGGGAATATCCGAGGGCGTCGATGAGGTGTTGAGGAGAAAGTCCGAGGAGTTGCAGGTGCCGTATAGGCTTCTCTACGCCATAGCCTCGCGAGGACCAGGGGCCGATCTGGACCCTGAAGCTCTCGCGTCTGAGGTCTCTATGGAGATCGACGCCGTCTCTAAATACCTGGAGGCGCTGGCCGAAAAAGGCTTGATAGCCAGGAGGTATGTCTCCTAGGGTATTGGTCATAAGGGACGGGGGGCTTAGGCTTGAGGGCGAGGTCGTGATAGACGCCAGGCCGCCTTACGACTTCTACGACGCGGTGATACTCGAGGGAAGGGAGCTACGCTCCTTGGTGGCGGTCGGCGAGGCCAGGGGGGACGCGGCCGTCGGGTGGGGCAAATACACGGGGAGGCCGGTCGCCGCCCTCCTCAACGGCGTGTTGTACATAAGGGCGGTTCCACTGACGTTATACCAAGAGGCGGGCTATCTGGAGCGCGAGCTCTTCGTGGAGGAAGGAGCCGACGTAAAGAAGCTTGTGGAGAAGCTGAAGAGGATCGTGTTGGAGGAGAGGCGGAGGTACAAAAAATCGTCGTCGTTGTTGGCGCTACAGAAATTCGCCGACGGCGCCGCCCCGTTGCCGAGCTATCTGGCCGACGCCCTAGGCCCCATCACCAGGGATATCGCCGCCAAGGTGTTGGAGATGCTCTACGGAGAAATATACTGATGAAGCAGCTTGTATCCGAGATACTGCGCCTCGCCGAGATAGAGATACCTAGATATAGAGATAAGCTAGCTGAGTTAACGAACAACTTAGATGAATATAAAAGGGAATTGGTGGTGAGGCCTCGATATATGGATACGCCCGACTATACCGCGATAGACTCCGGATATGCGGTGGTTCAATATAGATATCTAAATATAGCATCAATAGTGGTAGTCATAATAGATAAATACATAAAAACAGAAACAATATTATTTAGTTTTAAAAGAAATGAAAAAATAGATTTGAATAATTATATTAGAAAGCAGGAGTTGATGCGGGCCGAGAGATACGGCGGATATGTTCTGTCCGACGGCCCGATATCGCCCTACTTGAGGGAACCTAGGGGTTTTGTAATAGGCGTCTCGAAGGATCCGGTGGCCCCTAGGTACTGGAGAGGGGTCGGCGGCCGCGCGGGCGAGTGGTTCAAGGAGATGTCGGGCTACGTTTCAGAGCTCTACGGAGCCGAGATTCTGCTTAGGGGCGAGCCGCCGGGCTCCATGCTGAGGCCCGTGAAGCTCGGCAGATATCTTGTTACATATATAAAGGGAGATTCTGTCTTCTATGTGGAGTTTCCCGAGTATATACCTCAGGAGGTCGTGTCGTCGTTCTTTAGATATGGATATCCCATTAAGCTGAGAATAGCGCATAGATATGCGAAAATCACGCGGGAGTACTTGAGGACGGTCAAGACCATAGCGCCTAGGCTTCTAGATATATCTATAAAATATAGAGAATATCTATAATCCATTATAGATATAAATTAGATTTGCTATAGCCAAATTAACGCAATCATCTAGGTCCAGTTCGTATTTTTTACAAATATCTTTGAGCGCTTTATACTCGGACGGCTTGAGCGAAATCACCACGCGCTCCATATGTCGATTTGGTGTATATATTAAAAGACGAATTGTTAAAAATGTATACGTCTACTTTAGTAGGCTTGTTATCTGCTGGAGCTTGTTCCTAACCTCTTCGAGCTCTTTGCGCAATCTGTCGTTCTCTGCCTTGAGCCTCTCCACCTCTCTAGACATCTCCTCTTTCTCCCTCCTTAAGGCCTCGCAGTCCGGCGCCGTCTGTCCGCATCTGTCGCTTCTGACCCAGTATATGAGCTCCGTCTTGTCCTTATTCCAAATCACCTCGCCCGTGTCTGGATCCACAAGCAGCTCCGTGGATATCATGAAGATATCGCCGCGCTCCAGCTTGTGTCTAGGCACGGCCTCCTCGAAGAACCACCTCTTCAATCCGTTGAAGAGCTCTCTGGAGGTATCTCTGAACTTCTCCGAGTCTCTGATACGCGTGAAGATATTTTCGCCGTCCGGCCCGAACTGCTCTCTGAGCGAGCCGGCGACGGCTCCGAAGAGCAACTTGAAGAACTCAGGCCGGCCGCCGGGGCCGTAACGCCCGAAGAGCCTGCCGGCCGAGGTCTTTCCCGTGTTCCATCTGATCAGCAGAAGCTTCTTGCCTTCCCGAGTGACTAATTCAGACCTGACCTCCCCCCTCTCTTCCTCTCTCACCTCCTCTCCCATGGAGTACATGGAGCACGTTTTTAATATTGAATCGGGATCGCGGTGGTGTATTATAACATACATAGCGGCCCCTTGGCCAAGGGATGCGATATGTGCCTAGTGGGAGCCAAGGCCGTTATCTTTATCACGGGTCTGTGTAGATATCGCTGTTTCTACTGCCCGGTGGATAGGGAGAGGTTCGGCAGAGACGTCATATACGTCAACGACGTGAGGGCGGACACCGTCGGCGATGTGGTTCGCGAGGTCGCCGCGTCGGGTGCCGCCGGAGCTGCCATAACGGGCGGAGACCCTCTAGAGGTCCCCGAAAGGGTTGTCGAGGTCTCATCGGCGCTGAAGCGCGAGTTTGGAAGGGGTTTCCACATACATCTATACACCCGGCCGACGAGTCTGAACAACACGACAACAAACGCCCTCATAAACTCCGGAGTTGACGAGGTGAGGCTCCATTTCTTAAGCTACGGCGAAGTGTCGGGGAGGTTGCACCACATAGCCGCGCTTAAATACGCCGGACTCTCCGTGGGCGTCGAGATCCCGGCGATCCCCGGCCTCGAGGCGAGTATGTCCGGAGCGATAAACGCGTTGGCCGAGCGCGGGCTGGTGGACTTCGTGAACATAAACGAGCTCGACGTATCTGACAGCAACATAGAGGCCCTGAGGAGCCTCGGCTATAGGGTGAGCAACGGCTCGGCATATGGCAGCGTCGAGGCGGCCAAAAGGCTCATGGGGCTGTTGGAGGGAGTCCCCGTCAATATATGTAGAAGCAGGACAAAGGATTTGTACCAGATAGGCGCAAGGATCTTCAGGGAGGCTATGTTCTCGGCGGCCCCCCCGGAGCGCGTGCAGGACGACGGAACTATAGAATATACAGAGCACGGCGTGCATCCAGGCCATAGGCTCGCCGGGAGGATCAAGGTGAAGATGAGACTTGGCGGGAAATACCTCGAGATCGCGTAGGTGTTTTTAACCATCAACACGCTACATGAAGCTGTATCTAGCGCTGGTGGCCGTAGCCATAGGGGTCTACGCCTCGGCCGTCAACGGTACGAACTCCACGACCCCCGCGGGGGTTCTGGACAATATAAATAATATAATAAATAATTGGTTAAATCTAGGCACAAATTTCTTAGTAAATTTAGAATATACATTGAAATATTATATTGTTAAGATATCGGAGGTCGTCGCAATCATAATGGCCATGGTCGGGGCTTTCCTCTACTTTACCAGGTTGAGCAGATATACTGGCCGCGGGCTGCTCATAGGCGCCGTGTTGCTGTACCTCTTCGCCGAAGTCTTGAAGAGCATATAGGGCCACGTGGCCCAACGGCTGGTAGCCGCCCGGCGCCGTCGGAAAGCTTTAAAAAGTGGGGAGATGTACGTAAAGGGGCCCGTAGCTCAGCATGGTAGAGCGGCGGTGGACCCGGCCAGATCCGCCGAGGCTTTTAACCCGTAGGCGGCGACGCCGGCGGACGTCGTGGGTTCGAAGGGGGATGGCCCCGAGAGTCCCACCGGGCCCGCCATGGACTCTACGGTTCGTCCGGCCGTCTATCCACATCCTCGAGCTCGCCGAGCTCCAGCCCAAGTTCGCCGAAATATCCACGGAAGGCCGCCTCGTCGTCCGTCGCGGCCCTCCCCTCGAAATGGTGTCTACAGATCCAGCCGCCTACA
>NZ_LCWM02000044.1 GCF_002077075.2 Thermoproteus sp. CP80 | reverse complement strand
CAGGGCGCCGTAGAACTTGATCAGCGGCGAGTCCTTCCCGGCCCGTTCAGCCCTCCCTCTATACAGAACGGCGGTCTCCCCGCCGTCTCCGGGGCAAGCGAAGATAAGCAGACAGGGCTTGACCAACGACACGAACACTACCCGGATGGGCCCATTATCTGCAATAGTTAAAATAAAATGCGGCCGGGGTAACCCACCACTCTCATTCCGGCCCCTCTCGGGGCAGTCTGTGTGGCGTTTCTATCCGCCTCCCCGCTTAAAAACTTTTTCAGTACTCAACGATCTTCTTTCCCTTCTCTTTCAGCTCCCCCAATATGGCGTCCGCCCTCTCCACCGGAAGCTTTATGGTGTAGAGGTAGCCGGACAGCCGCGCCTTTAGCTTAACCACGCCTTCCTCCGGCATTCGCTTCACCCTGATCTCCTCGGCGTTTTCCGCATACCTCCGCCATATTTCGACCAAGAACACCTCCTTGGGCATGAGCGCCGGTTGACACCAGTTTTTAATTGTTGCGACTCTACCCCGCGCTACGGCCTCCGCGACTACGGCGCGTCGCGCCGAATAAAAATATTTTTAAACGGACTAGATCGCGTTGAGCCATGGAGTACGTCTATGCGGCCTTGTTACTACACTACGCGAAGCAGGACATAAACGAGGACAATCTGGCGAAGGTGCTCCAAGCCGCCGGTCTCCAGCCCGACGAGGTCAGAGTCAAGACGTTGGTTGCCGCTCTGAAGGAGGTCAACATAGAGGAGGCGATAAAGTCCGCCGCGTTCGCGCCCGTGGCGGCGGCCCCCGCGGCGGCTCCAGCCGCGGGCCAACAAGCTGGCGGGGCGGCGCAACAAGGCAAAGAGGAGAAGAAAGAGGAAGAGGAGAAGAAGGGCCCGAGCGAGGAGGAGATCGCTGGATCTCTCGCCGCTCTGTTTTAAGACTGGGCGTTCGCTTCTTTTCTTTGTATTATAACCATTTTTGAGATGGCTTCGTGCACCTTATCTATATCTTTATAATATATTCTATAGATTTGGTTATTCATTTTAAATTCTATAAACTTTCTCTCCGGATAGTATCTATATTCCTGTATCTGTATAGGAGCCTTCAGGCCCGTGTTCTTGTTTATCACGATGCCGGTGTCGTAGACCTTGATGTCGGTGGCTATTATCGGGAACTGAACTGGCCTGAAGGTGAAATAATAGAGCGGCGAGAAAATCGCCGTGTAAGCCGCGAAGAGCGCCACGTAGCCTAGATAGGTCGCCAGGAAGTGGCCCAGGCTCTGCTGGAGCGCTCCGCTGACGCCTGGGACGACGGCAGACTGTAGCGCCGGGAAGAGCCATATGCCGGCCAGCATCAATGGAAACGACATAAAATATATCATAAATGTTCTATTTAATTTTTTCATTTCATTGGGAAGCTCTTTATCTTTTTCTATAGCTTTATTTACATCTTTTTCATTTATATCGAACAACAGCTTTCCCTTCACAACCTCTCGCGCCTGTTGCGAACCTCTGCGATACGCCCTGATGCCCATAAAGGCCGTTATCGCGAAGATAGACGCCACGTAGAGCAAGCCTACCAGCCACAGATAGCTCATGCCCAATACAGCTAACACCGCCGCGTATCCGAAAATCGTGCCGAGGGTTATGGCAACCCTCAATACCACCTGATTCATGACTCGGTGGTCTCAAACACCTATTTATTTAGTTTCGGCGCGCCCGCCCAAGGTGGAGGCGCCGCGCCATCAAGTCTATATCTTTATAATTCAAGTATCTATCGCCTTATAATATATATTATGACAGTAATTGTTACATAAATTAAAATTAATATCAACTTCATTAAATCTATTTTGCATAGGCTAGCTGTAAATCTTTATGTATCTGGACGCTCGATGCGGCGTGAAGCTCACAGCCGTATGCAGCGATTACGAGGGGAGGCTTCCGCCGTCCCATGGGTTCGGCGTCTTGCTGGACAGCGGGGTCTTATTCGACTCATGCGCCGAGGACGCCGCAAGGCTGTTCCTGGAGGCGTTGCGGCCGTCTCCGGTGCTCGGCATCTCCGCCCTGGATAACCCCCATCACGCGGGGGGATTTTCCGTGTTCGGAGTTCCTGTGATCCGCTGGAGCCGGGGGGTCCTCGACGTGAAGGTCGGCGGCGTTCTGCACAGAGTTATAGGATTCGGGAGGGAGTCGGTGTTGGTCGTCGGGAGGACCGTGATATCGCCCTGCGGGCTTTTCACGGTGCCCTTCGGCAGGCTGTCGGCCATGCATCTGAGGGCCGACTGCTTCGTGGGCGGTCTCGGGGTCTCCACGGCCAGTCCCTACGCGACGTCGCGGGCTCTAGGCGAGCTGAGGGCCCTCGGCGTCAGGTGCGTAGCGCCTCTGCACAGCCCGCCGGGCGTTGCGAGGGAGCTCGAGAGGCGGGTTAACGTCTATAGGCTGGGCGCCGGCTCGGAACTGGAAATACCTATATAGTGGATTTGCCGGAACGCTCGCATGGATGCCCTTGAAACTCTGGCCGTATACGTGGTCTCGTGGCTCGCCGTGGCCCTGGCCCTCTATGCGATCCGCCGAGATTTGGTGAAGGGCTTCATCCTAATTATGTGGAGCTCCGAGGGGGCGGCCCGGCTCATAAAGAGGGCCGCCGAGAGGCTTTCCTTCGTGCCGCTGAGGGTCTACCTAGCCGTTGTGCTGGCCCTATTTCTGCTCTCGGCCTATTCGCCCTACTTCCCCATCCCGGCGGGGACGGGCGTGGCCTACATGCCCGGCTTTCTCTACATATTGCTGAGGTCGACGTATCAAGCCCTGGCGGGGCTACTCCACGGCGCCTCCGTGCAGGAAGTCGCCGTCGTGGGCGGGCAGGCCGCCGCAGTGCCCCTGCTGCCCGGCATCACGATACCTTGGGACCAGCTGCCCTACATCGCGCTGGCCATCATCGTCGGCGTTGCGCTCCACGAGTTCATGCACGGCTACGCCGCGGCGAGGCACGGAATAGGGCTGAAGTCCGCCGGGGTGTTCTCCGCGTTTTTCGTGCTCAGCGGCGCCTTCGTGGAGCCCGACGAGGAGCAGCTGAAGTCCAGCCCTCTGGGGGCCAGAGTCGCGGTTTTCGCAAGCGGCGTGGCCGCCAACGTGGTCCTGGCCCTGCTCGCGCTCGCGGTGTATCTAGCCGGCGTGCACGCAGGCCTGGGAGGCGCGGTGGTCGCCGGCATAAACCCCGCCACGGCGCAGTTGGGCCTCAGGCAGAGCGACGTAGTGGTGGCGGTCAACGGATGCGGCATCTCGGCCGACGTGGTCGTCCCCGACCAGCTTCTGGCGACGCTGAACGCCATGGCGGGCAACCCCGTGGGCGCTCCTCTGTGCAGCCCCAACCAGACGATAACTCTGGTGGTCAAGAGGGGGGGAGAGCTCGTCGACGTCGGTTTCCCCGCCGAGAGCATCTACGTAGGGGCTCCGCTGACTAGGTTGATATACGGGGGGCCTATGTACGACGCCGGCATTAGACCCGGCGATATAGTGACCGCGATCTACGGCTGCGGCGGCGCCTATCGTATATACTCCAGCGGCCAGCTCATATCGGTGATCCAGAACATAGTCGCCAGCGGTCTGTGCAGGCCGGGCGATAGGGTTGTCGTAGGCATATTGCGCGATGGGAAGGCGGAGAACTACACGGTCACCCTGGGCCACAACCCCGACAACTACAGCAGGCCGTTCTTCGGGATCTACACAGACGGCTTGGGCCAGCTGGGCTTCGACACGTCGGTCTTCGCGGCGTCCCTGTTCGCCAATACTCAGTTTGTAAAGTTCGTTATGTGGTTTTTCCTAATAAATTTTGGATTGGCCCTAATAAACGCGTTGCCGATATATCCGCTTGACGGCGGCCTGCTGGCCCTAGCGGTTCTCGAGCGGTATTTAGGCAAGGACGTCGCTAGGTATACAGTCTACGGCGTTACGGCGGTGCTAGCGGCATTCCTGGTATTCGACTCTGCGTTGGGTTTCGTCAGCGGCATATATAACCAGATATTTTCCCTACTTAGATGAGCCGGCGGACGGTCTACGGGCTTGCCCTCGGGGTTCTCTCGATAGCAGTTGCGCTGGCGGCCGCCTGGGCGCCGATAGGCCCTCTCATCTCCGACGAGGCGCTTCCGGCGCCGCCCAATCTGCTTATAGTAAACGGAGCGGTGGAGCCCGGCAACGGATTCCTGTGGTACTATCTATGGAAGGCGACGATATTGCTCGTCGTCTTCTTCTTTGCGGCGTTGATAGCGTCGTTCTTCCTGGAGATGGGGGCCGGCATCAGGGCGTTCTTCGCCGTGATATCTCTAGCCATAGCCGCGCTTCATTACGCCAACCTGCTCGCCATGACGAACTCCATGAGGATATACCCCCTGCTCGATGTAATCAATTTAAATATAAATGGACGCTCAATAAATCAATATTATTTAGATATTGGCCAATTATTTATAATTTATTTCATATATAATATTTTAAAGCTATTTAAGAAATAATTCCTCATACTGCTTTACGTAGTTCACGGACTCCTTAAGCGACGCGAAGAGGTTTTTGGCGTACTCTACGTCCTCCCGCGTGACGGAGCTTCTGCCGACATCCTTGGCCCGTATATATGCGGGCACCAACAGCTGTATGGCGTAGCGGAGCGACTCCTCCGCGCCTATCTTGGTCAGGCGCTCTAGGGCGTCGTCGCCCAGCTTTATGCCCTCCTCCTCAGCCCTTATCCTGATGATCTCCCTGACCTCGCTGTCGCCATACGGCTTCGTCCTTATTATGACCAGCCTGTCCAACATATCCCGCGGGATCCCGTGCGGCGACTCTATATCGGTGCCTCTGATCTTGGCTATGCCTCTGTTGGTGGCCAATATTATTATCGGCGCCATCTCGCTCTCCATGGCTCTAGAGAGGAACGCGAACGACTCTATGTCGAGCAGGTGGGCGTCGTCCATGAACAATATGCCGGGTATCAACTCGGCCTTGCCTTCATCCACTATCTTCTTGACGAAGCTGTCAGCCTCGCGCCTCACCTCTTCAGGTATTTCCTTAGTCTCCTCCACGAAGCCGAAGAGCGCCGCGGTCAACAGCCCCCGCTGTCTTGCGAAGGCAACGTCTATGTCGGTAAGTGTGAAGAACCGCGTTATCTCCTTCTCCTTATAGACGGGGCCCTTCGGCAGCTCTATCCTCCTCCTGACCATCACGTCGTACTGCTCCCCCGACTCCCCCCTCCCCTCAACGGTCACCCTCCCCGTCTCTTCGTCTATCGTTATCACGTCGCCCTCCTCGACCCCCAGCTCTATGAGCTGGACGGCTATCTCGGCCGGCACCCTCAAGGTCTTCTCCTCGTCCTTAGTCCTCAGCCTTATCGTGGCGCCTCTCGGCACTTGGACGTAGGGATTGTAGGGATGCTTGTCATACCTTATATCGATCGACCTCACCTCGCCCTCGTACACCTTACGCCACTCCCTCATCCTTATGCCTATGGCCTTCCTCAGCGCACGCATGAGGAACTCCGTCTTCTTGAGCTCCGCCGAATATATCTCCCCGGCCGAAAGCACGACGAAGGGCGTGTCCTCACTCAACTCCCTCGCTATTCCGACAGCCAACGCCGTCTTCCCGGTGCCGGGGGGACCCACTATCAACACCCCCTTGCCCGCGAATTTGCCCGCTCTGATCATCTTCACGACCATATAGGCCGCCTCCCTGGCCTCTACCTGCCCCACGAAGCCGTCCGCCGAGAACTCCACCTTCCCATCCCTCACCCCCAGCCCCCTTATGTGGGTATGCGCGGCAAACCTCTCGAACTTTGTCTTGATCTCCTCTATTCTTATAGAGGACATGGTGGCGGTTAACCCTGCCAAGATTTAAGTTTTTCACAGGGGACTTGCTGACGGCGTAGAGCCGCGGCCGCCTTCCTCGTCGGCGTCGTGGCCGCGTTAGAGGCGATGCGCTTGTTTGCCGGCATTGATGCCGCATCGACCGAGCTTAGCCGGCCATGGAGCCGGCACGCCGCACAGCCGACGTGCGGAATCGACTAAATATCCGGTCGGACTGCGCCGACGGTAGCCGGAGGAGCCCGCCGGATGGACCGGCCGGGATCTCCCGCGCTAGGCACCATGGCGTGCCGCATATCTGCGCGCAACGCGTTTGTCGTGAAATTCCCCTTTTGAGCGCCGTTGGTTTTGACAGCTTATCGATTCCACTTGCGCCCTCCGCCGCCTCCCCCCACGGCGTGTCGGTTCCACTTGTACCTCCCTCCTCAGCCGCCTCGGTTCCACTTGCGCCTCCCGCCGGCATCGCGGCTCCGGCGCATCCGCCCGTCCCCTCCTCCGCCTCGGCCGCGTTTAGTCCCCCGTCCGAAGGAAATCGCGGCGCCCCTCCGCCGCATCGATTCCACATAGGGCATCCGCCCTGCGGAAAGGAGCGGATGGTCGGAGAGGTAAAAAAGGGAGGGGGCTATTCCCAGTCGGCCGGCTCCACGTCGGCTGGCCTGCGCTCGGCGGGGCGGAGCCCGCCGCACTCCGTGGTGCATCCCCCCGGGCGCCAGGGCATATCGCGGGGTCCCTGCGGCAGCCGTCCGCGCAGCGGTTCATGCATGCGACGTAGCACCGCCCGAACGCGCCATCCTCCATGCGCGCTCCGCGGCACAGATAAGTTGAACCGGGGTCGTACCGAGTTCTCTGAGGCACCTCTTGGTGCACAATCTCGAACCTACTTGCGCCTCCTCCACGCCCTGGGGCTCGGGGTTTGGGGGTAGGCGGGCGGGAGGTGGGGGCGGAGCCAGCGCGTCCGGCCGGCGCGGGTTGGAGGGGAGCGGGATTGGGAGCTCAGTAGGACGATCCGCCGGCTGGTGGGCTTCCGGTGGAGGTCAAGCTCAAGCGGTGGGCAGTACGAACGTATGTACGGATCGATCCTCTTCTTACGTCCGTAGAGATTGTCCGGATCTATGTACTGCACGGCATACGTCGGTGTCGCCCACATCATTTCCCAGAAGTCGTCCATATGCCTTCCGGATTACATTGATAAATCGATCCGCCTCTCGGCGGATCCGCCGGCGCTTACAGGGAGTAATTAAGAAGGGCTTGACAGGGGGCTAGCCCCCTGTAGGACTTTTCTTTGATGTTCCCTGTAGGCGTCGAGGAACCCGCCGAGAGGTGGGCGAGGCGGTTCAACTTGGCGGTGCGCCGCGGAGGCGCAGATGTTTCCTGCGGCCGACGCGCCGTGAAGGGGCCGGCCCAGACGGCGAATTCGATCAGCCGGACGCCCCGCATGCGCTACGGCTCGATTCGGCCAGCGACGGCATCGAATCAATTTAACGGCAACCTCCGATAGAGACATGGAGAGGAAGTTCTCTGTAGACGAACTTAGGCGCCGCCTTGAGCCGGCCTTGAGGCCGGCCGAGCCGCCGACCGTGGAGGAGGTTCTTGAGCAGGTTTCCAAACATGGAGTCTTGCGGGGGTCGGTGGACTGGGTATTCCAGGCGTGGATCGCCTACGTCGAATACGCGACGCAGGAGATCATGAAGACCTTTCAGCTTACAGAGGAGGAGAGGAGCCAGCTCCTTGACTTCAGAGACACGCTGAAACGGCTTCTGCTGGAGGCGTGGATGCAGACGAAAGAGAAGCTGACGACGCTGTACAAGGCCGTCGCCGAGGGTGCGTATAAGCTGGAGGGCAACAAGCTGTACGCGCCGGACGGGACGTGGATGTATGTAAGAGAAGGGTTCGCTCCATACATCATAATTCACGGCGTCAGTGCATCGGTACGCTTCCCCGACATACTCAAGCTTCCGCGTGAGCGGCTTGAGCTGCTCCAGCTGGGCTGGAGGGCGAGCGATGAGGGCAAGATAGATAACCATCCCTTCATGGGTACCACACAGCCCTGGCAGATATTCGCATGGGTTACTGTAAGACATGGAGAACTTTATGTATATATTAATTCGGTTAACTTAACACATGAAGGGGCAACCATACTGATAGATGCCATTGCGAAAGATTGGAGGCAGAAGTGGAGCAAGGACAAGGCCATAGATATGGTGACAAGCTACTTCAGATGTGGGGAGTGGACGCCTATGCTTACTATGTGGCTTGGTGACGGCAAATCGAGACGTAATGATATATTACACAATAAATATAAGCTTGTGATTTCAGCCAAAGAACCCTGGAAGTTAGGCAAGAGTATAAGCATAGATCAAGCCCTTGTCGCCACGGGTAAGGAGACATTTGAGAGGCTTAAGGAGGCAGCAGGTACGTATGGTATGTTACTAGATCTTATGGGGGCTCATAAATGGACTAACATAAAGCTTGCCACCGATAAGGATTTCAGGAAGTTATACAAGTTGAAAACGAAGAAGAGGGGTATAGACGTCCTTAGGGAGACGTATAGGCGGAACAACATTGACGTCTCCACCGAGCAGTTAGACCACAGAGAGAGAAGTAAACTGAGGAGCCATGCGGTAGTTGTGGCTGGCGTTGAGATGTCTTTACATCTCGTCAGTAGCAGAAGCGGCTCGCTCAATGCTGTACACTATACCCGCGGTGTTGGGGAGGCATTGGAAATCGCCGGGAGGCTTGAGGTGGCCGGGCTTAGACCAAATATTGTGAAGTCCAACGCCAAATACGTCGTATACATCACCGCAACAGATCTCCTAAAGCTGGCAGAGAGGGACGAGACCGTCAGGAAGGCTATAGCGCTATATCTTGTCGAAAAGGCGAAAAACGGAACACCGAGGCAAAAAGAGATTGCCAGGAAATTCTTGCAAAGACATCCCCTTTTTATCCTTTGCCACATTCCTCTAAGCTAGCATCGCTGTGCGCTAACTGATATTGAATCGAAGTGCCGAGTTTAACCGAAATGTGGAACTGTTGAGCCAACGCCGCACAGCAACATGCTGCATCGAACATCTATCCGGTCGGATTAGGCGGAAACCGGGGCCTACGAGGTGTCGGCTAAGGTCTTGAGGCGGGGCCTCCACACCATCGTCGTGGATGGAGAATTGAGAAAAAGGGGCGGAGTCCTGGCTGCCAAGGCGCTAGGCACCTACTTCATAGTGAGGACGTAGGCAACAGAGGAGGCGGCCAACCGCAACACAGCCGCGGAGATCCCATCGCCGTCAGACTTGGAAGGCCTCCTGGCGCTTGCACGGCGGCCTGCAGGGCGATGGGTTTAAACATCGGCGAGCATGCCGCCTCCAGCCCTCTGGATAGGCTTAATGCGGTCGAAGAGGTGGTGCGGCGGCCGGGATTCGAACTCCCGGGGGATCCCCTCCCGGGATCAACGGCTTTCTTCGCATGTGCGTGGAAGGCCGCCATCCGTAGTCGGGGCCGTGCCCCCTAAACCAGGCTAGACTACCGCCGCCGCGCGATATATAGGACTCGCTTAAAAAGTTTACGCAGATCCACATCGGCGGTTTGAGGAGGGCCTCAGAGGCCGCCGGAAGGCTTAGGGCGGCCGGGCCTATGCCGAGCGTCGTCGTTTCGGAGCCGCTCATTTCGAGCATATCGACACACGGACCTCTTGAGGCTGGCCGAGGGGGAACGGCTCGTCGGGAGGGCCAGGGCGCCGTATCTCGCCGAAAGGGCGGAGAACGGCACGCAGAGGCAGAGGGAGATCGCCGGGAGGCCCCTGCAAGGACATACCCTTTTCTACCCTCAATCGCTTCGCTGTTTCCTCGAAGCCGACATCGCCGTGAGTTAGTCGAATTGAGTCGGTATGACGGGTCTGGCCGAACGTGGTGTGGAACCAACGACAGCCGGCATGTGGAATCGACCAGCGTCCAGTCGGACCGTGTCGACGATAGCCGGAGGAGCTCGCCGAGTAGGCCGCCGCCGGGATTTGAACCCGGGTCAATGGGGCCACAGCCCACCCTTAGGGGGCCTCCCTATCCTAGCCGCTAGACTACGGCGGCTTAGGCCCTACGACGCAACCAT